>JBAXOQ010000385.1:0-4082 GCA_037133175.1 Actinomycetes bacterium
CTGAGATCGTGGGCGTGGGGATGACGGTGAAGTCAGCCGCACTGGTGGCCGTACCGCCGGCGGTGGTCACCGCGACCTTGCCCGTGGTGGCGCCTGACGGAACAGTGGCCGTGATCTGGGTGGCGTTGACCACGCTGTAGGTGGTGGCTGCCGTGCCGTTGAAGGTCACGGCACTGGCGGCGGTGAGGTTGGTGCCCGTGATCGTGACGACCGTGCCCACAGGACCGCTTGCCGGCGTGAAGCTTGTGAGCGTGGGTGTGGGCGTGACGAGCGTCAGATCCGCCGAAACGGTCTTGGTCTCAGACCCCAGGGTGACCACAGTCGCCTCGGCGATGGTGGCCTTGTGATCGTAGAACTGGCTCAGGTTCAAGGGCGTGGTGTTGGTGAAGCGCAGGTGATAGGAGCCGGCGGGAAGGCCCGTGAGGTTGTAGACACCGGACAGGTTGGTGTAGACGCCCTTGATGTAGGCATGCGTCGTGGCGTTGTAGACCGAGACCACGCAGGTGGCCTGAGGAGCGCTGGCGGCCGTGATGGTGCCGGTGAGCCTACCCTGGCCTGCCGGCAGGCTCCACGGGTCGAAGAGCACGTTGGCCGAGACCGCGTTACCGGTGCCTGCGGGGTTCAGCGCCGCGTTGAACGGGCCGGATGCCGCACCCCACCAGTTGTTGGTGGCGTCGACGTCGGTGCTCACTGTGGATGCGTCAATCCCGAACTCCGTGTTGCCGGTGATCGAGTTGCTGTGCACGGTGGCCTTGACTGTCGAACCCGGCTGCACGTACGCACCCGATGCCACTTCGTATAGGGCGATGCCGCGCACGAAGCCCGTGATGGTGTTTCCTGTGACGGTGGTGTTGGTGTCATAGGGGATTTCCGGAAGCCAGAACACGAGGCCGTCGTTGCTCATGAGAATGCCGGTTCCCTCGTAGACGTCGGTTCCGATCGCGTAGGAATCAGACGATGTGCTTCCTGTCGAAGTGAACGTGTTGTCGCTTACGACGTTGGGAACCGGAGTCCCGGCGACACCACGGCCAAGATAGATGCCGGTGTCGGAGTCGTTCATCGCAAAGGTGTTGCCGTCAACGGTCGTGCCCGCGCTTCCGCCCAGAAACACGCCTAGGTTGTTGGTGCCCTGAGTCGTGTCGACGGTGTTGTTGGAGATCTGACTGTTGGCGTCGGTGTTGTAGATGTAGAAGGCACACACACCCGGCGAGTCGACCTCGGCTCCATCGCCAACGGTCAGGTGGTTTCCAGTGATGATGACCGTCTCGTCGACGTTGGGGTTGCGGTAGTAGATGCCGTTGGAGGGCCAGCCGGAACCGTTGTAGTAGGTGCTGTAGATCCCGGCGATGTCGAAGAGCGTGTTGTCGGTGATCGTCGAAGTCTTGCTCGAAGGCGTGACCACTCCCGTGCTGAACAGGATGCCCATGCCGGTCTTGCTGATGGTGTTGCGCGTGATCGTCGCGTCGGCGGCCTGCGAATAGATGCCGTGCTTGATCGCGATGCTCTCTATGGTGTTGTCGGCGATCAGGTGACCGCCCGACGACGTGTTCGAGAGGCTGATGCCCTTAAGCACGAGGTTGCGGACGACGCAGTCCTGCACCGTCAGGTTGTTGTAGGGGCCGGCCTGCGTGCTGCTGATGGTGATGATGCCGGTGCGGAAGTTGTGCTGGTTTGTCAGCGTCCCGCCGTTGGCGATGTTGTTCGCGTCGCCGTCGATGGTGAGGTTCTTGATCGTCACGTCGTTGGCGACCACGATCAGACCCTGCTGGTAGGTGCCGCCGTAGTCGGTGCTGTTCTGGGTGTCGTTTGCCGCCGGTGCAATGATGACGCCGGCCTTCGACTCACCCTGCACAGTCAGCGACTTGTTGATAGTGGTGTTGGACGCGATATAGGTGCCGTTGGCGATGTTGACCGTGTTGCCTGCACCCGCGATGTCGATACCCGTCTGGATCGTGCCGTTTGCCGTGACGTTACAGACGTGGCCAGTGGCCTGCGCCACCCCGGTGATCGTCGGCTTGGCGTCGAGAGTCACGTCGCCGTCTACCACAGCGCTCGTGCCGGTGATGGTGAGAACCTTGTCAATGTCGACGTTCTCGACGTAGGTGCCGGCGGCCACGAGGATCGTGTCGTTGGCCGAGGCCGCGTCGATGGCCGACTGGATGGTGGTGTAGGTCTTGCCAGCGCCGACCGAGTAGGTCTTAGGGGTCATGCCGCTGGTGCTGTACCACGGGTTGTAGGTCACGTAGTCGGTCACTGCGTTCGCGGTACCGGCAGGGTTCGTCGTCGCGTTATACGGGCCGCTCGCAGTGCCCCACCAGTTGCCCGTGGCGTTGACCTGAGTGGTCGTCTGGTTGCGGACACCGAAGCCGTTGCTCAGCGGACCCGAGTTACCGGAAATGGTGTTACCAGTGATTGCGATCGTTCCGACCGTCGAGCCCGTGCTTAAGCCGTCAATCCGGACACCGGCCGGAAGAACCCCGGCGGCAGTGTCCGTGCAGCCGGTGATGGTGTTGCCAGTGATGGAAACCGAACCGAAACCCTTCGCAGCGTTATAGGTGTAGAGGCGCACCCCATACCGCGGGCCCGTGATCGTGTTACCCGAGATGACCGTCGACTGAGATGCGCTCGGCCTATCTGAAGCCACCTGAATCGCGTTGCACTGCAGGGTGGGATACCCGGGAATGCTGGTGACAGGCGTCAGGGTGTTGTTCGTGATGCTGACGGTCGACGACAGGGGCTGCGCGCCAGCATCGAACTGGTTGCGTACGCACATGGTGAACGCCTGGATGCTGTTGCCCGACACCGTGACCGAGCCGGTGTTGATGTTCTGAAGAGCGACGCCGACTGCCACATTCGTGACCACATTGTCACTGACGGTACCGGTGATGGTGCCGACCGCGTCGCCCCGTACGTAGAAGTCGATGGCGGACCCGAGACGTGCCGGGTTGTAGACACCGCCGCTCGTGTAGTAAATGTTGTCGAACCTGTTCTTGGTGATGAGGTGGCCGCTCGACACAGAAGCTGAGTAGTTGGACAGCTTCACCCCGTTGGGATAGGACTCGCCGCTAAGCGGGGGGGAGTAGACATACGCCTGATCGTAGTTCTGGATGATGCAGTTCTTCACGGTGAGGTTGTTGATGACCGTGGGACTCGCAGCATCATCACTCGCCCAGTTTGAGATCGGCTTCGCGGATCCATGCAGGCTGCCGTCGAAGGTCAGGCCGTCGACGGTGATGCCATCCGCCAACACGCGGAACTGCATGTCCTGGTGAGCTGACGACTGCAGAGTGGCTTCCGCCGAGCGGACCCCGGTGTTGGGGTCGATGCCCGCGTTGGGCCCGAGGACGCTGAGCTGCTTGTCGACGTGGACGGCCTCGTCGTAGGTTCCCGCGGCAACCTCGATCGTGTCGCCGGCCGTGGCGGTATCGATTGCCGACTGGATCATGGCCTCGTCGGTCGGCACGTACCACGTCGTGGCGGTGCGGGTGAAGCTGGACGAGCTCGCATCACTGCCAGCGGGGGTCGGGACGCTTATCGTGCCAGACGCATTGCCCGAGGGCACCGTCGCGCTGATGCTGGTATCGGAAACAACAGTGAACGCCGCCGGAATCCCGTTGAAGGTGACCGCTGTCGATCCGGTGAACGCGGTACCGGTGATCGTCACGACGGTCTTGGCCGGACCGGAGGTCGGCGAGAATTCGGTGATTCCGGGCGCAGGAGGCACGTAGGCCTTGACCACGCGGAAACCGACCGTGGCCAACATGTTGTCTACGCCGAGCGAGGGGGTGCCGTACCTGACGAGGGTCGACAGCGAACCGTAGTCGTCCTGGAACGATCCGCCGCGGAAGGCGCGCCAGTAGTCGTAGCCCTCGCCGTTCCACTCTTCTATGACGGCCTCGTTGAACTCCTGGACATTGCCGCCTTGGTCGAAGGTGCCAAAGGGGCTCGGTGAGTTCGAATAGGCTCCGGCCGCCGACGTCCACATCAGCCCGTCGATCGGGTACGGGGACGCACCCCCAAACCAGTAGTTGGCTGCATTGGCCGAGGTGAACGGGTAGCGGGAGGGCGCGGTGTTGCTGCCC
>JBAXOQ010000386.1:0-4070 GCA_037133175.1 Actinomycetes bacterium
GCCTTGATGGTCACGCTGGTCGGGGTGGACGCGGTGATCGTTCCGACGACCACCCGTTTGGTCACCGGTGTTCCCGCGGGTCCCTGCAGGACCACGTCGCCGTGCTCAAGGCCGGGCAACAGCCGGGTCATCCAGTCGCCCGTTCCTAGACCGCCCGTGCCACGGCCGCCCGATCCCCAGCCGCCCGATCCCCAGCCGCCCATTCCGCCACCTCGTGGCTGCTGCCGTTGTCCGGGCGCACCGGGGACGATCGGGCCATTGCCCATGGAGCCGCGGTTCGTCATCCGATTGCCGACGGCGTGAGATGCCACGACCGCCACCGCGGCCACTGCGCCGAGTAGCAGCAGCATCGCCACGACGGCGCAGATAGTGATCAGGATCCACTTTGTGTCCGGTCCCAGAATGGTGCTCGCGCCGGGTGCCGCAGGGGTAGGCGCTGCGGTCGTCGTGCTTCGCGGTGCGTCCGGCGCAGACAGCGGGTCCGGTGGTGGCACCGCGCTCGGCGGGTTCATGGGGGTTGGCGGAGTCGCTTCAGACATGGTGATTCAGCCCATCCTTCGATACCCGGTGTCAGTACAGCTCCAGGGTCTCACAGCATCGGCGTCGGTCCAACCAGATCAGGCCAGCCCTCGTCGTGCCACAGTCGGTGGTCTGGTTCCGGTGATGGCTGCGACAGTGTTGAGGGTCTGCACGGTCTCTGGCACGTTGTGGACTCGGAAAACCCTCGCCCCGAGCCAGGCGCAAACGGATGTGGCCGCGAGCGTCCCGATGAGGCGCTCGCCGACCGGCCGATCGAGGGTTTCGCCGATGAAGTCCTTGTTTGACAGCGAGACCAGCACTGGCCAGCCGGTGTCCACGAGCCGACCGAGCTCGCGAGTCACCTCCAGCGAATGGTAGGTGTTCTTGCCGAAGTCATGCCCTGGGTCAATCATGATCGAATCGGCGGGTACGCCCAACGACACAGCTCGATCAGCTTGCCGTGTGACGGAACGCAGCACGTCATCGACCACGTCCTGGTAGGCAACGCGGTGGGGTCTGGTTCGCGGTGTGGCACCACCAGTATGGGTGCAGACCAGACCGGCGCCGAACTCGCCGGCGACGACCGCGAGGTCGGGGTCCCATCCGCCCCACGCGTCGTTGATCACATCTGCGCCCTCGGTCAAAGCAACGCGTCCCACCGTTGCTCGCCAGGTGTCGACGCTGATGATCACCTGAGGATGTCCGGCTCGAACCAGGCCGACGAAGTCACCCGTCCGGCGGATCTCTTCGGCGACGTCCACCTGGGCGCCGGGCCCGGCTTTGACACCGCCGATGTCGATGATGTCGGCCCCGGCTTCGATCACTTGCTCGACCCGGTCCAGTGCGGCTGAGTTGGTGTAGCTGACCCCTTTGTCGTAGAACGAGTCGGGGGTTCGGTTGATGATTGCCATTACCAGGTGCTGGTTGTCATCGAAGACCCGCTTGCCTAGGATCATCGTGACCGGCCAACCTCTACCCGCCGGGGCCGGGTCTGTCGAAAGGGAATCATGACGCTGTTGCTTATGGCCGTGCTGCTCACAGGCATCTGTTTCACCGCTCTGGTTGCCGTCGGACGATTCGGGCAGATGCCGGAGGCAACCCGCGATCGTGTGCCGCCGATCCTACCGGCAGCTCCGCTTGACTCGGAGCAACTGACTCGTGTCCGGTTCTCTATCGTCGCCCGCGGCTACCGGATGAGTGAGGTTGACGAGGTGCTGGCCCTGGTCGGCCTTGAGCTCGATGCCAATCAGCAGAAAGTTGCCGAACTCACCGACCAAGTGTCCGAGTTGAACGGGCAGTTGTCAGCGTCTGGCGCAGTCAGCTGGTCGGGCGCACCCGGCCCTTCCGGCGCTGCTCAGGCGATTGATTCGGCATCGTGGGAGTAGGCACCCGACCGGGCACGGCATCGGATCCGGAAATATCCGCCCAGCCCGAGGGGCGCACAGACAACTAGCTGCCCGATGCGGAATAATCGACCGTGCGAGTAGACATGTCAAAAGCGAGTAGGATGACACAAACACACCGGATCGCACGGGTACATGTGACCTTGAAAGGGGACGGGCTATGGCTGCGATGAAGCCGAGAACGGGCGATGGTCCGCTAGAAGTCACGAAGGAGGGCCGGGGGATCGTGATGCGAGTTCCGCTGGAGGGCGGAGGCCGACTCGTCGTTGAGATGACCCCGGACGAGGCTCGAGATCTCGGGATCCAACTCGGCACTGTCACCGGCTAAGTCCATCGACTGTGGTTGCGATCGGATCCCATTCGACCCAAGCTGTGCGCCTGCAACTCGTCTCGCTTGACGTGTTGCAGGCGCTCGGCGTTTTGACCGACGACGAGTTCGATGAGGAGCCGGTGTTGGCACCGGCCGCGGCCCTTGTCGATCTGGTTCCGGCGCATGTCGTGGTGACGAGTTGCAGCGTCGGGGCCGACGGGGTGGTGGCCGATGACGTTGGGGTCCGGTTGGCAGACCAGTATCGGATCGATCTCGTCCGCAGACTGCGCAGAGCGAATTCGACCGGCGCGGCTGCCGAGATCGTCGCGGTCGAGCTTGAGGACGACACGACTGAGCAACTGCTGGTCCTCGGGCTCGGTGATGGCGGTCCGGTCGCGGCAAGGGAAGCCGGCGCTCGGTTGGCTGAGCGCATTCGCGGTAGCGAGGTGGTCCTGTGCGATGTTGGTGCCACCTTGTCGCGTGAGTCGTTCCGGGCATTCTGCGAAGGTCTGCTGCTCGCCTCCCATCGATTCACTCGCAAGAGTGGTGACCACCAGCCCAAGCCGTTGTTGGTGCAGCTAGCTGTCCCTTCTGTGGCCAGCGCGCAGCCGACGCTGGATCGGGCGCTGGCCACTGCACGGGCTGTGTGCCTGGCACGAGACCTGGGCAACCGGCCCTCCAACTCCAAGAGCCCCGCGTGGGTGGCGGTCGAGGCCAGGCGTGTCGGCAAGGAATCGGGCTTCAGGGTGCGGGTCATCGACCAAGCCGGACTCGAACGTGGCGGTTTTGGCGGCCTTACCGCGGTGGGGGCTGGCTCGGCGAATCCGCCACAGCTGGTCATCATGGACTACCAGGGCGGGGCAGGCGGGCCGCATGTGGTCCTGGTCGGAAAGGGAATCACCTTCGACTCCGGCGGTCTGTGTCTCAAACCGGCTGATGGGATGCCGTTGATGAAGACCGACATGGCGGGGGCGGCAGCCGTGCTCGGGGTGATGAGCGCGTTGCGGGATCTGGACGTCGGCGTTGACGTGACCGGAGTGCTGGCTTGCGCGGAGAACATGCCCGGAGCCAGTGCGTACCGGCCGTCAGACGTGGTGCGTCACTTCGGCGGGCGTACCTCTGAGGTGGTCGACACCGATGCAGAGGGACGACTGGTATTGGCCGACGCCCTGGCCTATGCTGCGGCGCGGTTGTCCCCGGACGTGGTGATCGATATTGCGACCCTGACCGGCGCTGCCACTATGGCTCTGAGCAGATCCATGGGCGCCCTGTACACCCAAGATGACGGGCTGGCCGCCGCGCTGCAGGCGGCCGGGGTCTCCAGCAACGATCGGCTGTGGCGGATGCCTCTGGTGGTTGACTACCGCAGCGCCCTGGACTCCAGCGTCGCCGATATCTCGCACGTTGCCCGCACAGATGTGGGTGCCGGGTCGATCACCGCGGCGTTGTTCTTGCAGGAGTTCGTTGCCGGGGTTCGTTGGGCGCACCTGGACATTGCCGGACCGGGTCGCGCGGAAGCCCCGCGGGCGGAATTGGCCCGAGGGGCAACCGGGTTCGGTGCCCGAGTGCTGCTGCGTTGGCTCGAGGGTGCTCCGGACTTGTGGTAGCGGCCGTCTCAGACGGTTCTCTTGGTGGCGATCAGCAAGCCATCGGCCACCGGCAACAGAGCTGTCAGCAACTGCTCATCGTCTTGCAGCGAAGCAGCCGCCGCACGCAGGGAGGCTGTTCCGGCGTCGCGCTGGGCCGGGTCGATCACGGCAGCGTCCCAGCCGAGGGCACCGCGCAGCACGACCATTCCGCCGTCGCGCAGAAGTCGGCGCGCTTGACTCAGGAAGCTC
>JBAXOQ010000387.1:0-4065 GCA_037133175.1 Actinomycetes bacterium
GCGTCGCTATCGACCCGCGCGAGGGCACCTACGTCTGGGGAGACGCCTACCTGCTCAAGGCGCTGTCGACGAGCGGGTAGCATTGGGACGTTCGTGCGCGTCCAATCGAATCTCGAAACACTATGCACCGCAATGACTTCTGGTCCATAGTGGTCGCAGCGGTTCAGTCGCATCCGGGTGTGTTGTTGGATGACGTTGCGGTGCAGGGCTTGACCCAGTCCCGGTAAGGCGAGGGCAACCCCACCGTTATGCGACCGGGCCTTTCGGGTCGTGATTTGTCCTTTTCGCCTTAATCCCGATATAAGTCGTGTTCACGGTGTGCGGATTCCTATGTTTGCTATATGCCTATCCTGCGCAGGGGTGCCCGAACACTGAGCCTCGCAGTGACTGCCGTTCTCGCGATCGGGGCCGGCGTCGGACCTGTGCCGGCTGTTTCGGCGGTCGACGCGGTGCCCCGCGCCAATTGCCAGGCCTCTCAGCCAAGCGGGTCGGGCGCTCTCGATGACCCGTATCTGATCATCACCGCGACCGACCTGGAGTTCGTCCGTCAGACGCCAGACGTGTGGTCCTCGCACTTCCGGCAGGTCGCGGACATCGACTTGGCCGCCTGCGGGTGGCCGACAGGCATCGGAGAGTCGGGTCGGCCGTTCACGGGCACATATGACGGAGCCGGGTTCGCGATTGCGAACCTCGAGCGCGTGGCCAGTGGGGGCCTCGGATCGACTGGCTTGTTCGACTTCGTTTCGGGGGCGGACGCCTCGCTGCGCTCCATACACTTGATCGACGCTCAGGTGTCGGGCACAACGGCGGGTGGGCTGGTGGGCACGGCTTCAGGGCGTGCGGAGATCAAGGCCTCGTCGGTGTCCGGATCGGTAGTGGGCAGGGTTGCTGCCGGCGGGCTGGTGGGCGCCTTCGTGTCCTCTGGCGTGGTCATCAACTCCTTCAGCACCGCCGACGTCTCTCGCCAGGCCGGTGTCGTGGGCGCGGCAACAGGTTTCGGCGGCCTCGTCGGCGTCGCCGGGCCTGACTCCCGACTCTTCAACAGCTACTCCATTGGCACAGTGTCGGCGGCTGGAGTGCAGGCTGGACCGGTCGTCGGTAGCGGCCAGGGCACGGTCACGAGCGTCCTGTGGAACCCGGCTGACTCCGCCGTCGGGACCAATGGTGCAGGGCTCCAGCGCACCCGGGCGCAGATGAAGGAATGGGTCACCTTCCGCTCACAGAACTGGCACATCTTCGACGGCTTCTCCCGCGCTCAGCCGTGGTCCATCTGTCCAGGAATGAACAGCGGCTACCCCTTCCTCTCACAGCGCTACCTCAGTGATCCGTGCCCCTCGTTGACGCCCTCGACGTCGGCCGTGCTGGCCAGGCGAGGTGTCGCGATCACACCGGTAACCTTCGCGGCCGAGAGGTTCACGCCGAACGCTTTCGAAGTCACCGCGGGCGCACTGCCCGACGGACTGACCTTGAATTCCACGACGGGCCAAATCTCGGGAACACCGACGACGAAGGCCGCCAAGCGCAGCGTCGAGGTGACGGCCACTCGCGGTAGGACGAGCCTGACCTCGGTTGTTGTCTTCACGGTGAAGGCCAAGGCGACAACCTTGGAGGCGCAGGGTTGCGACGTCGGCGGCCCCGGCATAACCGTCACGTGCACGGAGCCAGGGACCTACCAGATCTCCACTCCTGACGGGTACCGGCTTGCCAGCTACACCATCCTCGGAGCCGACGGTGGTCAGGCGGCCGGATGGCCCAACCGCGATCGCGGAGTGGGGAAGTTCGGTTTCGGCGCGATGGTCCACAACGCTGGAATGCCGGCCGTGGAGGTCGCGCCACGTTACGTGGTGACGGTCGGGAAGGCGCCGGCACTCAAAGACGGGCAAATGGGCAACGCCGTTTGGTTCGGCAGTCTTGACGGCGGGGGCTACTCCGCTTTGCAGGTTACTGGCGCAGATCAGCAGCCCGATGCGCTCATCGCCGCCGCTGGAGGCGGCGGCGGCGGCTGGGAGGGGTTCCTCAGTCGCTACCTCACCTGCCTTGCTCCGTTGCGGTCAGCCGTCGGATTGACGGCACCACCGTGGTCGCCCAGTTGCGGTGCAGAGCCGCAAATGACCGATGCCGAGCGCAACGCCGTTGTCGCCGTTGTAATGGGGACGAGCGTCGGCCCCGCAGCATCGACCTACAGTGTGGACCCGGCGCGAGTCACGGCCGTGCTGCAACAGTTGTTCGCGCAGATCTCCACCGAGTTCGTGCCGTCTGCGGGGCTCCCCGTCAACGTGCGACGACCGAGTTCTGCTTGGGCAGCGGACGCTTCGGGAGGCCGGGGCAGGGGATTCATCCTGTTGGGGGGCTTCCAACTCAGCGGACAAGCCGGGGCGCCGGGCGTCACCTATGTTCCCGAGGGGGCGGAGGTGACGACGCGTCCGAATACCGACAAGCGGCGGAACGGGTCGGTCCGGCTGCAGTTCGTCCCGGCGGACGCTCCAGCGATCGACACGGCGGCCTGCGACAAGGCCACTCCGGCGCTTGGGCAACTGGTGACCTGCTCACAGACCGGCCGAGCCTCGGTCACTGTGCCCGCCGACGCGCACGTCGTCGTCGCCACCGTTCTGGGCGCCGGTGGAGGCGGCGGCCGAACCACCATTACGGCGGGATCGACCGGTCAGCAATTGAGTGGCGGCAGCGGGGCCAAGGTCTCTGCCACCGTCGAGATACGGGATCTCGACAGCATCACCGCGACGGTCGGCACTACCGGCGCGGCGACCTGGTATACCCCCAACTGGACGGCCTACACCTGGTACGGGTCCGGCGGCGGGTCGTCGGGCCTTGGTGCCCCAGATGGGGAGATCTGGCTGTCGGCCGGTGGCGGTGGCGGTGCCAATGGCTTCAACGCTGCCTACACCCAGGTGCCGCAGGCGTATCGCCTCGCCACCGAAACGTTGGTGACCGGCTACGTTTCCGGCGGTGCTGCGCCGACGCCCTCGGGGGGCGTGGCATGGCCCGTTCCCAGCGCCGCAGTTGGGCAGGGAGACCACGGCGGGGGGCAGGGCACGTCATGGCAAGTTGGAGCGCGGGTGACTTCGGCTGAGTTCACCGCGGCGGGCAGGAGCGGCGGCGCAGTCAGCTTCGGCGCCAACGGACTGCCGTTGGAGAGCCCCACTGCCGAGGGCGGCGTGGTCACCATGAAGTTCTGCGGCCTCCCCGACCCGCCGGCGGTCACGTCAGTGACGGCCGGCACAAGTTCGGGCGTTGCGAGCGCCGATGTTCGGGCTGGCGCGGGTGACGCGCGCGGGTGTGCGATCGACGCAAACCAGTTCCGAGTCGCCGGCTCCGACGCGTGGGTGTCAGCGCCGGGGCTGAGCTTCCCGATTCAGTACTTGGAGTCCGGGCAGGCCCTTTGCGTCCAGATGCGAGCACACAACCTGGCCGGTTGGGGCCGGGGCGGCGCCTATGCCTGCGGCCTCGCGCGTGATGTGAATGCCGATGTGCAGGCCGGCGGTACCCCGTCCCAGGCGACGATCACCGTCGCCACCGGAGGCGCCGTCACTCCCACGACGGTCTTTGTGAATGTGGGCGAGACCTTCGTCGTGCGCAACTTCGGTACGGTGGCGACCGACGCGTACCTTCGTCCACTAACCCCGGATGCGGCAACGGTCAGGATCGGCGCCACCACCTGCGTCGGGGACGGCGGCCAGGTCGCGGCCAACTGCTTCCTCAACCGGAGCACGGATGGTGGCGTCACGCCTGGGCTGACCACGTTCACCGTGGTGTCCCGCGGCAATGTGCGCATCTACACCGGATCCAATGGCTTTAACCCGGCGAACGTGGCCATCTCGTAGGCCGTGCACGCCCCCAGGGGCCCCCTGGGGGCGTGAGACAGTCAGCCCTTGACGTCGAAGATGATCCCGGCATGGTTTACAAGCGCCTCGGGCACAGCACATTCGAGGCATGGATGCGCTATGTCCACGCCAGTCTCGGCGATCATCGTCGAGCACGGCCTTGCATCGAATCGAGCGGGTAGCAGTACAGGTCGATCTCCTGTCGGATCCGGTACCCGACCGACTC
>JBAXOQ010000388.1:0-4058 GCA_037133175.1 Actinomycetes bacterium
CGGTGGCATGGCCAACGCCGGGCGCACGGAAGGTCGGTCAGTTGACGGTGTGGCGCCAAAGGAAGATCTGACGGGCGTAGCGGGCGATCAGTCCGCCGATCACTATGACCGCGAACGGGTAACCTCCGATATCGGAGAACAACGCCCCCCGTGGTCCGAGATCGACGTCGCCGACGAGCACCAGCGTCTGCCCCTCCGGACTTTGCACTCGGGTGACGACATCGCCGTTCGCGTTGACGATTGCCGAGTCACCGGAAACCTCTCCTTTTACCATCGGAATCCGGTTTTCGACGGCGCGGAAGACCAGCGATTGCCACCGAAGCGGAACAATCGCCGAAGGGTCATCGGCAGGCACTGCCATGATGTCGGCTCCCGTCACGGCCTCCAACCGCGCAGCGGAATTCGGGAAATCGTGGTCCCAGCAGATGATCACGCCGAGCTGCCCAAAAGGTGTCAGATAGGTGGGGTACGGCGTCTGATATCTCGGGTACTGATCAGGCGAGCGGAACGCTTCACCGTGAGCGAATACCGGATGGACCTTGTAATAGGGTTGCCCGGCGATCTGACCATTCGGTAGGTAAGTGACCGCGATGTTGGGTGTTTCCTGGCCGAGCGACGCATCTTGCATGAAACCCACCACAAGGGTCGCGTTCGTCGATTTGGCAAGTTCGCTGATCCATTCACCCTTCCCTGGCACCATTGGGTCGTAGTCAAGGATCTCTTCAGGCCAGACAATCAACTGCGCCCCCTGTCGGGCAGCCTCATTGGTCATGGAGACGAGCTTGATCTGTTGCCGGTCCCGACGAGCTTGGTTTTCCGCGGGCGTTAGACCCGTGTCTCCGGTCCCTGAGATGAAGCTTGGGGTCGAGTCCTGGCGTCCCGGTTGAATTGCGGCAACCCGTACCCGGGGGCCCATCTCGGCACTCACTTGCGCGTAGATAAGCAGACTTGAAGCCAGCCACGCTACCGTCACCGTGCCAGCGATTGCTGAGGTCCAGGCGACGGTCTTCTTCGGAATCGCGACAGTTGCTAGCTGCGGCCAGCGCCGGTCCATGGCCTTGAGTACGAGCAGTGCGATGGCGGCATTGATCATGATCATGAGGAAGCTCAGAGCGGGGGAACTCAGGATGCTGACCGGCTGGATGATCGCGGGTGCAGCGGCCGCCCGGTATGCGATCAGGTAGTTGCTGGCCAGCAGCAGGTTCGCTTGCCCGAGCACCTCAGCGCCGACCCACAACAGCGGCAACTGCACCAGGAACCACTTGTAGCGCGTGCGCTCAGCGAACGGCCGCTCGAAGATTCCGATGACGAACCACAGTGCTGCGGGGATCAGGGCTCCGACACATGTCACAACAGGGCCGAGCCCGCCGAAGCTCCACATCGCCAGCCAGTATCCGAGCGCCGCGATCGAGAGCGCGAACGCCGACACCTTGCGCGGCAGCAACCGGTACTGCGCCACATACATGGGGACAAACGCCACGAACACCAGCGGCCATAGATTGCCGCGGCCGTTCCACATCACGAACAGCATCACCGCGCTCAAGACCGAAAGCGCCAGCCCGACGATGATGCGGCCAGCACCGGCCTTCATCGGAGGCAGAACCTCGGAGTCGTGCGAAGGGGTCGGGGACTTCCTGTCGATTTCTGTCAGGTCCACGGGTGATCCTCCTCCCAAGCTGATCTACCAGTGTCAAGCCTCCCCGACCGCGAGCGATATCGCGAGTTGGCAGGTGGCACGGTCACGTCAGACCCGACCGGTTCCGGGTGGATGCTGTTGTTGGTTGCGACCGGGAGGGGTGGCTCAGTCGTTGAAGGTCACGGAGAAGTTCTCCGCGCTGGCCAACGGTTATGCCTTCGCCAGCGTGCGCTGCCTACCATCAGGTGAAGGCCTATTGCACCAGACGAGTTGCACCTGACGAGTTGATCGACGCGCTCTCAGTGGGCAGGGTGGGGTTGGGCGAACCTGACGACGACGCCGGCGTCGAGCATCTTCTGGATTCCGGCGAACGCGGCGGCGTCGCTGATCCCTTGGCACAGATCCAGCAGCACCACCGATCGATACCCGTGCCGGACGGCATCCACCGCGGTCGCGCGCACACACAGACCGGTTACCAGGCCGACGATCTGTGCTTCGGCGATGTGCGCGTTGGCGAGCAGCTGGTCCAGCGTTTGTCCGTCCGTGGTCGTACCGCTGAATCCGGAATACCCAGGTTCGCCCTGGCCCTTGAGGATCTCGGCGTCGAACAGGTCCGAGATCGCCGCGATGGCAGGCTCGTACTGGGCCCCTTCTGTGTTCTGGATACAGTGCACCGGCCACGTTGTTTGGTAGTCCGGCTCGGCGCCCGGCTTGGCGAAATGTCCCCCGTTGTCGTTGTCGCCTTGGTGCCAGTCCCGGGTCGTGATTATCAACTGGAACTCACCATGGTGTGCGCGGACGTAGTCCGCGATGCGCTCGGCGATGGCGTGCCCACCCTCGACCGGCAGGGATCCACCCTCGCAGAAGTCCCGCTGGATATCGACGATGACCAATGCGGTCCGCGTGGTGCTGCTCATGACGACCCTTCCTGTCCGACGCGCAAGCCAGCCTGAGGTGGTTCGAACAGCCTATGGTGTTTCTTCTTCCGCTTCCCGCGCTGTCGGGTTATCCACACACTTGCGGCCGTGGACGACGGCCGGGGTGGCCAGGCTGGTGGATCACCTGAATGCTGATTGCCTAGGTGGCCAGTCGCCTGTGTGCCGGGCATTGGGCGGGGCCTAAAGGTAGCGAGCCTAGGTGAGGCCGGATGCTGGGTGAGGCCGGATGGTGAACAGGACACGGTGGCGGGCGAGCGCAGAGCGCGGCAGCTGGTTGCTGCTGCTTGCCGTCGTTCTGGTCCTCGCGTTGGGATCGCTGTCGTTTGAGGCATCCCGTTCACAAACTGAATCCGCAATCGGCACCGATGCTCCGGGTCCCTCGTCGGCCACCGGATCACCGACTCAACAGGCGTGGGTGAGGGGGATCAAGGCGACCTTAACCAACACCACAGGCACGTCCATCCACCTCCATGCCGGGACCGAGTTCAGTACTGACTCCGTGACCCTGGGCAACGGCTTGAGCGTGTCCGCCGTCAACGAGCCGACCGGCACCTCCGCGACTCGCATTGTCTTCAGCGTCAAGGTGGGTGCTCTGGCCGCGGTCGGGTTCCAACTGGTGAACACGGCGACCGGTTCTGCCTCCTTGTCGACCTGCGCCACCGACGGCCCTTCCGGTTGCCACTTCGGGTCCGATGTCGGGTTCGCTGAGAGCATGTCGCGCACCGTCACGGTCACCGGGGCCGATGGGATCGCAGACGCCACCGCCGTGGTGACCCGCGGCGCCGATGACGGCGGCCAGCAGACCTGGACCGTGGACCTGACCCACGCCCGGCAGCGACAATAGGTTCAGCGGAGGTAACGGCTCCGCAGGCAGGAGGCACAGTGACGCGCCACGAGCTCGACGGTGACGGCCGCGAGGGGGCAGTGAAGGTCCTCGTCGTCGACGACGATGCGTTTGCCCGAGCCTCAGTTGTCACCCTCGTCGAGCGTCATGTCGGCCAGGTGGCGGCCGCGTCGGGGACTGCGGCCGACGCGCTGGCCCGGTTCCGGCCCGGCGTCGCGCAGGTCGCCATCCTTGATTTGGACCTGGGGATCGGACCGACGGGGGTGGACCTGGCGGTGCAGCTGCGCAAGCGGCAGCCGGACCTGGCGATCGTGTTCCTGTCGGTCGTGCCGGACCCGCGGCTGATCGGCGTGGATCCCTCGCTGGTGCCAGCAGGGTCGGTGTACTTCGTCAAGAGCGACCTGGTCAGCGGTAGTGACTTGCGGGAGGCGGTCGCGCTGGCGCTGCTGCGGGTCGCCGGGGCACGCTCGCCGCAGCGGCAGGTGCCGCGGTCGGCGCTTACGGACTCTCAAGTGGAACTGCTGCGGCTGCTGGCCGACGGGTATTCCAACAAGGAGATCGCCCGACGCCGGGTGGTGAGCGAGGCGGCGGTGGAGCGTTCGATCACCCGCCTGGTCCACCGTTTGGATCTGCCGAGCGA
>JBAXOQ010000389.1:0-4052 GCA_037133175.1 Actinomycetes bacterium
CCTTTGCCCTGTGGTGGCAGGTGAGCCCACCGCGGCCGGACTGTTCGCCAGCACGGCCGACTTGGAGACCGGTTTGGCCGACACCACCTGGCCGCGCTTCCTGCCTCCGGGCGCGGCGGCGGCCGCTTTGGCTGCCGCCGCGAGCGCCGCAGGATTACCGGGATTCGACGCCGGGCTGGACTGCCACGACACTGGCTTGTCCACGACCCCGCCGCAGACGTCCTCTAAGTGCGCCGAGTCCAAGCACAACTGCGTCCACTGGTAGCTGACATCCTTGCCAGCGAAGCCGCCGGTGGTACCGGAGGCGTCCAACGTGATCGTGGGTGCGATCTGGTTGTTGCCGTACTGATCGAACAACGATGGATCCCGCGGCTTGGACATGTCCAAGTGAGTGACTTGCGAGGCGTTCGCCATCGAACTGGTGGCATCGGCACCCTGCGAGTTGACCAGCGGGGCAAGAGGCAGGCCGACCTGCACCTGGATCGAACTGTTGCTCGGATTCGAGACCTTGCGGGCAGGTCCGTTGGAGAATCCGAGTTCGACCTGCAGCGGGTCCTTCAGCGTCTGCGTCGGAACCGTGATCTGGGTACCGGGATTCTTCGGGTCATCGATCTGCCGAGTGCCAAACTTGCCCGCCAGGGTGGAGGCCGGATCCATCTCAGCCGTGATGATCACTGCTGGCAGACAGTAGGGCATCGGGTTCTTGGCACAGTCCGGCACCGACGGCGGGGGCGTGTCCCCCACTGCGGGCGCGGTTGCTCCCGGTGCAGCGGCCGGGTTCGTGGTCAGCGCTGCCGCCACCGCTGCCGCCTTCTTGGACACCTTGCCTGACTGCACGCTGGCAACCGTCGCTGGCGCCTGCGCCATGGTCGGCACAACCCCGGCGAACGTGCACACCGGCGGCAGGTCTCCATCTGTGCTCAGGTTGGACGCCGCGGTGGCAGTCAGTTTGGGCTGCTCACCGGTGGCGGCACAGGTCCACCCGGAATTGGGATCCACCGGTTTGATGTCGATCAGTTTCATTCCGTCGGGTACCGCCACGCCCAGTTGCATTGGCTGGCCCATATGGGTGGGTCCCAAGCCGGTGTTGATGGCATTGAGCTGAAGCGTCCCACGACGACCCGAGGAGTCGGAGTTGTCGTCGGAGACGAACGGCGTCTGATTGACCAGGTCGATCTGAAACGCCGCCGGGGTAATGTCCATCAGCTCCACGTCCACCTGCTCGTGGGCGATCTTGAACAGGTCGACGTCCTTCTCGTCTGAGGAGACATCCACGATCATGATCGGTTGGGACTGGCCGGCGGAATCAACACTCGGGTCGACCCAGTCGCTTTGCAGCACGGTGAGTTCGGCGGAGGGCACCATCGCATCCATCGGCAGCCCGGCCGCACCGAGTTTGGTGGTACAGGAGACCGAGTACGCCTGCTGCTGATCGACGACAGCTTGCGCCCAACCCTGATCAGGTGTGTTGGTGTAGCCCTTGTAGGGCGCCTTGTCGGCGCTCTGGGCGCACACCCAGCCGCTGGTGGCCACTGGCGAGGTGGCCGGAACCGTGATGTCGCGGACACTGCTGAACGTCATGCCTGGTAACAGCTCTGTGGTCAGGGTCAGCGACGAGCCCGCCGTCATAGACGGTTCACCGCGGTTGGCCACGCCGACGCTGAAAGTGGTCGTGGCCGCCGTCTTGCTCACTGGACTGGTGCCAACCGAGACCGCCATCGGGTTGGATTGGTCTTGCACAATCTTGCCGCTGGCGTCGTAGACAATGACCTCCGGCGCCGGATGACCCTTGTCCAACACCATCATCTGGTAGTCCTGCACATTCCCGGCCGCCAACGCCGGGCTCTCCTCGGGCGAGGACAGTGCGAAGTGCAGATCGACCGGACCGGGACTGGGGTTGGCGGTCGTGAAGTCCAGTTTGTACTCCCAGGCATCGCCGGGATTCAGCGATGCCCCGTTGTCGGCCGTCGTACAGGTCGCTGTCAGCACCGATTTGGTCACTCCAGGCACCGCCGGGCCGACAGTCGGTGCCGACGTGCAGGTCAGCGGCGGACCGTGCTGGTTCTGTGCGTTGGGCTTGGCGGAGGCCTGCGCGAACGTGAAGCCATCGGGCAAGCCGACCTGCAGGGTCAGCGGCTTGGACGTCGAGACAATGTTCGCCTGTGTGGGGTCGCACGGCGCGTTGACAGGGTCCGAGTCACTGACGTCCTGCGCAGCCGGCGGAGCATCCGTGGTACAGGACGACCGGTTGAGCAGATTCACATCCAACGAGAATCCCGCGCCCGGGCCAACCTGCTGGTCCGAGAAGGGAATGTTCGTCTTGGGATCGACGCCCTCTTCCGCGAGCACCTCGACGCCCACGTCCGGGGCGCACGCGCTGCACACGTAGTAGGTCTTGGCCAGGCCGGGCTGCGTGGTGTTGTCCAGGGTCAGGATCCGATCCATCGGCTTGGGGGCACCGAACTTCACGTGCACCCCAGCCGCGATCGGGTTCCCTGTCGGCGGGACCGGCACACCGGCCGAATCCACAAGCGAGGCGTCCTTGCCCGAGCAGTTGAACTGGTACTCCGAGCCATACAGCTTATTGGACCCGGCGGATCCGAAGGTCTGCGAGATGGTGTCCTGCTGGCATGCCACATACGGAACCTGCAAAGCCATCTGCGGCGTCACCTTGTACACGTCATAGCGGCCCGACGGACAGTCCGGGCTGGACACCGGCTGCGGGGCATCCGCGGGCGGCATCTTGTACGGCCCGTCGCCGGAATCCAGGCAGGCCGGATTCTCCCCGGGGAACGCCTGGGTCATGAACTCCTTGGGCACATCGAGACTGATCGGCAAGGAAATCGCCGCCTGCGCCGTCCCCGTACCGCCCGCGACCAACGGTGACGGCAGGTTGTAGGTATCAACGGCCGGAGGCGTGGCGGTCAGAGTGCATGTGGTCTGGCTGCTGATGTCGGGTGGAGCCACGTTGCAGGTGTACTGCGACGACGACGCCTGCAGCCAACCGTTGGCGAGCTTCTTCACGGATGGAGCCTTCAGGTTCGCTAACGCGGCCTTGACTCCCCTGACGATCTTGCCCCCGATCGTGCCCCCCTGGGTGGCCGCCGCGGCACTCGGAGCGCCGATCGTGACACCGACATGGTCGGGCAGGAAGTTCTTCAGCACCGGTGCGCTCGGACAAGTCACGCCGCTACCCGGGGTGGTGCACCACTGCGGATTCGAGTTCGTCACCGTCGACAGTGGAACCGGGCTGATGTTGTAAACGTTGATCGACCCTTGGGCGACGGTGCCGGGAATCAGATGTCCAGGCAGCGAGTTCTGCACCCGCAGCACCGGCGTCGGTGCCAGCGGCTTGGCCAACGAGCCCAGCTGGGTCCACACCAGGGATGCCCCTGACACGTTGGTCCCGTCGTTGTAGATGATCGGCATCCCCGCGTTGGTCGTCTGGGTCGGCAGGTCGTTGCCGCGAGTTCCAGTGGCTGCCCTGACGAAGTTCGTCAGCGAGGACGTTCCCGGGTTTACGTGATACGACAACAGCGCGGTGAACGGATTCTGACTGTCCGTGACCGGCCAGTTAGCCGGATCAACGAGGTCGCAATGCAACCAGGTCACCGAATAGGTGTCGACCGTCTTGCCGGACTCCAAGGTGAAACCCATCGGCGACGGCGGCGCAACCACTGGCCACGCCGTCGTCGGACCCACCGTCCCAGCCGGCCACTGGATGTCGGTGGACACCTGCTTGGTGACACTACTGCCCGACTGTGGTTTGCAGATCGGGGCCAGCGCTGTGTCGATATTGCCGATCCTTGCCCCTGTCGGAACCCCGAACCTGATGGAGGCCCCGGGCTTGGGCGGGGCGGTCACCGAGATCTGCCACGGCATCGCATAGTCGGTCGCCATCGCCGCCGGCTGACTGGGCGGCACCGCGGTGCCCTCGATCCGGGCTGGCGCGAAGTAACTGAACCCGCTCAACGCGACCACCGAGAAGTCGGCGTTGAACCCGATGGGCGCCACATCATCAGCGGGTGCTGCTGCCCTCGCCGGCGCGGAGA
>JBAXOQ010000390.1:0-4042 GCA_037133175.1 Actinomycetes bacterium
CTTAGCTTGCGATTAAACCCCCGGATGCTGTTCAGGCGGCTTTCTTGATGGCTGGGTAGCGGGTTCTGGGTGGTTTTCGGGTGCCCTTGGGTCGTCCGGGGCCTGGCGTTCTGGATTTCGGTGCACTGGCTGGTGTGCCGATGATCGCGCAAAGTCGGCGAAACCCTCTGCGTACTCGTGCTGGGGTGAGTTTGGCGGGGTCTCGACGTTTCTCCCAGGGCAGACGGAGGTCCTCGACGATGCCGCGGGCTAGTCGTAGTTGGGTGTAGGCGACGGCGATGAGCCAGGTCCAGCGGTCGGCTTGTTCAGGGGTTTGCAGCGCTGGGGTGGTCCAGCCCAGGGTGCCTTTGAGGAACCGGAAGGTGTGCTCGATGTCGAACCGGCGCAGGTAGGCCCGCCAGCACACATCGAGGTCGGGTTGGTCGGGTCCGGACCACCACAGCCACAGGGTCTTCTTCACTCGGCCCTCGGTGTGTTTGGGTAGGTGCTGCACGTGGACGCGGAGCAGGGTGCCGCGCACGATCGGCGGTTGGTCGTGTCCAGCCCAGTGTCCGCGGGTACCCAGCTTTGGGTGCAGGTCGGGCCAGGCTTGCACATGAATGTCGCCGTAGCGGTGGTCGTGGGCGTGCAGCTCGGCGCCGGGGGTGGTCCAGGTGTCTGGTTGGGCCAGGGCGAACCGGGCCCCGTGCCGACGTGGCCGTCCTGTGGCGAAGCCTGCGGGTTTGAAGTCGGGGTCGGGGTAGAAGACCCGGTCTGATCGGATCCGGGTGAGAACCTGAACCCGCTGGTCGGCTAGTTCGGCGCCCAGGGCGATGGCGTCGTAGCCGGCGTCGAAGACGAACATCGGCACGTGCGCATCGGCCGGTAGCAGCCCGACAAGCCGACGCACCTGATCGATGGTCGTGTTGGTGGCGTCGTCGCTGGGCCGCAGGCGCGCCACATCAATCGGTGCGGTCCACGAATCGGGGGCCCAGTCCAGTTGGGTGATCCATTGGTAGGACCAGCCCGCGACGATGGGCTGGCCGGCTGAATGCTTGGACGCCGAGTAGTGAAATCCGCGTTCGGGGCTGGTCTCGGCGTCACAGCGGGCCCACGTTGAGGCGTCGACGGCGAACACCAACGGCCAGTGCGTGGGCCGGTGGGCGACGAGCAAGTCGCGCAACCCATCGGCATCGATCCGGCCGCGGGCCAAGGCCTTGTACAAACTGCCGTGGGACCGGCGGAACACCGGTTCCAAACTCAGCGACGGTACCGAACCAACCGGTGCCGGTGAACAAAGAGCCGCATCGCCCAGTTCGAACAACGCATCACCCCACTTGGTCAAGGCGCCCCGCACCCGTGCCCGGAAATCGACCAACTCCCCGACCGGATCACGTGTGCCCGGGGACGCTTGATTGCTGGCTCCTTGCTGAGGCTCCATGTCCGATAGTATTTCTACTATCGGACCGAAAGTGTGGGACTTCCGGAGCGGCGTGTGAGACATTTCGTGAAGGAGGCAGAAAACGGTGACCAAGAAAACCAACAGGCAACTTGCGGACTACCAGCGCCGCTACCGCGACCTGGCCAACCAAGTCGCCAACATCGGCTACATCGCGGCCGGCAGCGTGGCATCTCGTTACAACCGGTGCGGCAAGACGAACTGCGGCTGCCACGCCGACCCACCGCGCCTCCACGGACCCTACTTTCAGTGGACCGCGAAAGTGAACGGGAAAACCGTCAACCGCAGACTGTCCGAACGCGAAGCTGCGCTTTACAACGAATGGATCGGAAACGACCGGCAGGTTCGCGCTTTACTGACCCAGATGCGAGAAATCGCGGCGAAGGCCCAACAACTCATAATCGAACAGACCATCCATGGCGAACCGGAGGTTTAATCGCAAGCTTAGATGAGTATCTCGGCGGGCGGAGACGTTCCCGCCCGTTCGAAGTGAAGTCGCCGGGCAAGTCCATTCTTGTTGATCATCAAGGGGATTTGTCCAAGGTAGGCGCGCTCGGCTGTCGTCGCTCTTGCCCGGTTCAAGTACTTCTTGTTGTCCGATGGCTGGTTGTAGTTCTCTGCGGCTTCCCGCCACCCGTACACCGCGTCGTAGACGTCAGAACCTGGCGGCAGGGCTCTTACGTTTTCGGAGATGTTGGTGACTGCTCCCGCTAGTTCGGCTTCGGCGATGTTGAATCGCAGTTCGTGCAGTTTGGTGGGAGGCTCGTCTGGGTTCACCGTGCGGGTTGGGGAGTACACCACGTAGATCCGCGTGCTGGCCTGCCGTAATTCGATCTTGGGGTCGGGAAGATAGCGCTTGGTTTGTTTCCCATTCGCGTCTAATTCAATCTCCACGACGGCACCACCGTGGTGATGGAAGGTGTGTACGCATTTGTGTCCCTCACGGTCGTGACTGAGGACCGCGAGGAACCCCGATTCTTCGGTGCGCACGTCATTTCCGGACCGATCTTTCGTGACCTTCTTCGCCGCGATTGGTGAGATCCCGATGATGTGCTCGCGCGCCAACAGGCGTACGTACGAGCCCGTGAGTGCCGCGTCGTAGCACAAGGCCAGCCGGTGGGAGATGGTATGTCGGTCGGTCGCCGAGGACTACCTCGCGAGCACAATCCCGACGGTCGTTACAGGTGTGCGGGCAGGAACTCAACGCCGAAGACCACGCGGTGTGCCGCTCGCCCCGGTGACAGTATCGGACGGGGTAGCCTACGGCTTGGAGTAGTTCACGTAACCCCTTCTCGGGGTTCAACCTTTGGAGGAGACAACGCATGAGGCTCACGTCCACAACGGGCAGGCTGTTGGCTGGCATGGTCGCCATCGGTGCCACGATCACCATGGTCGCGGGTGTGTCCACGGCAACTGCCACAACCACCGTCACACCATCAGCGGCAGTAGGCACCCGTGGGGATGTCACCAAGTTCGCGAACAGTGATGTGCGCGGGATGATGGCGTATTCGATGCTCCTCGCAAAGAGCGTGAACTACCACTCTGCGTACAAGATCCCCGCAAAATGGAAGCTGTCCAGCATGAAGTTCTTCGAAGCTGACGGGTGTCCGAGCGTCAAGAACAGTCCCGAGAGCGGCTGCGACGGCACGCAGGCGAAGTCGGCGAGCGGATTTCATCGCTGGATCGTGCACATCGCTGTCGTCTGGAAGACTCCCAAGAACGTGCTCGTCGCGCACACGTTCTCCGCTGAGTTCATGAACGGCGAGTACGTCGCCAAGGGGTACCAGAAGCAGCAGCTCCTTGACGATCACGTGTTCACCCTGCCGAAGCACAACATGACGTGGGCGTTCGCGAAGGAGCGCGCCTGGCAGGTCGCGAACCCGTCGCTGCTTCCCGCCAACCATTTCCCGATCGTCGGTAATGTCCGCGCACCGTTGACGGAAACGTTGAACGATCCCACGCAGTGGATCTTCACGGTGAAGACGGAGGGTGGGGCTGATGCTTACATCGGAGTGAACGACAAGACCGGTGCGGTCGCCCCGATCGTCTAGCCGTTCCACCAACTGGTCCTGGTTCAACGTGTCCTCGACGAGCCAGCTTGAAACCGCGTTCGAGCGGATGGACCGCGAAGAAGCGGCTCTGACGGTATGCCCGAACTGCGGTGAACGATGGCTGACAGATAACGGTGAGGTAACTGGTCAGGGCCTTTGCTGGATGCCCGCAACCAGCCAAGGCCCAGTTGCCCTGGCGGTTGGGGTCAGTAGACGTTGACGACCAGGTCGTTGCTCGTCCCCTCGGTGTGCAGGGAGTCTGCCAGCGCCACAACCCGGTACAGGTACGTCGTGTGAGTTGTGAACGGTCCGACCGTGAAGGAGTAGGTCCCGTCAGGGCGGGTGGTTGTCTGTTCCAGGACCGTCCACACACCATCGCTGCGGGCGAGCTTGTCGAAGAGGGCATGGAACCGACGTGTTCGGTCCTGCTTGGCACTGCGATAGAGCACGCGTTGAAGGGCTCGAACGGGGTCCAGGCCATCAGCCTGTCTGACGGTCCTAGGAGCGCGGGTCCGAATTGGCAATTCTGATTCCGGGATGAGCGTTCCGCTGT
>JBAXOQ010000391.1:0-4030 GCA_037133175.1 Actinomycetes bacterium
GGGTGCATGCACTAGAGAGTGCTGCATGCACTGCAATCAACGGCGTTCTAGTGCATACGGAGCCGGGTTCGGGACCGGGATTCTCATCGCTAGTGCATAGCAGTAGTGCTAAGAATCGGACATTATGTCGATATCGGGCACAGGGAAGTGAGCCGGAGAAAACGAAAACCCGTTGCGCTGCAACGGGTTTCGGTCGGGGCCGCCTCGGGGATTTGAACCCCGGACCTACGCATTACGAGCGCACCCCGGGATAGAGGAGATCGTTTAGTACCAACGGTTTTGGGTCCGTTTCGGTACGGGAAGTTCCGGGTTATTCGAGGTGGTTTCGGTTTAATCGGGGGGTAGGACTTCCCGCTTAAGTGGCTTCGGATGGCGTGGTCGTACGCACCCGACATTCGGTGGATCGAAGGCACCTTCCCGCACCATCCTGACGATACCGGCGCCGTGCGCAGTCGTCCGGCCTTCGGCCGCTAGCTTCGCGTGCGACCCTGATTGGTGTTCGAATGGGTACGCCAACTCGGAATTCCTCAACTACGGCAATGGTTACCGGGAGTGCAAGGATCGGTCCATGAGCGGCAGTCACTTCCCGGAGACCGACCTCGCCCGAATCCGTCGTTGGTGCTCAGCGCAGTCCGCCAAGCTGCCCGCCGAACAGTTGCGCATCACATGCGTCATCGGCGCGCGTGCCGTAGACATCGGCGAGGAACGGCCCGCCTGGGGCGGTTCCGCTTCCGATCCCTGGAGCTTCATGGCCGTGGCCCGGCTCACCTACGTCAAATCGCGACGCGAGTGGTTACTGGGCGTCAGCAACTCCAACGGCGACTTCCGCCGCTACACACCGCTGCCGACCGGAAGCCTCACGTCCCTGCTGTACGAGATTGATGCTGATCCGACGTGCGCCTTCTGGGGTTGAGCTTGGACGTGGAGGTGACGGTTGCCCGCCTACGCAGTCGTCCCGCCGTCGGGGGCTAGGGCCACCCAGGCACGCACCACCTGGGCTCTGGCCTGCGCCGCGGTGATCGTCAGTCGGGTCTGGTGCGCGAGGTCGCGTTCCCACACAGTCTCAGTCGGCGCCGCAGGGATCGTTGACGCCGTCGGCGACGACCGGAAGGGCCCAAAGGTGGCGAACAGTTCGGCGGCAGCCCGCGTGAACGGGTGGAGATGTGCCAAAGCTGCCAGGTCCCACAGGTCACGTGGCGCGCGTCGATCCATGAAGGTGATCGTCTTCCACGCGACGAACGCATCGAAGGTTGGCACGAGCAGGGTCGCCGGTCGGGCGTCGGCGTAGCGCTGCTCGAGTTCGCGGCGCTCGAAAGGCCAGGCAGGGTAGTGATTCGAGGGCAGCAGCTGCAGTTGGATCTTGGGCCCGCTAGGGAAGGCGGCTGTGACGGGTTCAGGGCCGCGAGCGTTGACAAGTGCTGGCTGGAACGTTGGCCTGCCGAACTCGCGGGCCAGGCGACGCGTGAGTGTTCGTGCTAAGACCTCAGCGACGTCGGCGCGTGCTCCGACGGCGATGAGGTCGATGTCCTCGCTGAGTCGGCCCAGCGGCAGGAACGTGCGGGCGAGCGCTGTCCCCCCATAGAACTTGATCCGCTCGCCCAGATCGTCAGAGATGGCAGCCAGGGCATGGGAGATGAGGTGGTCACGTTCGACCTGGGCGTCATCGGCGCCGAAGGCGGCCTTGATGCTCTGACGGTCCGCGTCACTCAGCATGCGCCACCAGCTTCCGGGCACGATCCAGTGCAGCCTGTCCGCGCACCCGGACTGCCAGGTCCGCTAGTTCGTCGGCGTCCACAGCCCTCATCAGGTTGCGGACGGCCTCGGTCCTCGGATCAGCATCGTCGTTGAAGGCCCGGCTGCTGAGATCGATGACCGTCTGGGCGACGGAGGTGACCAGTCCCGGCCCGAGCTCGGTATCGAGGAAGTCGAGGTCCAGGCGCTCCGGATCTCGCTTGCGGAACATCACCCGCCCCGAGCGCGCCAGAAGCGTGACGGGCCGATGCTGAGCAGGGCCGAGGGCGTATCCGGCAGCGATAGCTCGGGGTACGGCCCCGTGCACTCGCGCGGCGGACAGACCCCAAAGCGCTCCGCTACCCGGGCCGTAGACCGCGCTCGCCATCCCCGCGGTGAGGTCCTCCATCGAGGGCAGCCACGCGCCGCCCTGCTTCCCGATCGGGACGGCCGCGTAGTAGCCCCGGGCGATCTTGATGATCGCTCCTGCCTCGGTGAGGCGCTTGAGCTCCGCGGCGGGCTGCGAGTACACAGCCGCCGCACTCCTGCCTGTCAGAAGCAAGGTCGGCTCAAGCAACGCCCCCGCGGGCACGGCAGTCTGTCTCGCCGCATCGGTCATGCCTAATAGTATGCAGATTCTTGGCTTGTAGCCAAGACTCTGCATACTATTAGGCATTCGTGCAGCGCCCGCGACGTCCATCGGATGTTTAGGATCTCTCCGGAAATTGCACCCGGGTGCACATTCCTGCCCACTTCCTAAACACCCTCGCCACCCCAGCCGTGGATGGCCATGGCCTGGGCGAGGGTCTGGTCGGTGATGCCGGAGTAGAACCGGCGGACGGTCTCGGGGTCCTTCCAGGAGCCCTGCTGCAGCAGCACCTCCTCGGTGTACTTCCACACGTGCAGGGCGGTGTTGGCATACCGGTCGCGCAGTGAGTGCAGGGTGAACCGCATCAGGTTCATGCTGCTGCCTGGGTGCTCCATCACCCAGCCGAGCTCGGTGGCGGCCGGCGCCCACACCCGGTTGCGGATGTTCTGCTCGCCGAACACTCCCCCCGACAGGCTGGGGAAGATCAGCGCCTTGGGGTTCCAGCCGCGGGCCTGCTCGGCGAGGGCGTCCTGGATCCGGCCGGGCAGCCAGTCGATCAGGGAGAAGCCGGCCGGGGCGTCGCGGGGGATGGCGATGTCGCGGATCTTCTTCAGCTTCGGCAGCTCCTTGCGCTCCACCCGCGTCGTGGCCTGTACGCGCACTCGCACGATGCCGTTCTCGAGGTCGACGAGGTTGCCGAGTCCGTTGTTGGCGACGGTCACGTCGGCGGTCAGCACCCGGATCTCCCCACTGCGGGTGCCGAGCAGCGCGCAGGTGTGGATGAAGGCGTACCCGTGGATCCAGCGTTCCTGGCACTTGCGGGCCCACGCGTCGAGCTGCTCGTACGTCATCACCTCACCGCCGGTGGAGATGTCGCCGTGCAGCCGTGACTGCTCGCGCCGGGTCGGTGCCTGCTGGTAACCCCGGGGCGGTGTCCAGGTGATGCCGTCCATCAGCTCGGCCTGGTCGCGGGTGAAGTAGCCGGCGTGCCGGCCGAAGATGATCATCGTCTTCGTCAGGCCCTTGATCGTCCGGCCGCGGCTGGCGGTCTTCACGGTGGCGAGGTAGTCGCGCAGGTGCACGGCCTTGAGGTCCTTGCAGCGCAGGTGCCGGTCCTCGGCGATCTTCACCAGCGCGCGGAAGTCGCCGCGGCGCTGGTGCTGGGTCTTGTCGGCCCAGCGGCCGTCCTTGCCGCGGCGCTCGACGTAGTCGTCGATGAAGTCGGCCAGCCACGCGGACTCGTACTCCGGGTGCCCCTGGAAGCCGGCCTTCTCGCGGGTCAGCCACTCGTCGGCCTGCAGGTAGCCCTTGTAGGCGTTGCCGATGCCGGGGCCGTAGGTCTTGTCGAACTTGCGACCCTCGTAGGCGACCTGGACCCGCCACCGGTTGTACTTCTCGTTCGGCGGTCGAAGGGTGATCCCCACGCAGACGGCCTTCGCGCCGGTGGCGATGGCCCTTTCCATTTCGCGGCGGAACTTCGGTGGCGGGTCGATCGGCTGGTGTCCCATGACGTTCTCCTGTCTGGTCGGCTCAGGTGGCCCGCGGCCGGGGGGCGCGACGGTCGGTGTCGTTCATCGCCGCGCGCCGCTGCGCCCAGGCGATGACGTGCTCGGGCAGGTAGCGGCGGTAGCGGCGTCCGCCCACGACCGGGGCGGGGAAGTCGTGCGAGGCGATCACGTCGTGGGCGGCGGACTTGCCCAGGCGCAGGTA
>JBAXOQ010000392.1:0-4019 GCA_037133175.1 Actinomycetes bacterium
CTCTTCATGCGGGACCCGGAACCCTGGCGGGCACGCCCCTTTCCGCCCGCGGTGCCCAACAAGCATTTCGCACTCACACCCGCCGTATTGCAGCCGACCTACGCGAGAGCACCGCCGACGTTCGAGACGATCGCACGCAGGCCTTGGCCACCCATTACGAGACTCTCACCATCGGGGGTTTCCGGCGCATCGCTCGTGCCGATCGTCAAGCCAACGTGCGCTCCCGTCGCTGAATACCACCGCAGTCTTAATGGTTTTGGTATGTGGCCCACGCTGCCTGCCAGTCGCCGGTGAACGCGGCCTGCCCTTCGTCGAGTGTGATGGAACCGGAGCACACTAAGGCGTGGATCTTGTTTTCGAGTTGGTCTTTGACGTGGCTGGCGGCGATGGGTTGAGGCCACAAATTGGCGACCGCGTCGGGGGCTCCACCGACTTCCAACGGGATGTCGTGGTCGAACTCAAACCCGCTGGTCGAATCATTCCCAACACCGTAGGAGTCCATTGACGCTCGTTTCTGCGGGGCGGTTACCGACCACGGTGGGCGCACCTTAGTCGTGTAACCGGAGAGGCAGATCGTGGAATGCACGTTTGACTGAATCACCCGCGGATCTGTCGCACCAGGAGTGCAGCGGCGATCCGGTTGACCGTTCGGCCCGTAATGGCATGGGGCGATTGCGGTCCACGCCGACGCAGGCGTCCACCCGCTACCGGTCGTCTTGCTGATCGTGTCCGGTACCGAACCAGCCGAGGTTTGTGCGGGAGGCCCGACAATTGGTGGTGTGGGTGTTGTCCCCGTTGATTGCGTCAGCGACGGAGTCGACACTGTTGCGCACCCAACAACACCGAAGGCGAGCACTATCGCAACGGTGCCGATGCCGACCCTGGGCCGCCATGTTGTCGCAGACATACCGTAAGTATCGGCGTTCACTCCGACAACCGGGGAACCGCGCCATAACCGGTGCGCCCAGACGCATCCCACCGTCCCAACGAATGGTTCGTCCCTGCCGACGCTCACATGCCGAATCGGCTCGGGTGCCCCCGACAACAACCTGGCTCGCTGGCGAACCCCGCCCGCCGCGGGGCGACGGCGTGGGTGGGAGCCCCGGGGTTGATCCCGGTAGCCCAGTTCCCGACGCTCGCCGGGAACATGGACCGACATGTCAAACCCTGGGAAGTTCGTGCATCCTAGGTTATACTGGCAGTATGACTTCACGTGTTGGGCCGAAAGGTCAAGTGGTTATCCCGAAGGAATTGCGCGATCAGCTGGGCATTGCACCGGGGGACCGGATGGATTTCTGGCTCGAAGGCGATCACGTTGCGGGCCATAAGGCAGCACCGAAAACCCCGCTTCGCGGACGGTGCCGGGGCCTCTCGCTCACCTCCGACCTCGTTGCGCAGCGCACCGCTGACCGGGAACGTGAGGATGGCAAGTGAGTGGCCGGTTTGTGTTGGATTCCTGGGCGGTGCTGACCCTTCTTGACGATGGACCCAACGCGGTCAAGGTCGAGGCTGCGATGGACTCAGGCAATGCCCTAATGTCATGGATAAACCTCGGAGAAGTCGCCTACATCGTGACCCGGCGACTGGGCCAGTCCACCTCTGACGCTGTAGTAGCCGACGTGCGTGCAAGCGTTGATGTCCAGCTTCCAGACGCACCGCTTGTCCTGTCGGCCACCGCGATCAAGGCTGCGATGCCGATGGCGTATGCCGACGCATTTGCGGCCGCAACAGCTCTGCGCTTCCGAATCCCGCTGATGACCGGTGACCCCGAGTTGCTCGTCAAGCCGAACAAGAGCACCGGAATCAGACCCTGGCAGTGGATTGATCTGCGCTAGCGACGATACCCACGGCGCTAGGTCTCGTTCAATCAGGATCGACACGGCCCGTACCAATGCTCGGGAAACTGGCGCTAAGCAATAATCGAGCGATCGCGGCGAATATTCTCGTTTGGTGATTGTTCGTGGGTGGTTTCGTTATGTAGCGGTTCCGTCCGAATTTCACCGCCGCATTGGGTGTGGTGACAGTAGCGTTGCCAAAACCCCACAGCGAGGAGCTCAACTCCCGTCCTCGGTGCGCTCAGCTCGGAGGGGATCGCAGACAACTCGCCGACCCGATTGGTCGCGGTGGCCCAGATCCCTGTTGGGGGCGCGGAGTCGGTCGGCTAATGCGAACGGAAAAGAACACCAGCGAGAGAAGTATTAGAAACCCTCCACCCACCAACGAGAACGCCTGAAATGACGTCGTGTATCCCGACGGTATGGTGCCTGCGTCAGCTTCGTCCATGATGACTGAGCCGGAGTACAGCCAGTAGCCAACCAGAACCAAACCGGCAATGCCCGTCGATATGCAGGACACACTCAAGAAGCGCTTGCGCCGTCCAGTCATTTCATCACCCCGGTGATCGAACCTATCACGGATTGCACCGTGCCCAAATTGTCCGTGGTAGGCCCACGGCTGGACGCCATGTGTCGACGTTCCATGTTGGTTTCCAGCGGCCTTGCAAAGATATCGGGTGGCAAATGAACTGCTCGTACAGCCCGCGTCGGTTGGGAACACCTTTGTCAACTGCCTCGCCCCAAGCGGAGTTGTAGGCAAAGTAGTTGGTCATACTTCGTCCGGCCCAAGTCGGTTGCATTTCGTATGTCCAGGCCCACAAGCCGTAGGACGGCTGACACACCCGATGAACATCACCGATGAAATGGACCCACAGGGTCCGCGACCACGGGGAAGGCCGCGCCGGCCAGGTTGACATATTGGGTCAATGTGTTACCAGACAACTCGTAGTGCGTTGGCAGCGCAACCCCGTTGGTGTCCTTAGCCCACGGGGGGCTCACCCTGGCGACTTCAGATCCGTCGCCAGTTGAGATCAGCACGCCACCGGAATCTGTCAGAGCAGCGGACGCACCATCCGGCACGGTCAAGTCGTAGCTGTATTCGCCCGGTGCGCTCGCGTCATTGATGACCGTCATGAAACGAACCCCGCTGTCGGTGGGCTGAACAACGGTGGACGTGGCAGTGTCCGTGCCCTTGTAAACGGTTAGTCCATCCTTGCTGACAGTGGTCGTCGCCCCATCGGTTTGCGCACCCATCGCCACGGGCAACCCATCAAACTGAACCGGCTGGGCAGGATCTGCAGGGATCGTGACGGGTGAGTCCGACTGTGAGACCGTCTGATCATCGATGCTCGGAATGTCACTGATCGCGCCCACCGCAGTGGCGGCGCTTGGCGGCGGATCGTCAGCGTAGGCCGGTCCGATTCACGGTATTTGTCACGAAGGTCTAGCAGGCGTTCCTAAGTCTCTTCTCGCCTTCGGTTCATCCCTTCCATTAAATCCGCATGTTTCTTGGAGTGCTTGCGACTCCCGCATACAGAATCGGTTGAATCGGCAGGCAGCCCTGCCGGTACGCGGCAAGTGCGGACTCCTTTACCTGACCTTCGCCGCGGTGGCCGGGTATGGGTATCCCACCGGCATCGCATAGGCACTCGCACGGAGATATCAACTAGCTGTCATACCACCCGCTGGCATAGCAGTTATATCCTGAGTAGACCGGCTGGTGACTTTGGGGTTTTGGTCGCATACTTGGGCTATGACCACACGTTCCAAGGCCGCCGCGCCACCTCCCAGCTCGCCAGATGACGATAAGCCCGCCACACCTGCCGAGACCCGCGCTGAGCTTCTAAGCCGTTCGAAGCGTGACGTGACCCCTGTTCGCAAGTCGTTCGTTCAGAACCCGCCAGGAGCCGCCGAACGCCCTGGCCCACTGAGTACCTTCGTGTCGCGGCGCGACTTGCGTGCACTTCAGGCATATCTGTTGCTCATCGCAATCAACAGCAGCGACCAGGTTGATGGATGGAGCGCGACATTGCCCATCGGCACGTGGGCACGCGCTTTCGATCTGACCAAAGATGCAACCGCCGCGTCGGCGTCGACCGCAGCTTCCAAGATCCTGCGGCGGCTCCAGGTGTCCGTGGCCAGGTTAAAGTCCCCGGTAGTGGCCAACTAAAAGTCCTCGCTGGT
>JBAXOQ010000393.1:0-3988 GCA_037133175.1 Actinomycetes bacterium
CTCACCCAAACCTGAGTTTCAACAGTGATCATGCCCCTACTTGAGGAGGTCTGAGTCTGGCGACAAGGCGATGTACCCGACCGTGACGGCCGACGCAATCGCGACGAGGCTGTAGGCCAGCGGGTGCTCAGGCGGCTGGACGAAGAGTGCGGCGCAGAGCAGCAGCCCAGCGAAGGGAAATGCGGGGCGCAGCCAATCGGCTACCCGCATTCCATGCAGCGAAATCAAAGTTGCAAGCAGGCAACCCATCATCAACGCATCAAGGCGCGTGTCTGTCCCGTTCCCAATTCGGGTCGGATCGTCGCTCAGCGCGAACCTCAGTGCGGGGGCTACGACGCATCCCAGGATGCTGGCCCACGCCAACACGGAAGCCAGACGGGCATGGCCTCGTCTTGAGAGGAATACGCAAAGGACTACGACCAGCGGCCAAATGATGTAGAACTGTTCTTCGACTGACAGCGACCAGGTGGGCCCTAGGGGACCGAGGTTATCACCCGCAACCCGCCTCCAGTTGGCGAAATAGAATGCTGCCGAGAAAACGTCGATGATCGGGGGCCGGAAATAGATCACCACGGCCGCGAGCATCAGGAAGAGTGCGGGCAGTAGGCGGAGAGCTCGGCGACCCCAGAATCTGGGAAGATCCACTAGTCCAGTCTGATCGACCTCAGCTAGCAGCAGGCTAGTGATCAAGTAGCCCGACAATGCGAAGAACAGGTCGACTCCAATGCCTCCACCGGGAACGATCCTCCACCAGGCATGAGTCGTGACAACCGCCAACACTGCGAGCGCGCGCAGGCCGTTCAGTGCAGGCTTATAGGTGTGCGCATCGGTTTCATCTTGCGGCGGGTTGGCAGAGATCATTGTTTTCGAATACTACTGGCTCGTCCCGTCGCACACGCAACCGTGGTCACAAGATGAAAGGCAACGCAAGATCGATGACGAACAGTGCCGCAAGAAGGACTGGAGCGATGTAGCGGTCTGCCACTAATCCAGCCTTGAACTTCTGGCTTTCTCTTACCATTTCGGTTTCCGCTACCTGGGAACGGCCCGCGTCGAGGTCGCCCGACGGACCCCCCACGGGCTGGGAATTGCGTCGACCGCCGACTGGTTTCGGGCGCCACTCTTTGAGGGCAAGGGCCGGTCTCTCGATGGCGTACCAACTCGCGAACGCTAGAGGTGTGGTGGCTACGGCAGAACCAATCGCGTAGGGCAAAAAGCCAAGCCGGTTCAATCCACAAATCGCCAGAAGCTGCTGGCAGGGAAATGCGTATATGTAGACGCCGTAGGAGATATCGTTTTTTGAGCCGATTCGTACTGGCAGACGCACGCCAAGCCACATGACGAGGTAGGCCAAGGGTATTCCGCCGATGGCGCGGTACTGACTGCCGAAGAAGAAGCTCAGACCGACCAAGACTGCCGCGGCCGCAGCCCAGCGACCGTCCACGGGAATTGAATTCCTGTACAGATAGAACAGCGTTCCGGCGAGGAAGACTAGTGAGAGTCGCAGCGGGTTCAGGGTCGCGCTTGTCTCGAAAAGGGATCCAACCCAGTTCGGATCAAGCAGTCTCAAGAGCATCACACTCCAGATCCCAAGGAACAGAATCAGGACGATTGTGCGTTTGCCTCTGATGATCCCCAAGGTGCCCAGAAGTCCTATGCCGAGGTAACACAGGAACTCCCAGTAGAGCGTCCACAACGAGCCGTTCCAATCCCCGGGGAAGGGTACGCCTGTCGGACCTCCCGATATTCCCGTCTGCGCGATCCAAAGGAGGAAGTTGCTCTTGATGTAGTCGAATGGCGAATCGGGTGCAGTCCAAAATCCCAGCAGGGACCCGTTGGTCAGCCATGTTCCAAGCGGTGCCGCGATGAACGCAGTCACCAACAGGCATATCCAGAACGCGGGGAGAATTCGAAGTGCTCGGTGCCAAAGGAACCTGCGCCAATTCGGTCGGCGGTCCCAACTGCGTGCTATCAGGAACCCGCTGATGATGAAGAACGCATCGACCGGAACAACGGCACCGATGAGTTCAAAAACGGGAGGGTGAGCAAACCCGCCGAGTCCGGCAGAGTGTCCGAATATCACGCATGACGCGAACACGAGTCGCAGGAAGTTGAGTGCGTTGTTGCGTGGATCGAACGTAGACCCGAGCGACACGCGGCGATTCACGTTGGAAGACTAACCCTGCAGTGTTCGCCGATACACCTCAGCCGCTCGCTCCGTCGTTCCTGCCAAGGTGGTCACTGTTCGTGGTAGAGATGGTCGGGTCGTTGGGTCGGCCAGCCGCCCCAGGATTCCTTCGAGCGAGCGCAATGGGCTGGCCGCACGCAGCGTGTTCCGGCAGCGGTTTCTGGCCTCCCCCAACCGGCGCTGCAAACACCCTCGCTGCGACCGCCCCCAACTCGGAATCGCGTGCCACGCCCGTCGGTTGCTGTCAGGATGAAGCCACAGCCGCGACAGTGCCCTGTTTGGTCCGCATGAGCGTGGACTGGTCCGCCTGTTGAGCTTCCGCCGCCTAGCCACCGTGACTTCCTGACGTCCGAGTGCGAGCGGATTTCGTACCTCTGCGACGCATTCAAGAAATGCTTCGAGCGCCTCCTTGTCAACCCCCGTAGACCACTATCCTTCTCCGACGTGTACTGATTCTCCATTATTCGTTGGGAAATCATCGAACGTCGTCTGACGGAAGCGCCGACGGAGGGCGATCCCAATCGCTAGGGAGCTTGTTGCGAAATTGCTCGGAGGTGCGACGCGCAGTGATCTTGGTGGTCGGCTGGTTTCTTGAACGTGCAAGACCGCCGGGGTTTGTGCCAGGGCGATCTTGCGCAACTTGAGCGGGTTCGCGACTGCCGCGGCGAGCTTCAGTTCGCTGTTGGCTGCTTTGAGTCCGCGCCGGGACATTGTTCGCATGCCGTACCGGTCTTTGAGGTGTCCGTTGACCGGTTCGACAAGGACTTTTCGCCGGGCGTAGGTGGCGGTGCCTTCCTGCGTTCGCATCCGGTGACCCATCGCTTCGACCGGGTCGGCCGGTGGTGGCCCTTGAGCGGGGTTCTCGGCGGCGGCTTTAGCTTCGGCGCTCGCTTTGCCTTTAGCGATCAGCCGGTCCGGGCCTTCTGCTTCGATATTGGCTCTGGAGTGATACCCGGCGTCGGCGACGACGGTTCCGATCTGGGTTTCCAGGCTGTCATCGGCCCGGTTCTCGGCGATGATCGCGGCACCTTTTCCGGCGGCGGCCATCATCGGGATCAACTGTTCGGCATCGCCGTGGTCCTGGGTGGCTTCGGCGGCGATGATGAGCTGGTCGTCGGTGACGGCGAGCTGACAGTTGAAACCCTGCACCCACCCGTTCGCGGTCTTCAGTAGCAGGCTGTCCGGGTCTGTCATGTTGCGCATCCCCGTGCAGCGGACGGCCTGGGCCTGTTCGGCGGCCTTCTGCAGCGCCCGGTCCAGCCGGGCTTTCGCCTGCTTCACATGGGCATGTTCTTCGACCGGCATCGGCTCGCGGCCCCTGGTCTTGCGCCCCTGGCGTTCGTCGTCGGCTTTGCGCCGGGCGTAGTTAGCGATCCGCCGTTCAGCCCGTTGCTCTTCCCGTTGCAGACGAAGCCGTGCGATCTTGACCCGGTCAACCCCCGGCGGCGGCTGACACCCGCCCTTCGGGCGCGCCCCCGGGGAGTCATCAGCCATCCGCTTCTCATACTCGGCGGCCGTGCGCGCCTGCTCGTCAGTGAGACCAGTGGCCTTCTTCTCCGCCTGCAGATCAGCCAACGCTTCCTCGATCAACGACTGCTTGCGCGACGGGTCACGCCACTGCGGATCAACTTCGTCCCCGATCCCGTCGCCGAAAGCGGCGTCCTCGGCGGCATCAGTCGCGGCTGCTTCCTCGACCAGGCGCCGGATCTCTTTGCGCAACCGGTCCTCATCACCGTTGCGCGCCTTCGACGCGTTCGCGGCGATCTTCGTCCCGTCAATCGCGATCACCCCCAACCGGCC
>JBAXOQ010000394.1:0-3984 GCA_037133175.1 Actinomycetes bacterium
GCGGAGGGTGCCACGGAGGAGCAGATCCGCCGTGATGTCCAGCGGCTCACCGAGCAGTGGAAGCGGCTGTCGGAGAAGGCGGGAAAGGTAAAGGCGCCGGAGCTGCTACACGGAGAGACGGACTTGGCGACCAGAGTGGTCCGGGACATCTTCAACGAGGACTTCTCGTCGCTGATCGTGTCCGGCGACGGCGCCATCGACACGATCGAGGACTACATCGCGAGTGTGGCACCGGATCTGGCGGACCGTGTCCATCGTTGGACCAAGAACGAGGATGTCTTTGCTGCACATCGTATTGACGAGCAACTAACCAAGGCACTTGATCGAAAGGTGTGGCTGCCTTCGGGCGGTTCGTTGGTGATAGACCACACCGAGGCGATGACCGTGGTCGACGTCAACACCGGACGCTTCACCGGACAGGGCGGCAACCTGGAAGAGACGGTGACTCGCAACAACCTTGAGGCAGCAGAAGAGGTCGTCCGGCAGTTGCGATTGCGGGACACTGGCGGCATCATCGTCATCGACTTCATCGATATGGTGCTGGAGACCAACCGTGACCTGGTGCTTCGCCGACTGCTGGAGTGCCTGTCGCGGGACCGCACCAAACACCAAGTTGCCGAGGTGACATCACTGGGTCTGGTGCAGATGACGCGCAAGAGGATCGGCCAGGGTCTGTTGGAGACCTTCAGTACGGTTTGCGAGTGCTGCAACGGTCGCGGGGTGAAGGTGCAGATGGACCCGGTGGACCGGGGGTCCGGGGTGGACGGCACGCCGGTGGTAGCTCGGCGGCGCGGTCGGCCCGCTGGTCCGATCCCCGGTGCCCCGATACCGCCGAAGGCCGCTGAGCAGATGTCGGAGGCTCCCGCTGACGATGAGCAGGTGACACCGTCGCCCGGTGAGGAGGGCGAGGCCGTGATTCTGGACGCGCTGACTGCGGAGGCGGAAGCCGAAGATGCGTTGTTCGACCTCGCTGAAGCCGAGGCCCAGGCCGCCGAAGGCGAGCTGGAAGAGCCGGTTGACGATCACTAGAGGCACTGGCGTACTGTAGGGGGGTTGCCGTGTCTGCGTCCTGATCGGCCGCACCAGCACAGACGCAGTACTTCCGAGCAACAAGCAACATCTCTTGGGCAATCCGCAATACCCGTGAGTAACCAGCAACACCATCTAGCGAGCTTGCGCTCGCAGCATTCGATAGGGAGTTCGACTTGTACGCGATTGTTCGCGCCGGTGGTCGGCAGGAGAAGGTCACCGTTGGTGATGTCTTTCAACAGGACCGTGTCAATGGCGACCCGGGGTCGGAAGTGGCCCTGACGGCTTTGCTGGTGGTCGACGCTGACGGAATCACCAGCAGCCCCGCAGACTTGGCTGACGTCAAAGTCACCGCCGAGATCGTCGAGCACGGCAAAGGCCCGAAGATTGATATTGGGAAGTTCAAGAACAAGACGGGCTACCGCCGTCGCCAGGGACACCGCCAGCGTCTGACAACGCTGAAGGTCACTGCTATCACGACTGGGAAGTGACGAGATGGCTCATAAGAAAGGTGCATCCAGCACCCGCAACGGTCGCGACTCCAACTCACAACGGCTGGGCGTCAAGCGCTTCGGTGGTCAATCGGTGAATGCCGGAGAGATCATCATTCGGCAGCGTGGTACGCACTTCCACCCTGGCGAGAACGTGGGACGCGGCGACGACGACACCCTGTTCGCGCTCGTCGCCGGCACGGTGGACTTTGGCACCCGCCGCGGTCGTCGCGTCATCAACATCGTCGCTGCCAGCTAGCCAGCGGCACTGCATGACCACATTCGTGGATCGCGTCGTCTTGCATGCTCATGCAGGCGACGGCGGTCACGGTTGCGCTTCGATCAAGCGCGAGAAGTTCCGTCCGCTGGCCGGCCCTGACGGGGGCAATGGCGGTCGAGGCGGTGACATCGTGCTCAAAGTGGATCATGGGACCAACAGTCTGTTGGCGATCCAGCGCTTACCACATCGGAAGGCCCCAGCCGGGCGACCCGGAGCTGGGGACAACAGATCCGGCAAGGACGGCGAAGACGTCGTCATCACCGTGCCCGACGGGACGGTGGTGAGCACCACAGACGGCGTCTTTCTTGCCGATATGGTCGGCCCTGGTAAGACCTACGTGGTCGCCAAGGGAGGCCGTGGCGGTCTGGGGAACGCCGCGTTGGCCAGTCCACGTCGGAAAGCACCCGGCTTCGCGCTGCTCGGTACGGCTGGCGACCAGGTGGACGCGGTGTTGGAGCTCAAGACCCTCGCCGACGTCGGACTGGTGGGGTTCCCATCGGCCGGGAAGTCCAGTCTGGTGTCGGTGCTCAGTTCGGCCAGGCCGAAGATTGCCGACTACCCCTTCACCACGCTGGTGCCGCACCTGGGAGTTGTCAAGGCGGGATCGACGGTGTTCACAGTTGCCGATGTTCCGGGGTTGATTGCTGGCGCGAGCGCGGGCAAAGGGCTAGGACTGGAATTCCTGCGGCACATTGAGCGCTGCGCGGCTCTGGTTCACGTTGTCGACTGCGCGACTCTGGAGCCTGATCGGGACCCGATCAGTGACATTGACACCCTTGAGGACGAGCTGGCCTTGTATGGGGGACTGGCAGACCGGCCGCGGCTCGTTGCCTTGAACAAATGCGACGTTCCGGAGGCGGCAGACCTTGCGCAGATGGTCGCTCCGATGCTGGCGCAGCGGGGGTGGCCAGTCTTCCTGATCTCCACAGTGTCACATGCCGGCCTCAAGGAATTGACCTACGCCATGGCCTCAGTGGTTGCCGAGTTCCGGGCACAGCAACAGCAACAGGAACAACCGGACATCGTCATCGTTCAACCCGGTGCGGTGGATGATTCCGGCTTCGAAGTGTCCCCAGAGGGCGACGGGTTCCGAGTCCGGGGCGCGCGGCCGACGCGGTGGGTACAGCAGACCGATTTCGGAAACGACGAGGCCGTCGGCTACTTGGGGGACCGGCTGGCCCGACTCGGTGTGGAAGAGGAGCTGCTGAGGCTCGGGGCCCAACCTGGTGCGACCGTCGTGATCGGCAGCGACGATGACGCTGTCGTGTTCGACTGGCAGCCCTCGATCTATGCCGGTCAGCAAGGGGGCGGTTCGGCCCCGCGCGGGCATGACGTGCGCCTGGACGATCTGTGAGCGGACAGCCTTCGCTTCGGAACGGTGTTGCCGATGCCACCCGGATTGTCGTCAAGGCCGGGTCATCGTCGCTGACGACGCCGGCCGGCCGTATTGACACCGACCGCGTGAATGCGCTGGTGGATGTGGTGGCTTCGCGGGTCATTGATGGACGGGCGGTCGTGTTGGTGTCAAGCGGCGCGATCGCTGCTGGACTGGCGCCGCTCGGCCTGGATAGGCGGCCCACGGATCTGGCGACGTTGCAGGCAGCCGCGAGTGTCGGACAAGGCGTGCTGGTCGCCGCCTACGCGGCACGCTTCGCGTCGCACGGACTGACAGTGGGTCAGGTGCTCTTGACTGCAGACGATGTGGGGCGGCGGGTGCATTTCTCGAATGCACAGCGCACCCTCAATCGGCTGCTCGAACTCGGTGTCGTGCCAATCGTGAACGAGAACGACACGGTTGCCACCGACGAAATCCGGTTCGGCGACAACGATCGATTGGCCGCGCTAGTGGCCCACCTGGTGCATGCACAGGCATTGGTCCTGCTCAGCGACGTTGACGCTCTGTACGACGGCCCGCCCAGCCGTTCCGGCACCACGCCGATCACCGATGTGACCGGGCCCGCCGACTTGATTGATGTTGAGCTCGGCGGAGTCGGCAGCGAGGTCGGCAGCGGGGGCATGGCCACCAAGGTGCAGGCGGCCCGGATCGCTACCGCAGCGGGTGTGCAGGTCGTGCTGGCGACCGGGCGACGGTATAGCCATACGCTGCCGTTGGTCGAACCGCTGGGGATCGATGTGCCGCTGGTCACGGCCAGCGGTGCGCTGGTGAAAGACCCGCTCGATCAC
>JBAXOQ010000395.1:0-3950 GCA_037133175.1 Actinomycetes bacterium
GCGGTATGGGCGGCGGCGGTGGCGGCGGCGGTGGCGGGTCCTGGTGACGCGCAAGCATCGGCCTAGCGCGTCATCATCGGGTGGACCGCGCAGCATAAGGTGACAACGACAGAAACTAGCGATTGGAAGTGGTCTGCATGATCTGGCTATTGGTCATCATCTTGGTGATCATCGTAATAGTGGTGATCTTCGCCATGAGCGGGTTCAACAAGTTGCGCAAGGCGGATGTCTTGGCGCAGGAGGCGCTCGGCGGTATCGACGTCCAACTCACTCGACGTGCAGATCTGGTGCCGAATCTGGTCGAGACGGTCAAGGGATATGCCAAGCATGAGAGCGGCGTTTTCCAAGCGGTGACCGAGGCGCGGGCCGGAGTCAAGGAGGCCGCCTCCAACGGGACCGTCGAGCAGAAGGCCGTAGCCGAGCAGGCACTGGACAAGGCACTGGTCAATGTGATGGCGGTTGCTGAACAGTATCCGGATCTGAAGGCTTCGGCGAACTTCCTGCAGCTGCAGGGCCAACTGTCTGAGACTGAGAATGCCCTGGCGTTCGCGCGGCAGTACTACAACGATGCCGTGTCCAAGCTGAATACGCTGATCGTGACGGTGCCGTGGATGTTCTTCAACGGTCTGGCCAAGGTCTCCAAGAGGGACTTCTACAAGGCTCCCGAGGGTCAGGCGACGCCGCCGCAGGTCTCGTTCAGCTGATGAGCGCGGATGAGGGCGTCGGCGCTGGTGCCGACGCCGACGCCGACGCCGAGCTGCTGGAGGAGCAACTGCTGTCCGACGCCCACATGTCGTGGCTGCCGCACATGCCGATGCTCACCGAGACCATCGGCAACCCACTAGTTGCTGAGTTACCGCTGCGGTTGTCGCTGACCGATCATGTGCGTTCGGCGCTGACCTTCCCGCTGCTGGTCGCCGGGGCGCCATGGTTGTCACGCGCACCCCGCGGCCAGGGTCAACCGGTGATGGTGGTCCCGGGTCTGACGACCGGGGACCCAGCGACCATCCCGCTGCGCCGGTTCCTGCGGCGCCTGGGATACACGCCCTACGGTTGGGGCTTGGGCTTGAACATGGGTCCCACCAGGAGAGTCCTCGGGTCCCTATCGGGCCTGGTTGATGATCTCGCCGTGGAGCACGGTGAACCGGTGGCCTTGATCGGGTGGAGCCTGGGCGGGAACTTCGCCCGGATGGTTGCGCGGGAGGTCCCGGCCGCGGTCAGCCAGGTCATCACCATGGGCAGTCCGATCCGGATGACTCATCCCAAGCAGGTCACCTCGATGAACCTGTACATGAGGCTGGCACGGTTCCACGCCCCGCTCGATCAGCAGCCGCCGCACGACAGCAAATTGCCGCCGCTGCCGGTGCCCTCGACCGCGCTGTACTCCAAATGTGACGGCATCGTGCAGTGGCAGGCGACGGTCGGTCCGGTCGATGCCACGCACGAGAACGTGGAGACGCGTTCCAGCCACACCGCCTTCGGTCACGATCCGGCCGCACTGTGGGTGATCGCAGATAGGCTGGCTCAGCCTGCGACGAATTGGCAGCATTTCAAACCCCCGTGGTATGCCAGGGCGCTGTACCCGACTCCGTACGACCCAGGCGTGCCAGCGGGCCGCAGCTCAATCTGACTGGCGCTTCCGCGGCCGGTGGAGGTGGGTAACCGCGTGTCCAGAGAGATCCGGATCAAACCGATCCTGCTTGCGATGCTGGTGGTGGTGCTCACCGTGGTTGGGCTGCTATGGCCGCTGGTGGATGTCTCGTCGGTTGCCAGCAGCACGTCCGACCCGGTCACGGTCAGTCAGTACGTGGGGGACTTCACCGTTGCCGCGGATGGACAGCTGACGGCGACCGAGACTCTGACCGCGCAGTTTCCCGGTGCTAGGCATGGCATTTTCCGGTTCTTCGATACCACTGATCCCAACAATCCGAACATCCGACGGGTCCCGCAGATTACTGCCGTGACGCGCGACGGAGTTGTCGATCCGGTTGAGCTCAGCTGGCAGGGGAACGGCAGCATCCTGGTGGCGCGCATTGGGAATCCCGATGCGTACGTCACTCCCGGTTCGCATACCTACGTTATTGCGTACACGGTGCCTGGGGTTATCTCGCCGATTACTGCCGGGGCTGACAAGACCTTCCCCTCCACTGCAGGCGAGAACGCGGCGGTTACCCCACAGTCGGTGTTCTTCTGGAACGTGGTGGCACAGGGATGGCAGTTGCCAATGAAGAAGGTGACCGCTCATGTGAATCTGCCGAGCCCTGCCCAGCAGGTGCAATGTGTCGCGGGGCGGCCGTCCTCAACCGGCGTCGGAGAGCCGGGACCGTGCACGATCACGGGGGCGGGTACCACCTCGATCACGCTCGAGTCGGTCGCTATGCCGGCCAACACTGGGATGACAGTGCGGGCCGCCATGGGACCGCCACCGCCGACCGATCAGCCTGGGCTGATCACGACTCCTTGGCCGGTCTCGTTGAGGGGGGTGTTCGGCGACAGCGTGCCGGCATTCATTTTGGTGCTGCTCGTGAGCCTGATCGCGTTCGCTGGGGGATTGTGGTGGGCGCTGCGCGGTAAGGAACGTGAGCCGGGGTCCCCGGTCATGTACTCACCGCCCTCGGGCGTAGGTCCGGCCCAGGCCGTCTACCTGACCAGCCTGGAGGTCGGCAGGTTTGCCCTGACCGCGACGCTTCTTGCGATGGCTGAGCAGAAGCTGGTGACCTTGCAGTCTCGCGGCGACAAGAAGTGGCTTGTCACCAGCACTGCCACAGCAGAACAATGGCGAGCGAGCGATCCCGCAAGCAAGGCCGTCGCCGAGGTGCTGGCGATCTCCAAGGGTGTGGGCTCGTCGTTCCTTGCCCAGCGCAAACCCTCAGCTGGGGCGGTGCTGCAACGGGCCCGGGGTGGCATCCAGCCCGCGGTCATCAAGTGGGCGAAGTCCACAGACATCGTGCGTGCGGCGCCAGCCGCCCGGTGGCGTCGACGCGCGTGGGTGATCGCGCTGTTGGCGATACTGCTTTGGCTTGTTGCCGTCGTCTTCTTCTCCGCAACTCCCTCGATGTACGGATTGCCGTTCGGCGCGTTCGCGATCGGTGGCCTGGGGTTGGTCAAGCGCGACCCCGGGATTCGGCGAACGACGACCGGTCGTGAGCTCTGGTCGCGGTGCGCTGGGTTCGAACGTTTTCTGTCCACCGATTCGGCTCAGGATCGATTCGACTTCGCCGCTAACAAGGACCTGTTCGTGACGTACATCCCGTATGCCGTCGCGTTCGGCGTCGCGGACAAGTGGGCAGCGAAGTACCGCCTCTACACCGACACCGAACCGCCGACTCCCGATTGGTATCCGACCGGCGCCAGCAGCGCCGCCTGGTACACCGATGCTGGCGGTTTCGCTGATTTGAACACCGCGATCTCGTCGTCGATCGGTATCTACCAGGCGACGATGTATTCAAGCAGCAGTTCCGACTCGGGCAGCAGCAGTAGCAGCAGTAGTAGCTCTGATTCCAGCAGCGGCATGGGTGATGGCGGGGGCGGTGGTGGAGGCGGCTCCTGGTAGACGGTCTTCAAGCTGGGCTTTGATGTGGTGGTCCCGGCCTACGAGCACTTCGAAGTAAGTGTTTTCGCGTCGGAACTCACCGGAGTCAGACTGCCCGTCCTCGAATCGACGTGCCAGGTGAAGGTTCCGCTGCTGTCGCTCACCGTTACTGACCAGACGTAGGGGTCTGCGGTGGCCTGACCGCTCCAGTTCGCTTTGTCCAACACCCTTGAGTATTGATCCGGCGGGACCCCGTGGGCAACGGCGCACGCCTGCAGCATCTGCCGGACTGCGTTCTTGACGAAGGCCTTTGCCGAATCGGTGTTCGTAATTGTCGGGGTGGGCGTCGGTGGCGCAGTAGTTGGTGGTGCTGTCGTCGGCGGGGCCGTGGTCGGTGGTGCTGTGGTCGGCGGGGCGG
>JBAXOQ010000396.1:0-3949 GCA_037133175.1 Actinomycetes bacterium
GACTGCGCTTGCACCCTCTTCGCGAGCTAGGACCTTGCGAATACGAGCGATCATGATCTTTCTCCTGTTCAGGAAGTTGTTTGTAGAGATGTTGTGTGATCCGGGTTGGCGCCCCCCGGTGCCGCCTTCCTGTTACAAACTTTGCTTCGGCTTGTGCACATCCTTGCCTAAACGGATACACCCGAACGGGTGATTGGTAATCGTGGATCGGTTTCGGCACCTGATTCGAGCTCGAGTGAGACACCCGCTGGCGGAGCTGGCAAAGTCCAGCGGTTCGGTGACAACGCGGCGAAGGGCCCCGCCGGTCAATGACCGGCGGGGCCCTTCGGCGCCACTAAACCGTCGTCTCCGAATTGGCTGGTGTGGCGGGGTCTACCTGGTGGTTCTTACTTCCCGGCGTTGCTGACCGAGGTGCCGACCTTGTCGAAGTTGCTCTTGATTGCGCCGCCGAGGAAGAAGACCGCCGCGATGACGACCATTGCGATGCCAGCGACAAGAAGGCCGTACTCGACTGCGCTTGCACCCTCTTCGCGAGCTAGGACCTTGCGAATACGAGCGATCATGGTCTTTCTCCCATTCCAGAGTTTGTTGGGTGATTCCAATGCTTTCAATGTCGGTCCCGGTCGCCAGCCTTTTCGGCCGCCTTTCCAGTACAGGATGTGTTTCGGTTCGGACGGGGTTGCTCCTGAGCAGATACACCCGAATGGGTGAGTGAGCCCCAATCCAGTTGATCTCGGAACCGCGTGGACCAGTTCCCTCAACTCTCTGTTGATCGGTGCCGATACCACCAGTGGATCGGCGCGGCGTTCGTGTGCGCCGGGCCAGCACGTAACTGTGGATACCAAAGGAGAGTCGGTGCGGGTATTACGTCGTCTTGCCTTGACTCCGCTCTCACATTGGGAGCGGCGGATGGGTCGCGGCGACCGAGGCTCGGTGGCCGTCGAGGCCGGCTTCATCTTCCCGGTGTTGGTACTCATCCTGTTCGGGGTCGTCGAATTCTCTATGCTGCTTCGGGACCACGTTGCGTTGACTGCGGCGACCCGGTCCGGTGTCAGGACGGCGTCCGCGTTGCCTCGCGATGCCACGGCCGGGTCCGCTGCGGCCCAGGCGGTGGTCAGTGCTGGCACTGCGATGCCGATGAGCACTATCGAAGAGCTGTGGATCTACAAGGCCAATACCGCCGGCTACCCGGGAGCAAACGGCGTGACCAGCTTCGCCAGCTGCCCGACGACGAGCTGCAACCGTTACACGTTCGATGCCGGGACCCGCTCGTTCGTGCTGGCCGGTGGGTCATGGGACTACACCCACGTTAATGCCTGCGTGGGGACCGCTGAGAGTGTCGGCATCTACGTTCGTGCCCGGCACTCGTTCGTCACGGGGCTCTTCGGGGTTGGAATGGACATTGGCGATCACGCCGTGATGCGCTTCGAGCCGATCCCCGCTGATCAGTTGGCGGCTGGTCAGTCGTGCAGCGGCTAATGCCTGGTGTACGGGCACTCCCGCGGGCGCCTGAGTCGCGATAGAATCGGGTTAGCCGACTAAACCGGGAGGATCTGGTGTCCAGTTACCCGCCCCCGCCACCGCCACCTCAAGGTGGTGGGTATCCGCCCCCGCCATCGCCACCTCAAGGTGGTGGGTATCCGTCCCCGCCACCACCACCTCAAGGTGGTGGGTATCCGCCCCCTCCACCACCACCTCAAGGTGGTGGGTACTACCCGCCGCCAGGGGGTCCGCGTCGACGTGGGTTGCCCGTCGGAGCCGTGGTCGGGATCTGCATAGCCGTCGTGGTGGTGCTCATCGCGGTCGCTGGTGGGATCGTCTATTTGACGAAGCGTTCCTCCGACACCGCCGGTGAGGAGGTGGTCAGCGTGGCCACCGAGCCGGTGTCTACCGCGAATAACCCCTTCACACCGCCGATCCCTCCGGCTGGCACAACGACCACTGACGTTACCGTGCCGCAGCCCGTGACGACGCCGACGCCGGTGACTGTGCCTGGTGGGCAGGTTGGGTTGTATGGCGGCACAGAGAAGGTGTCGCAGTGTGACAAGGCCAAACTGATCGCCTTCCTAGCGCAGAATGCCGAGAAGGCGGCCGGTTGGGCGCAGGTGCAGGGGATTACGCCGGCGACGATTCCGGACTTCGTCAACAAGCTGACGCAGGTTGTGCTGCGCTCGGACACTCTGGTCACCAACCACGGTTGGGAGAACGGCCGAGTGACCACGTTCGAGTCGGTGCTGCAGTTCGGCACCGCGGTGCTGGTCAACGACCGTGGACTGCCGGTAGTGAAGTGCTACTGCGGGAATCCCTTGACGGCGGCCCGCCCGCACACGCGCACGTCGTACCACGGCCCGACGTGGCCGGGGTGGAATCCGCGCTCGATCACGATTATCGAAACGAACGTAACGATCATCAATGACTTCACGGTGATCAACATCACCAATAATCAGCCCTTCGGTCGTCCGACCGGAACGGATGGGACTCAGGATGGTCCGGCACCGCCGAATCCCAGCACATCACCGACCCCAACGCCGACCGGAACCACTTCGACCCCGACCCCGAGTCCGACTCCTACCATTACCTCTGGTCGCGAAGCTGGCGAGTTCGTCAAGAATGCATTGATCGCCTCGTTGCGTTCCTGCGCGGGCCGAGTTGGCAGCGCCGAGTCCTTTGAGCAGGAATTGAAAGGCATCACGTTTGACGGCGAGGCCACCAGCGACCCCAACATCTGGCGGGTCACCCTGAACCATTCCAGCGGCCAGTACATCTGGAACGTCGATTCACGAACCGGCAAGATCACCGGAGTCAACGCGAACGCCAAGGAGATCGACCAGATCTGTTCTTCGGGATAGGGGAGCCATGAAGCGACTACGACTGGCCCGCGCGGCAGCAGTGACGCTGGTCGGAGGGGTGTTGGCCGTTACCGCTGCGTTGCCCGCCTTTGCGGCCGATGCCACAGGGTGCACTGGCGCCGCAATGTCCCGTGATGCCCAGGGCAGAGAGCTTGATCATGTTTTGGCGCCCGGCCCTGGCGGCACAGCGGACAACCCATTTCGGGTGAATCTGGATGGGACCGTTGATTGGACGGGTGAGACGACCTCGGCGATTCGCAACGGCACTTGGAAGGTCACGGTCGGGAGTCTGCCCGCGTCCGGCTCCTTCACCAACGAGGCAGGTCAGCGCGCAGGTAGCGGCAGCGTCAAGGTTGGCGACAAGATCCCTGGACTGCTCGGGGTGTTCTTTCGCGGCAACCAGAAGATGCTGGTAGATGTCAGTATTACCGGCAGCGGCGGCTCTTGTACCGCCTCGGTGTGGATTCAGAATTCCGGTGGCGCAGCCTTCACTCCGATGTGGTTCACCGGCGTCGGCGCTGCTGCCCTCGGCGTTGTCGGGTTAGCCGCGATGCTGTTTGGCACCAAAGCGACGGGTTTGGCTGCCGGTGCCTACCCGGGTGTGCCGCCGACCGGACCGCCGCCTTACGGCATGCCGCCCGGTAGCTACGGACCGGGAGCGTGATCAGATGTCCGCGACCGTGAAGCGACGACCATTGCGGGGCTGCTTTGGCGGGGCGTTGTTCCTGCTCGGGGTGGTGCTGTTGCTGTTCGTCTACGGGGTGGTCGCCTTGAATGTCTGGTACTTACTGGCGTTCACGCTCGCTGGAGCAATCCTAGGGTTGGGTCTGGCCTACCTCGTCCCGGTGCGAGGCCGTCCGGTCACTTCGCCGTATGGAGTCGTGATGGAGCCCTACAGCGGTGCGCTGCCACCTGCCGATGCCTGGAATCCCTACCCTGACCTACCACCTGCGGTTCCGGCGTCTGTCCCGGCTTCGGTTCCGCCAGTGCCACAGGTTCGGGCTGTCCAGGTGTCGGGCGCTCCGCCTGCATGGCTCGTCGACCCCGGCGACTCTGCCTACCTTCGCTACTGGGATGGCAGCCAGTGGACTGGTTTCCGC
>JBAXOQ010000397.1:0-3948 GCA_037133175.1 Actinomycetes bacterium
CGCGCATGCTGTCCCGGTATGTGTCGTTCCTCTCGGTCCACAACGGAGGGGTCCCGCCGACCTGGTAGCCGCCGGAGCCGATGTCCCACGGCTCGGCGATCAGTTTGACCGCCCGCAGCACCGGGTCCTGGCTGATGGTGGTCAGGAAGCTGGACAGCATGTCGAAGTCGTGGAACGAACGTGCCAGCGCACTGGCGAGGTCGAACCGAAAGCCATCGACGTGCATCTCTTCAACCCAGTACCGCAACGAGTCCATGATCAGTTGCAGCACCATCGGCTGACCGGCGTTCAGCGTGTTGCCGCAGCCGGTGTAGTCCGCGAAGTAGCGGGGGTTGGTGCCGAGCTTGTAATACGTGTCGTTGGACAGGCCCTTGAACGAGTATGTCGGGCCCAGTTGGTTGGCCTCCGCTGTGTGGTTGTAGACGACATCCAGAATCACTTCGATGTTCGCTTGGTGCATCGCGCGTACGAGTTCCTTGAACTCGGCGATCTGACCGCCGCGGGTACCGCTGGCACTGTACCGGCCCTCAGGCGCGAAGTAGCCGATCGAGTTGTAGCCCCAGTAGTTGACCATGCCGCGCTCAAGCAAGTGCAGCTCGTCGATGAAGGCATGCACCGGCAGCAGTTCGACCGCCGTCACCCCCAACGACCGAAGGTGCTCGATGGCCGCGGGCTGAGCCAGTCCGGCGTACGTGCCGCGAAGGTTCTCCGGGATCCCCGGATGCAGCGCGGTGAACCCTTTGACGTGCAATTCATAGATGATCGTGTCGTTCCAGCTGGTGCGGATCGGTTGGTCGCCCTGCCAGTCGAAATGACCATCGGTGACCACGGCCAGTGGCATCGATCCGAGCGAATCTGTGGTGTTGATGGTCAGATCGTCCATGCCCTCATGATCGAAGATCGCCGGACCGGGGGTGATGCGGCCGTCGATCGCTCGGGCGTACGGATCAAGCAGCAGTTTGCTGGGGTTGAATCGAGAGCCGACCTCGGGGTCCCACGGACCGTACACCCGGAATCCGTAACGCTGACCGACCCGAACGCCTGGCACGTAGCCATGGAAGACGCTGTAAATCGATTCGGCCAACTCGATCCGCTGCTCAGTGCCGTCGTCGGCGATCAGGCAGAACTCGACGCGCTGGGCACCCTGCGCCCACAGGGCAACGTTGACACCGTGATCGTCGACCGTCACCCCTAGCGGGTTCCAAGTCCCGGGCCAGGCGATCGACGGCGGAGTGTCTTGCGTCATCAGTGTCTCCTTCTGTGGGTCGCCATTGTGGCCGCACCCGGTGTCATTTTGCCTGGTCAGCGCGACCCCTCGCTTGGTAAGGCGCGTTTCGGTGCAGCCATACCCCGGATTGACTGCGGACGCTCTGGTCCGATCGGGGGACTTCGGTGAGGTTCGTTCAAGACGGCTGTGCGCAAAGTCGATTTCTCCAGTGTCGCGGATGACGGTGGCCCGCGGGCCCGCTCGCGACGGTATGGGATCGACCGGGTATGGGATTGGTGGTGAGAGTCGTGGGACCTACACGCAGTTTGACGCTCGCCGGTGCAGTGGTCGCGGCAGTGGTTTCGACTTCCTTCGGGGTGGCCTCGGCCAGTGCTGGCGCTGTGCCGCAAAGCGTTGCACCGACGCCGCGTACGGGCGCGTACCAACTCACGATTGCGACGCTTCCGGACGGGACGCTCGTCTCGCCCCGCTGGAATCCGTGCCAGACCATCACCTATCGGGTGAACGTCGCGGCGCTGGCCAAGTCCAAGCGGACCAAGGCTCTTCGGGATATCAAGGCGGCGGTTGGCAAACTATCCGTTGCGACAGGTGTTCCGTATTCCTATCGGGGTACGACCACCTACCTGCCGACCGCGGCAAACTGGCCCGACCGTGCGCCCGCCGAGATGATCATCTCGTACGCCGACCCGAAGGTGCGCAAGTATTCCTCGACCTTGCTGTCCTACGTCGGCTCGCAGCGGGCAGCGGGGACCGGTGGCTTCATGTACAAGGCGTGGGGTGTGGCTGGAACCGGGAAGTGGACGGCAGCGATCGGCCGTGGTTATGTGGTGCTGAACTCGCGTTCTGATGCTCAACTGGCGCCCGGCTTCGGCAAGCGGTTGACCCGCGGCAACCTCGTGTTGCACGAGTTAGCGCATGCGGTTGGTCTGACGCACGTCGGTTCTAAGAGCGAGTTGATGTACCCGACGATGGGACGCTACACACCCAACGGCTACCAGAGCGGTGACCGCGCCGGATTGTCGGCGGTAGGCCGTTCCGCAGGTTGCATCAGCGTTCCACCGTTCGTGTGGTCGGAGATCTAAGGGACATCCAAGACCGCTCAGAACGGAGCCCCTGCCACGACTCGTCGGTCCCGCGGCAGGGGCTCCGTGGCGGATTGGCTAGCCTCGACCGGTGAGCACTGAACAGCCGGCAACGGCAAGTGACCCCGTATCCGTTGATGTCAGCGACGGCGTCGCCACGATTAGGCTGGCTCGTCCGCCGATGAATGCCCTTGACACCCGCGTGCAAGCCGGCCTGCGGGCAGCGGCCGCGCAGGTCAGCGAGCGACGTGACGTGCGGGCGGTGATTCTGTACGGCGGACCGAAGGTGTTCGCTGCCGGAGCAGATGTCAAAGAGATGGCCGAGTGGGACCACGTGACCATGATCGAGCGGTCCGGTCCGCTGACCGCGGCGTTCACCGCCGTCGCCAACATCCCCAAACCCGTGGTGGCCGCGATCACCGGCTACGCGCTCGGCGGTGGCCTGGAGCTCGCGCTCACGGCCGATCTGCGGATCGCCGGCGACAACGCCAAGCTCGGGTTGCCCGAGATCCTGCTGGGCATCATCCCTGGCGCCGGCGGGACCCAACGCCTTCCGCGGCTGATCGGTCCGTCCCGAGCAAAAGAGATGATCTTCACCGGCCGGTTCGTCGATGCCGACGAGGCGCTGCAGATGGGTCTGGTCGACAAGGTCGTCGCCCCTGACGATGTGTACACCGCGGCACACGCGCTGGCGTCGCGGCTCGCGGCCGGCCCGGGCCTGGCGCTGCGGGCGGCCAAGAGTGCCGTCGACCGTGGTCTCGAGGTCGACCTGGCGACTGGGCTGGAGATTGAGCGCATACAATTTGCCCAATTGTGGGCGACCGCTGACCAACGCAATGGGATGCGCTCGTTCATTGACAACGGTCCGGGTAAAGCAACATTTGAAGGGCGATAGTGATTAGTGTGCCCGAGGTAGCCACGCTCGAGGATCTGGAACGAGCCTGGGAGGATCCGCGGCTCGCCAACGTGCTCTACCACGATTGGGAGGCCTCGACCTACGACGAGAAGTGGTCCATCAGCTACGACGACCGCTGCATCTCTTATGCGCGGGATCGTTTCGTGAAGGTCGCTGGCGAGCATGGTTGGCCGTACCGCGACGCGCTGGAGGTTGGCTGCGGGACCGGGTTCTTCATGCTGAACCTCAAGCAGGCTGGGGTGCTGACGAACGGGTCGGTCACCGACATCTCTCCGGGGATGGTCAAGGTGGCGCAGCGGAATGCGCGCGGGCTCGGGTTTGAGGTGGACGGCCGGGTGGCGGACGCTGAGCGGATTCCGTACCCGGACAACTCGTTCGACCTGGTCATCGGACACGCAGTGCTGCATCACATTCCGGACGTCGAGCAGGCGCTGCGGGAGTGTCTGCGGGTGTTGCGGCCAGGGGGCCGATTCGTGTTCTGCGGCGAGCCGACGACGCATGGCGACTTTGTCGCGCGACGACTATCGCAGGCGACCTGGTGGGCCACCACCAAGATCGGGTTGCTGCCCGGGGTTCGTGAGCGGTTCGCTCGTCCGAAGCGCCAGTTGGAGCAGTCGTCGCGGATCGCCTTGCTTGAGGCGGTCGTCGACATCCACACGTTCGAGCCCAAGGACCTGCGCCGCACCGCGATCCGGGCCGGCGCCATCGATGTCGAGACGGTG
>JBAXOQ010000398.1:0-3947 GCA_037133175.1 Actinomycetes bacterium
GTGACGTTGGTTGCCCATGGCGCCGGCAGTCTGCGTGGACGTCGAATCCAGGCTGTGATTGCCGAACTGTCGGACTCAGCAGCTGCTCGGCGAGGTCGGGTGATCGCCGACATCCGCACGGCCATGCCGCTGACTGCCAAGCAATGCTCACGACTTGGTGCAGCGCTGACCAAGCTGTTCGGTCGGCGGGTGGAACTCAATGTGGACATTGATCCGTCAGTCGTCGGCGGGATCGAGGTCCGGGTTGGTGACGAAGTCATCGACGCGACGATCTCGAGCAAGCTCGACCAGGCCCGCCGTCGCATGACCAGCTAGCAGAAAGACCAGATAGACCGCCCGGACGCACCACCCCCAAGTACCTGACCAGCACGACCCGAATCGCCTGGCGATACGGACAAGACGAAACGGAAGAGGCAATGGCCGAGCTGACCATCTCACCGGAAGACATCCGCGTAGCGATTGAGGCGAACGTGGAGGCGTTCACCCCAGAGAACGCGCGCGAGGAAGTCGGCCGGGTGCTGCAAACCGGTGACGGTATCGCCCGCGTCGAGGGCCTGCACTCCGCTATGACCAACGAACTGCTGGAGTTCAAAGACGGGCTGATCGGACTCGCCCTGAACCTGGATATCCGGGAGATCGGCACCGTGCTGCTCGGCGATGGCAGCCACATCGAGGAAGGTCAGACGGTGCGGCGCACCGGTCGGGTGCTGTCCGTGCCGGTCGGCGACGGCTTCCTGGGACGGGTCGTCAATCCGCTGGGTGAGCCTATCGACGGTCTTGGCGCCATCGTCGCCGAAGGCAATCGCGAGCTTGAGGTGCAGGCACCGTCGGTAGTCGAGCGCCAGCCGGTCAAGGAGCCCATGTTCACTGGTCTGAAGGCCGTGGACGCCATGACAGCCATCGGCCGCGGCCAGCGTCAGCTCATCATCGGCGACCGCCAGACCGGCAAGACTGCCCTGGCGCTCGACACGATCCTGAACCAGAAGGCTGCCTGGGATTCCAAGGATCCCGCGCGGATGGTGAAGTGCGTGTACGTCGCGATCGGCCAGAAGGGATCGACGATCGCGGCGGTCCGTGGAACTTTGGAGAAGTACGGCGCGTTGGAGTACACCACGATCGTGGCTTCGCCGGCCTCCGACAACGCTGGCTTCAAGTACCTCGCCCCCTACACCGGATCGGCCATCGGCCAGCACTGGATGTACAAGGGCGAGTCGGTCCTGATCGTGTTCGACGACCTGTCCAAGCAGGCTGAGGCCTACCGGGCGATTTCGCTGCTGCTGCGCCGCCCGCCGGGCCGTGAGGCCTACCCGGGCGATGTCTTCTACTTGCACTCGCGGCTGCTTGAGCGCTGCGCGAAGCTGTCCGACGCGCTCGGCGGCGGTTCGATGACCGGCCTGCCGATCATCGAGACCAAGGCCAACGACGTGTCGGCGTATATCCCCACCAACGTCATCTCGATCACCGACGGGCAGTGCTTCCTGGAGAGCGAGCTGTTCAACTCCGGCGTCCGTCCGGCCATCAACGTCGGCATCTCGGTGTCGCGCGTCGGTGGCGCCGCCCAGCCCAAGGCGATGAAGAAGGTGGCGGGTTCGCTGCGGCTGGACTTGGCGCAGTATCGCGAGTTGGAGGCGTTCGCCGCGTTCGGCTCTGACTTGGACAAGGCGTCGAAGGCGACGCTGGACCGCGGCGCCCGGCTGGTCGAGCTACTCAAGCAGGCCCAGTACAACCCTTACTCGATGCCGAAGGAAGTGGTGTCCATCTGGGCAGGCACGACCGGCGGGCTCGATGACGTCGCCGTCGAGGATATCCGTCGGTTCGAGGTCGAGTTCCTCGATTGGATGGCCCGCGAGCAGCCCGGAATCCTGGCCACTATCGCCGACACCTCGCAGCTGAGCGACGAGACGGTGGCGAGCCTGGAATCAGCGCTGGCCACCTTCAAGAAGAGCTTCACCACCGCTGACGGCACGCTGCTGGTCAGCGGCGCAGGCGGGACCGAGGCGATCGAGGACGACCAGATCGAGCATGGAACGGTCACCCGCCAGGTGCGCGGGTAGAACGGGATCAGAACATGAGCGCGCAGCAGCGAATACTCCGCCAGCGGATTCGGGACACCCAGTCCACGATGAAGATCACCCGGGCCATGGAGCTGATCGCGGCGTCTCGCATTGTCAAGGCGCAGCAGGCAGTTCACTCCACCGAGCCGTACGGTGATGCACTGCAGCGGGCGCTGACCCTGGCCGCGTCCCACTCGCAGATCGACCACCCGCTGTTCAAAGAGGTCAAGCACCCGAAGCGGGCAGCCGTTCTGACGGTGGCCGCCGACCGCGGTTTGGCGGGGGCCTACTCCTCGAATGCCATCAAGGCCGGCGAGCGGGTTGCCCAGAACATCACCGAACGCGGCATTGAACCGGTGACCTACTTGGTCGGGCGCAAGTCCGTCGGGTACTACAAGTTCCGGGATCTCACGGTCGAGGGTTCGTGGGTGGGCTTCAGCGACAACCCGACGTACGCGAACGCCAAAGAAGTCGCCGACACCCTGCTCGATGCGTTCCTCAAACAGGGCAAGCACGGCGGCATCGATGAGATTCACATCGTCTACACGAAGTTCATCAACCGCCTGAGCCAGGTTCCCAAGGTGCTGCGGCTCGTCCCGTTGGACGTCGTCGAGGAAGTCGTCGACACTCACACGCAGACCATCACTGCCGGTGAGGGCAAGGGCGGAAAGGCCGCCTGGCCGTTGTATGACTTCGAGCCCGAGGCCAAGCAGACCCTTGACGTGCTGCTGCCGCGCTACATCGAGCATTTGGTGTACGTCGGGCTGCTGGAGTCGGCCGCGTCCGAGCACGCATCTCGGCAGCGCGCCATGAAGTCCGCCACGGACAATGCGAACGATCTGATCAAGAGATTCCTACGCCAGGCCAACCAAGCACGACAGGCCGAGATCACCCAAGAAATCAGCGAAATCGTCGGTGGCGCAAACGCGCTGGCCGCCGCCAAGTAAGGGAGCAAACCACATGACCGTCACAGCCGAGCCTGCTGTTGGAGCCGGACGCGTCGCCCGGGTCACCGGCCCTGTTGTCGACGTTGAGTTCCCGGCGGAGTCGATGCCGGAACTGAACTTCGCGCTGCACACGACCGTCAGCTTCGGCGGCGATGAGGAAGGTGCCGCCAAGGATCGGCTGCTGACCCTCGAAGTTGCGCTGCAGATCGGCGACAACATGGTGCGGGCGATCTCGATGCAGCCGACCGACGGCCTGGTCCGTGGCGCTGAGGTCATCAGCACCGGTGCGCCGATCATGGTGCCGGTCGGAGACGTCACCAAGGGCCACGTGTGGAACACGCTCGGGCAGCCCCTGGACGTGCCGCTGGCGTCGCTGGACATCAAGGAGCGTTGGCCGATCCACCGTCAGCCCCCGCCGTTTGCGGAGCTGGAGTCCAAGACCGAGGTCTTTCCGACCGGCATCAAGGTGCTCGACCTGCTCACCCCGTACGTCAAGGGCGGAAAGATCGGGCTGTTTGGTGGAGCCGGTGTCGGCAAGACCGTGCTGATCCAGGAGATGATCTACCGGGTCGCTGAGAACTTCGGAGGTGTGTCGGTGTTCGCCGGGGTCGGCGAGCGCACCCGTGAGGGTAACGACCTGTTCCTGGAAATGACCGAGTCCGGCGTTATTGACAAGACCGCCCTGGTGTTCGGGCAGATGGACGAGCCGCCTGGAACGCGTCTGCGCGTCGCGTACACGGCGCTGACGATGGCCGAGTACTTCCGCGACCACGAGAAGCTGGACGTGCTGCTGTTCATCGACAACATCTTCCGTTTCACCCAGGCAGGTTCTGAGGTCTCGACGCTGCTGGGTCGGATGCCTTCCGCGGTGGGTTACCAGCCGACCCTGGCAGACGAGATGGGCGCCCTGCAGGAGCGGATCACCTCGACCCGCGGTCACTCGATC
>JBAXOQ010000399.1:0-3900 GCA_037133175.1 Actinomycetes bacterium
GATCGCCGACGTCAGCGCGACAGTGGTCACCCTGGCCGACCTAACGGCGTGGCTGGGCGCGCACGCCACCGACCCGGACAGCACACCACTGCGCAACACGGACGAGTTCTACGTCCGCGTCGACGTTCTCGACGTACAGACCGATGTCTGCGCCGAGCACTCCCACGACGTGCGCACCGTGACGGTCTACACCGACCCCGAATGCTTGATGTACTGCATCCCCGCCGAGACCGCAGCCGCCGACGTTGCACACCAGATCGAGCAACTCACCAGCGCCGACCGCGGCGGCGCGCCTGTTTCTTTCGTCGACGCGGTGGCCCACCTGGCCGCACAGCGGTTCCCCGCGACCGCGCTCGTGGACGGCATCATAAGGTTCTGCCGCAGCCATCCAGCCGCCGTCACGATGAGCGCCGAGACTGACACCCACGCACCGCCGGCCACCGGCCCCGACCAGTGCGATTCTGGAGGTTCACCGTGATCAGTGACTGGGAATATCTGGAAGCCCGCACCGCGCGACGCGACGAACAACGGGCCACACCGCCGCACCGGCCGACCTACCCGGTTGATCCGCTGTCCCTGCCCGCTCCGCAGATCCCACCGGTTCAGCCGTGGTCACCGGAACTGGCGGGCCGACCGGTGGTCGCCCTGGACCTGGACGGTCTGCTGAACGTGTGGCACTACGACGGTCAGCCGCCGGCGGGGACCACCGTGGTGGACACGGTGATCCCGGCGTGGGCGTGCGCGGGCGCCACCTATCTGCGGTCTCACGGCCAACGCAACGGCGCCATCACAATCACCGTTGACCCGGCGCACGGCCCATGGATTCGTTCCCTGCTCGACCGCGGCGTCGACGTCGTGTGGTCCACCACCTGGGAGAGCGCAGCGAACGTGGTCTACGCGCCGCTGCTGGGCATTCCGCCGCTGCCGGTCGTGCCCCTGGTCAGCCCGCCTCCGCACCACAAGGGCGGCTCCCCGGAAGTCAAATGCCTGGACCTGGCGCTCACGTTCCCCGGTCGGCCCGTCGTGTGGCTCGATGACCACAGCCAGTACCTGCAAGGGCCCGGCCACAACGACTTGCGCCGTCGGCCGGGCTTTTGGCCCACCCTGATCCCGCGCATCTACCCCGACATGGGGTTGACCCAGCAGGTCCGCGATGAGGTGGATGCGTGGCTGGCGCAAGGACCGGTCGCCGGCTCGGGACGGCTGAGCGCGTGCGATTTCGACGACCTGCTGGACATCGCGTTCGGTGGCGACTGGCGTACCCCGTTGCGGGCCCGAATCCGGGCCCGCAACGGGGTCCTGGCCTTGTTCGGACGCGGCGGGCATTGGTCGGGGCGGCCCTCGGCTGGCCTGCGCGAGCGGACCGGGCTCCCAGCAAGCGTGTCGATTCATGGCTTCCCGGATTCGACCGGTCGATGGGTCACCGCGGGCGAGTCTGTGACCGTGTCGGTGTCGCCGGCCCATGGGTCTGACCGTGGCCACGTTCGCGCCGTGGAGTTGGGAACCGTCTTCGGGATTGACGTGGTCGACGCTGTCCCGCTGCACACCCCCAGCCCCTGGCAATTGACCAGAGCGGTGACGAATGTGGCGGCCCAGAAGCAGCTGCAGCAGATCGCTGAAGAGACCGCGGCCCGATTCGGCGACGCTGGGGATGCTGCGGTCAAACCCGGCTGGGGAGCCTCCGTCTGGGACAGCAACACCGCACTGGAGATCACCACCAACGGCGAGACTGTCACCGTGACCGCCAACACCAGCGACGGCAAACAACTGCCCGACGGTCGCCCGACCTACGGATGGGTCGAGGTCCACTTCGGCAAAGCACCACACTGGCTGTTCATGAAAGACACGGGTCGGGGCCGCGGGCACGATCTTGACCCTGGCCGTGGCATCGAATTCGCGATCACCATGTGGCGGCGGTGGCAGACCCAGCGCACCTGCGACCACAACGAGGCGGGCGTGTTCTGCCCGACCTGCGGTGCCCGATGTGACGGCTCACCATGGTGACTAGCGGCCAGCCGTCGGATCAAGCTGCCGACCGACACACCGGGGAAATGATCATCGGCCTGGACGGGGAGATGTCCGGCAACGACCTGGCCCGCGGGTCGGCATTGATCCAGGTCGGCCTGGCCATGTGGACGCCTTCCGGGATTGACGTGTTCAGCCAACTGCTCAACCCAGGACCGATGCTGTGGCAGGCCGATGCTGAAGCGATCCATGGCATTCGTCGTGCCAGCGTCGAAGCTGCCGCACCAGCGGTTGAGGTGGATACAGCGGCGTCGGCGTGGCTTGTGCGTCATGGCGCCCCGCCGGCACATCGGGCGGTCATCGCCACCGGGTTCAACGTTGCCGGGTTCGACCTGCCGTTCTTCGGCACGTATCTGCCGGCCACGATGGCGTTGATCTCACGACGCAGCATCGATTTGAATGCTATCTGTTTCACGCTGGCAGGGTGGGATCCAGTCGCCCCGGACACTGCGCGGGGTTGGGCTGGCTGGCGGCGCTCTGCCCGCTCCTACGCGGCTACCGAACTGGAAGCTCTAGGTGTCCAGGGGGGCGCCCATGACGCCGGGTGGGACGCGGCGGAGGCACTGCTGGCGTTCCGCTGGCTCCGCCAACAGATCCACGAATGCTCCCGACCGCGCCGATTCGATGACCCCGACCCGCTAGCGCAACAGTTCGGAACGGGGCTCATGCGACGCCTACGCGCATTGCGCCGTGACCAGTTGGACGCACTCGCCGAGGCGTTCCATCAGGCCAATGTGCGCCCAGGTGCCTGGCTCGGCGCAAAGCATCCGGGCTGCGGCGGAAGAACCGGTCTACAAGCACTACTCGACGGTGACATCCAGCAGGTCCTCGCGACCCTTCGCGACCTGGACGAACGTGGCGAGTCATGACGGGACGTTGGTTCTCACAACCCACCCACCACCGCACAACCCCCGGATTACCAGATGACCCGGATGAACCCGGCCACCTGGACCAGAGGATGTCAGGTGCGCCGGTTCCCAGGTCCGCCTGGCCACACGGGCATTGCGCCCCGGTGCGCTGGTCTACCGTAATCACCTTTGCACCGCCGACTGATGTCCTGCTCGACAGGGGGGTCGCCACTGCGGTCGAGGACCCCGTCGGCGCATCGACTGCGTTCAACTCGGCCTGCGGGTGTGGTCTTCGGAACGGACCGCCCGCGAGTCGCGTGTCGATCACCGTCACGGTCCCGTTCGCGCTGCCATTGGTGCGGGCGGTGTCCTGCGGTCAGCTCTGAGCGATTGGTGGGGCCTTCCTCTTGCTGGCTTCTTGGCCCGGGTCCGCCACCTCGTGCTGTGACGCTTGTGGTCGCTCGGCACGGTGGGGCGGTCGGGTTTGGCCCTGACCGAGCTTGGCGGTCCGTCCACACATACTTGGCCAACCCTGGGCTACCGCGGGACGGGCGGACGCGCGGGACACCCGAGCGGAACATCTTTCACTGCTGCACCGCTGCACCGTGCGTAGCACTCCCCGATCCCCCAACTGTGAGGCACCCAGGGTGGCCATGGCGCCTGTCCAGTACGGGCCCGGACGGGCAGGTTCGGGGACGGCTAGAGCCGAACTCCTGGTGCAGATCAAGAAGTGGGGCTGATAGGCCGCAACGCGTCCATCCCCGGATGCGCCGACGCCGGAGGTCAAATGATCCGGAACTGCCTCGTGCCACCCGAGCGGCTCATGTACGCATCCGCGCTCCGGCGCGGCCCCGCCCAACCGCGCGAGATCACACTAACCAAGAACCTGGGTGGCGACAGGCCAAGTCGCGCCCAATGGTCGCTTTGGCCAGACCACAACGCCGCTGAGCGTCCCGCCACCGGCATTCTGGCAGATGCGGCCAAACGGAACATTGTCAATGGGGCAGTCCAGACAGGCACCCAGATC
>JBAXOQ010000400.1:0-3889 GCA_037133175.1 Actinomycetes bacterium
CCACTCAACGAAAGATAACTCCAACCCGAACTTGATTGCAGTGAAAACGACAACGCAGACAACAGGAGATAGAAATGACGCAGCAAGAGCGCGGATCGCTGATGGCAGCGGAGATCGCCGAACAGCCAGAATCCCTAGCAAGGCTGCTGGGCGCCGAACTCGACTCCATCCGGGGCATCGCTGATCGTGTGCGGTCGGCGTCGCCGAGGTTCGCGCTGCTGTGCGCACGCGGGACCAGCGATCACGCCGCGTTGTACTTCAAATATCTGCTGGAGATCAAACTGCAGATTCCCGTCGGCCTGGTGTCACCGTCCACGTTCACTGCGTACGGTGCTCGACCCAACCTCACCGATGTCCTGTGGGTATCGGTCAGCCAGTCCGGCGGATCGCCGGACCTGGTGGATTCGACCGCTGCCGCCCGGGCCGGTGGCGCGCTGACGATCGCCGTGACGAACGCTCCGGAGTCGCCGCTGGCCAACGCCAGCGAACTGAACATCGACGTCCACTCCGGACCGGAGAAGGCAGTCGCGGCGACCAAGAGCTACACCAGCCAACTGATGGCGTTGTACCTACTGGCCGATGCGTGGGCCGGCGGAGACGCATCGTTCGCCGCGACCGTCCCAGGCTTTGCCCAGCAGGTCGTGGACGCCAACGACGGCGCCCGCGCTGCTCGCCGCTACCGCTTCGTCGAGAAGGTCGTGACCACCGGTCGCGGGTACGCCTATCCGACCGCCCGCGAAGCCGCCCTGAAGCTGATGGAAACCTGCTACCTGTCCGCGCACCCGTTCTCCAGCGCTGACTTGATGCACGGACCATTGGCGATGATTGATGACACTCATCCGGTCATCGCGGTGGTGCCTGAGGGCATCGGTGGCGCGGCCATTCAGCCCGTGCTCGACCGCCTGCGCGAGAGCCATGCGGACGTTCTGGTGGTCGGTGATCCAAACCGCGCCGAGGGTGCCGCCGACGTGATCCCGTTGCCGTCGGGCATCGCTGAAGAAGTCGGTCCGATCATCCAGATCATCCCGCTACAACAGCTCGCGCAGGCGATGTCTGTGGCCCGCGGATACGACCCCGACGCCCCTCGCGGACTGCGCAAGGTGACCGAAACCCATTAGCGGGGCCTGACCTTGCGCTCCGGGGGCGGGGGTTGGTAAGCGGTGGCCTAGCATCGCGGGTGTGAAGCGACTGCTGGCGGTTATCGTGGTGGGTTCTGTCTTAGCTGTTGGTGTCCTAGGCTCGGCTTCGGCCCAGGATGGACGCAGCAGCAGGTCGGCGCAAGCCGGTTTCGTCTGGACCGTGGACCCGGCTGGGACCGGCAGTGACATTGTCGTGACCTCACCGAAGCCCATCACCCCGACGGATTCACTGCTGACGGTTCGTAGCGGCTCCACCGTCTTGGGCGTGCCCACCCCGGATGCCGGCTTCACGGTATTGCGGTTGCACTCATCCGATGAGACTCTGTCGGCGGCTGGGCTGTCGCTCTGGCAGGGCGGCCGACTGCTCAGCGCGTCACTGATACCGGTCCTGTCGGACGGACTCGGAGTCATCGTTGACGTTCCGGTGGAAGATCCCCGTGGTGATATCAAGGCGTACGACCCCACTCGCCGTGGTCCGTACGACTGGGCGCGAGCTGACGCGGACCTCGGCCTGACCATCCATCTCGCTGGCCTGCCGCAGCCGGTAGAGGATGTCAGCGAGCTGACCTATCCGGTTCCCCGGGCTCGGATGGCCGCTGGCAAGTTCCCGGTCGTGGTGCTGCTGCACGGTCGACACGATTGGTGCTACGCGGGCCAGCAACTGACCGAACCTTGGCCCTGCCAACCCGGCTCCGTGCAAGTGCCGAGCTATCTGGGTTACCGCTATATGGCAGACCGCCTGGCCACGCAGGGCTACGTCGTGCTCAGCATCTCGGCGAATGGAATCAACGCTCAGGACAACGACACTCTGGACCTCGGCTCGGGTGCGCGGGCCGCGCTGATCGCGCATCACATGCGGCGGTTGGTTGCCGCCAACTCGTCCTCCAAAACCCCTTGGGGATCGAAACTGCTGGGCCGAGTTGATGCCCGCAAGGTCCTGCTGATGGGTCACAGCCGCGGTGGTGAGGGTGTCGTGGCGGCCGCGCAGGATGCGCGTAGCAGCAAACGCCGCTGGCATGTCAGCGGGGTGTTGCCGTTGGCGCCCACCGACTTCGGTCTGCTGGCACTCGGGGGAACTCCGAGCGCGACGATACTGCCTGCGTGCGATGGGGACGTCGCGAACCTGCAGGGACAGATGTACATCGATCATGGCGCAGCCGCACTGGGCAACCAGGGTGTCCTGCGGACCGCGACGTGGGTTCCGGGCGCTAACCACAACTTCTTCAACACCCAATGGACCCCCGGCATCTCGGCCGCTCCGAGCGACGACGACGCTGCTGAACTCTACAAGGATCCCGCAACCTCAGGCCTGTGTAAGTCTGACCTGCGGCTGACGCCAGCCCGGGAACGTGCTGTCGGTCTGAGCTACATCACCAATGCCGCAGCGGCCTTCTTGCGCGCCGACGAGCGGGCGCTGCCGTATCTGGACGGCCGTGCCATCGGGATGCCATCGAACGGTCGGGTGCAGACTCGCTCGACTCCAACCGGCGGCGCCGCCACCCAGATCGCTTCGGCGATGTCCTCGGTGATTTCCTCCGGCGGCATGAATCAGACGCTCTGCCAGATCACCAGCGATCAGAGCACGCAAGACTGCCTTGCCCCAGTCAAGCCAGTCCCGTGGGAACAGATGCCGCACTGGTCGTCGGTGGTCAGATTCCCGCAGCTGCTGTCAAGCCAGGTCAGGTATCTGCACTGGGATCAGGCGAACGCCCAGATGCTGCTCAAGACGGCCGAGTCGATTGATCTGACCGACGACGCGACTATTGGCGTCAGGACCATCTCGATGCCGGATTCGGCGTCGCGGTGGGCGATCGTTGTGCGGGACGCCAATGGTCGCAGTGCGGTGGTGGCGCTCGGTGAGAAGCGCGTTGGCCACATCACCACCGGGGTGCTGTCCTTGAAGTACTGGGCGCAATGGGCGAGCACGTCGGTCGCCAGTGTGCGGCGGGCCAATCCACGTCTCGACCTGCGTCACGTCAAGGCGGTCGGCCTTCGGGGGTTGAGTGCGTCTGGGCAAGGCTGGGTCTTCGACGCGTGGACAAGGCAGTCGGTCCTGACCGTCCCAGGCGGGCAGCAGTTGCCGGAGGCGTTTCTGCGAGCAGGCACCTCAGCGACTGTCGGCGCTCCGGGACCGACGACCCTTCCCGTCCGCGTCGATCTGCGGATACCGGCACCCCGTAACCTGACCTTGAAGGTGTCGTTGGCGGGCATCACTTGGGCCGACAAGACGAACAGCGATGGCGGCACCGCCTACTTGAACATCGCCAGGGGCAAGCGGTTCGGGACAGTTGCGATACCGACGCAGACCGACCAACTCAGCGGCGCCAAGGGAGTCGGCACGGTCGGGTTCATGGCGATTTCCGGTGCTGAAACCGGCAGTTCGTGGGCGGGCACGATAGCTGTCACCGTTCGTTGAACGGTAGCGCCACCACAAGAGGCGGAGGTGGTGTCCGGGCCCAGTTCGCCGGTGCCTACAGGGTCGCGCCCGGCGCGCGGTGAACCCAATCGCCGCGGACCATGACGGCCTCGACCTCAAGACGCGGGCTGAGGACAACCAGATCGGCGCGCAATCCGGCCTCGATCTTGCCGCGATCGGTCAGTTCCATGGTGCGGGCTGGCGTTTCGGACAGCATCGTGACGGCGTCGCCCAAGGTGGTCTGACCTTCCAGAACCATGTAGCGCATCGCCTTGTCCAGGGTCAGCGTGCTGCCGGCAATCGCCCCGCCCTCGTCCAACCGAGCGGTCCCCTC
>JBAXOQ010000401.1:0-3874 GCA_037133175.1 Actinomycetes bacterium
AGGAAACCGTCGACCGGTTCACCGGTGGCCAACGTGCGCATCGCCGGATGCTGATCACCGGTCAACGGCAGGCCCTGTTCGGACACGGCCGACCAGCGCCGATCCCGTGATGTACGACCCACCAGTTGGTCCCAACTCAACCCCAACAGTTCCCCGGCAACAGCATTGGCTCCGACGATCACCCCGGAGCCGTCCTGCACCACCACACCCAACCCCGCGCTGGCAGCATCAGCGGAGACGAGTTCAGCTCCGGACACCAAATCGGTCCCGACGCCCTCAACCCACAACAACCCAGTCACGGGGTGCGTCTGGGGGGGGTGTCCCAGGGTCGGGATGAGCACCAGCAGCCACAGCGGACCTTCCCCGGCCCAAGACCAGTCACTTCAGGAGGCCCAATCATCGGTGGACCCCGGGTTGCGTCGCGAGTCAGAAGATCATCGCATCACAATACTACGCCGCCAGCCGAGTCGCGGACCTGCCAGCAGAACGAGAGACCACCTTCTGCGCCGAGATCGGCACCTCGGAACAGCCAGTCGCGCACCCTGAACACAGTCACTGAACCAGTGTCCTGACAATGAAGTGAAGCGCCCCAGGTTTGATGTGCGCCGCCCGAGGCGGACACCGAACCCTAGGCAGTCCTCAGCGATGTGACTGAATGCGCCGAGTGAAACTCGATTGAGCCCGCTGGTAGCCGAGTTGGCACGCCAAATGCGTATGTTTGTTTCCCGAGTTTGGTCCGTGATGGAGGGAGGATTTCCGGATCGTCGTGGCGCAGAGGGACTCGGTCAGCAGTGGGTCGCCGACCGAGTCGACTACCGGGTGCAGCCAAGACCCGCTGACCAGGGCGTGGCCCAGGTGTGGGGCTACGATGGAGAGATCGGGAGGAATTGTCTGAGCCCCCCCCCCTTTGTGGGAGGACGGGTCATGCGCAAACCAGTTACTGCAGCTTCGGTTGTTGCTCTGCTCGCCGTGCTACTGGGGGCGATGGCGGCACCGGCCACGAGTGCACCTGTTCCAGTCCAGCAGAGCGCGGCACGTTCGGCGTACGCACCGACCGCGGTGCCCTCCCTGCAACAGTCGTTGTCCCTGTTCCAGGGACTGGTGAGCAGCGTGACCACCCAACCGGCGACGCTGACGAGGTCCGAACCTCGCGGGATGGCGGTCGATCCCATTGGGTGGGCTTTGAGTGCGGCGGGTCTTGCGGTTTCCATCGCTGACGGGGTCGAGGAAGAACAGCAACTGCAGGCGATCAATGCCCAGCTGACAGCGGTCCAGAGCACGTTATCCGCGATTCAAGTTCAACTCACCACGTTGCAGAACTCGATTAATCAACTCATGACGCAGTTGAAGGAGACGAACTGCGCGACCCAAACTCAGGCGGCCTCCAGTGCCGCTGCGAACATACAATCCGCCAGCCAGGGATTCAACGAGCTGCTGGCACAAACACAAGCCGCCGGTTTGACGCCACCAACTCAGGCCGCCCCGACCTTTGCCATGTTGGTGACCTGGGCGACGACGTACGGGGGGCAGATCCAGAGCGCACTGAACGATTTGAGCTTGGTGATCAGCGGGACGGCAGATGACGGTGCGCTGGTTGCCTGTGCGCAGGCCCTGTATGCACCGGCGCCGCCACCGGCGAACTTTGAGGCCACGTACTACGGCAATCTGTACTCGTTCGTTTCGTACTGGTACCAGGTGCAAGTTGGTGCCCTGAACCTGTATGTAGAAGCCCAACACTTGCTGGCCCTGAATGCGTCCGGTCAAGTCACGACGCTGAACCCGAATACCCCGCAACAGGTATGCCAGCCACCGATCACTAACGGCCAGGCGCAGCAGAACTGCAACCTGGCGGCAGACATGGTCAGTACCGTCTATGACAACCTTCAGGCTCAACTGACGACCGCTGGTGCGCCGTACTTGTGGGGCACCGGTGGACAGGTGATGGCGCAGTCCCCAGTCGCGACGGCTGCCTCTGGGCAGGCGTTGGCGTGGCTGACCGACATCAACACGTTCCAGACCAGCGGCTGCACGCTGCCACTGAGTTCGGCGCCGTACACCGGTGTGTGCGGCGGCAGCGTCGGTGTCGGCCCCACCTTCGCCAACAGCACCTTCGGCAACTACACCTTCGGCCCCTACTCAGGCTGGATCCCCGCGACCTCCAAAGCGTGGTACTCCACGACCAGCACCTCAACAACGGTGATGAACCACCCATCGGGCCCGCCGGACCCGCCCGTCGCGCAGGCCATGAGCTATGCGGGTCTGGGGAACTCAACGTGGGGCAGTGGCAATGGCCTTAGCAATCTGATCATCTTGACCGGTGAAACCTCTAGCAGCACCGGATACTCCGATTGGCCGCTCAACCAATTCGGCTACCAAAACAGCCTTACCGGCCAATGCCTTCTGGACTCAAACTTCCAAGTCAGCGGCAACCCGACCGCCACAGGCTGGCAATACCCATTCTGCGACGCGCAAGGCGGCGAGCCCCTGGGAAATCTGGTCGCCAACTTCACGCAGACCGGGACCAAGGAGAACACACAGTTATCGTGGACGCAGTGGCCGCAGGGATCCTTCGGCTACAACTACACCGACCCGTTGTTCTACACCGCAAGCTTCGGCAACACTGGGGAACCGAACGCAAAGGACCCAAGTCCGTGGTGGTTGAACATGCCGGGCGGGACAACATCGCCTCCGGTCGGTCCGATGTGGATGACCGCGACGTATGGGTGGTGGGTCTCCGGGTACTCGGTAGTAACAGAGGCGCCCGCCACGTTTGCTGGAACACCTGGGTACCGATGGCCCGTTCTGCCGTTGTCCACATCGATGTGTACGAACGGGATGCCGCTAACCAATCTTGGCGGCGCCTACACGATGTGCGGCGCGGACTTCCAGGCCTGGCTGGGGGCGAATCTTCCCAGCGCGCCACCGGCGCCCACTAGTCCAGTCGAATTGTCGGCCACCCATTCGCTGGGCTCGGCGAACGTCTCATGGCGGTACCGGAGTGTTCCTCAGTACCGGGGCGATGTGACGACCAAGCCTGCTTTCCGGATCAGGGCCCGCCGTGGCGCAGGCAAGTGGACGACAGTCGTTCCCAACACGGCAACGAGCACCGGGCCGGTGTCGCACAAGGGTCAGCGATACGGCTACTTGGTCAAGGGGCTCAAGGCTGGTAACTACAGCTTCAAAGTAGCTGCGCTGGCGGGCAAGAGCCCCGGCCGTTACAGCAGTGTGTCCCGCCTCGAGTATGTGCCGGACAAGGTGCTGCAAAGCCGGTACTACGCGTTCAAGGGCGCGGGTGGCACGAGAAGCACGGTCAAGGCGTTCGCGGACGGGCGCGTCTATGAGATCACCAAGTCCGCTGACGGCTTCGGCAGATTGCGCGCACGTCAAATCACTGGTCATCTATTCACCAATCCGTATGCGTGGTCCGGCCTGTGGCAACAGACGACACGAGGTTCGTGGAAGAACCTTCGATGGGTCGGGTACCAACGGATCGGCGGACCTGCCTCGTCCCGCAAGGGCATGCCGTACCCGCGCGGGTATCTGCCGACCTACTAGCCCGCTGAATATCCACGGCGCAGCGACGTACGCGGTGGGACGCCGGACAAGTGGGTTCACTGATTTGCCAACTGAAAAATCGGTGAAAAATAGACGTGCCAACTGAAAAATCAACGCATCGCTGGACAGCCGGACGCTAGTCCTTCGGCCAGTGGGCGAAGGTGTCGAGGTACATGTTGCGGACCTTCTCGACCTGCTTGCCGAGGTTCTCGTGGGTCCACTTCTTGCTGCTGACCGGCGGTAGGACGGCGATGTCCACCGTCCCCGACGACACCACCAGCGAGTGCGGGCGCATGATGTCCCCGGCATTGCGCATGAC
>JBAXOQ010000402.1:0-3868 GCA_037133175.1 Actinomycetes bacterium
CCCGCGGTGTAGCCACCGCGATCGCGGATCCACGCCGCCGAATTACCCGGGTACAGGTCGGGTCGAGGGTGTTCTTTGGTACCGACCCGGGAGCGAACCGCAGCCCGATCGGTGTGAGCGTTCCGTTGGTGCTGCCGCTGGCGACGAAGGCAGCCCCGTAGCCGGTGCTGACTGGGTCCCGGTTGCGTCGGTGTCGTGGGCACGCGTGCCGCCAGGACGGAAAGTCAGTTGCGGTCCTGAACGCGCCGTGGAAAGGTTAGTGTTCGGGCACTAAAAGCACTCTCCCGAGACGAGGCCACTGGTGGCGACCACTGCACTAACCCTGCTGCACCCGGTGGTAAGCCGCGAGCGCGGGCTCGTCGACCACGCCCGAAGAGGAGACGAATTAACATGATCACGATCCCTGACGGGTCGGTTCGCGTTGATGTCGGATCTTTGGGCTGTGACGCAGCGTTCGATTTCGGGCAATTGGTGGCTACTGCTGCTGTGCAGGACTGGCTTCGTGACGGCGAGCGTGAGGCCCCAGTTCTCGCCGAGCAGACCGGGGGGCTGGCCATCAATCTGAACGCCGTGATTCTGGCCCTGGCGATCCGGGCACACGCCACCGGCAGCGACCACGACTCCACGCAAGGCGGTCTGCGTCTGGCGACCGGGATCACCGACTGCGCCGCTGACGGCGCCGGCCAGATCGTCACCGTCATTGGCCGCCCCCCCAGGCCCAACGATCAGCATTCCGGTAGTGGGGACGGCGATCTGGGCTCGCCGGCCACCTGCCGCATTGGATCTTTGAAAGGTGCGATCACGGTTCCGGATCCTGATTCCTGGTCGCAGGCCGACGCCGACGTTGAGCAGTTGTTCAAGGAGGACGAGCACGACACCAGCGAGCGACTACCTGGTGCACTACTGGAGCTGTCCGAGCAGCGAGTCCGACCGAGATACCCCAGCGACCGGGTGCTCGCCGAGACCAGGGCAGACCCGCCGCTGCCCGGGTCTTCAGCCACGAAACCAGACCGCGACCAGATGCAGCAACTGGGCGCTGACCGTCAGCGGGATCTGGAGGGCATAGCGGGGCCGCTGCGGGAGCAGCAGGACGCTGACTTCAGTGCCGCCCGGACCGTAGCGGCCGCGCTGGGCGCTGTGTATACCCGCTACGGGGGCGTATTCCCGCTGAACGTCACGGGCGTGGTCGACGGGCCGGCGTTCTACTTTCGGCTGCGCCACCAGCAGTGGCGAATCGAGGTAGCCGGGCCGGATTCGCCGCTGAATGATCCGTTCACCCACGACGATCCGGGCGCCTTGGTGACTGCCGCCAATGACGAGCTTTGCGCTCCCGGTTCAACTCGGGTGGATCCTGCGACCGCCATGGCAGTGATCGTGGCCCACATCCGCACGCACCTGCTGGGCGCCAACTGCGCACACCCCGGTGCGATCAACTTCTGCCCGCTGTGCGGCACCAACGCCCACACCGAACCCGCCACGACCGACGAATCAGCCACCGCCGACCACAGGAGTGAACCATGACTGAGGAACAGGAGCTGCGCATCATGCAGGGCCTGCGTGACGGTGACGGGCTCACCACCCCAGAGAGCGACGAAGAAATCCGCGTCCTGTGGGAAGCAATCCCGACACCGGACGTCCAAGAGCAATCTGACGTGCGCTTCAAACAGTGGGACGTCGTCGAAGTCCGCCTGTCGCTCGGTACAGCCTGGTTGCTGCTCGGCATTGAAATGGAGCCCGGCCAACCGTCCCTGCCTGACTGCCTGCTGGCAACCCGGCGTTCAACGCCTGTTGTGACCTTCGATTCGGCCAATCGAACTGCCCGAACGAGAAGCGGTCGACGCTATTCACTGGTCGGTCCTCCCGGCAGCCAGCATCCAGTGGTGATGCGCCATTGGGCGCACACAGGACACCGGCACAACGTTGCCGACAACAACTGGACCATCGTTACCGGTGCGGCTCTTGATGGGGCACGGCCACCGCAGCAGATTGGTGGGGATCACACACCGTGAACAGCCAGCGTGACGTCCTCGTGGCTGCGGCGAAAGTCTGGGGACACCACTCCGATTGGCCGTTCGGCCAACTCGTTGCGCGGGTCGCCTACGGCCACCGATTACCCCTGTGGACCAGCACGGACACGGACTGGGAAGCCGCCTTCAATGACCAGGATGCGGGCAACCCGGACCACCGGCACACACCGCCTGACGACGGTCGGGAGTATGCGAGCCCAGCTAACGGGTACCGCGGGGTTCCCGTGGATTGCGGCGAGTACGGTGACGGGCTCCAACGGATCCTGGACCGCATGTCGTACCGCCCTTTTCAACAGATCGCCTGCGACAGTGGCTGGTTCGCCCTACTCGTCGACTGCGATCAAGAGTTGGCAGCGCTGTGCCCGGACTACGTTGTTGTCCAGGTGAAACAGAAACTCGGGGGGCTCAGTTTCTACTGGCGGCTGCCGTCATCGAAAGCAGATGACAGCGACCTGTCCGAACGGATGACCGCGATCGTGGACACATACACCGCGCTCGCGTCGCGAACGTGCGAACAGACCGGGGCGCCGGGAGTCTTGATGACCGCTGGGGGCACGTTGCGCACCCTGGACCCGGTCACCGCCGACAACGACTTCACCATCTGCACCACCGGACCGCACCTAGGTTTCGGTTGCAATCACGCGTTGGCGACCGCGCGGCGGTTGCTGGACGCGCTGCGCGCCGAACGCGCCGCTAGCCACCGGAGACCGTCATGACCACCGGTGTTGGCATCGCTGGGGATTGGCACGGAGCGACCCCCTGGGCGCTGGACTGCGTGCGGGCACTGCCCGAGGACGTGCGAACCCTGATCCACCTCGGTGACTTTGGATTGATCGGCAGCGGGTGGGACAGGTATCTGTTCAAAGTCAACCGGGAGGCCAGCAGACGCGACATCGACATCAAAGTAGTGCCGGGAAACCACGAGAATCATGACTACATCGCACGCCAGCCCCTCGACGGCGACGGCATGATCATCGCCGCGGAACGGGTCAAGCTGTTTCCCCGCGGGTACCGGTTCACGATCGAGCAGGTCAGCTTCTGCGCCGTCGGCGGCGCCGTCTCCGTCGACCAGGGCCACCGCACGCCCTTCACGTCGTATTGGCCTGCTGAGGAACTCGACGACGCGACGGTGGCCCAGATCACCAACCAGGGACACGCGGACGTTCTGCTGACCCACGACGCGCCACTGGGAGCGTTACCGCCGACAACGATGTCGAACCGGGAACTCGTTGAATGGGCAGGGTCCGAAATCGCGTCGAAGGCGTACCTGCACCACCGCCGGGTCCGAGCCCTGACCGACGGGTTGAGTCCGCGACTGCACCTACACGGCCATTTCCATGTTCGCCACACCCAGACTGTCACCTGGCCAGGCAACGACGCTCAGGGGTACACCTGCGACATCGAATCCCTGGCCTGCGAAGGAATGGAAGGGAACATGGTCATGCTCATCATCGACGACACGTCCACCACGGTAACTCCGATCCCGACCCCACCGGCGAAAACCGGGACCCGTGTCGACACCCGAACTCCCATCATGCGCGAGGGGACCACCTGATGCGGGTCATGCGGGTGCATCCGCGGCACGCCGATTGCATCCCCGCCGCCCACCCACCACGCGAACAAGGAGACCAGTCATGACAGCGACGCACCAGCCACACCCCGCGCCCCCACCAGACGTTGGCCAGGGGCATGTGAGGTCGTTTCTCCACGCCGGGCTGTCCCTGGTGTGCCCGCGCCCAGACCTGGGAACACTGCGGACCACCGCAGCCCTCGCGCAGCGGCTGGGTCTGCCGACCAGCACCGAAATCGCTGACGGCGGCCACGTCGGAACCAGCCCCACC
>JBAXOQ010000403.1:0-3867 GCA_037133175.1 Actinomycetes bacterium
CCAGCGATGCCAAGCCAGCCCTGCTTCCGGGATCGAGTCGTCATCGCTGATTGCGGAAAGAGTCTCAATCAGCGGCTCGGCTGCCTGCCAGGACAGCAGACCGCTCATCTGGACCTCGAACTCGTCAGTGCGTGCCTCGCTCGCCTTGGCCAAGTCGAGTCCGAGCCGTGTCTTGACGAATGAACGGGTCGGGTGCTGGACGAACTGCACCAACGCACCCACATCCACCGTTCGGTTCGGTAGTGCTGGCAACAGCTCGGGCAGGAATGGCCCGCGTGGGGTGCGCGAGGCCAGAAGTGCCGTCGATGCAGCGAACGCATCCTCGTCGTAGCTCCAGACGCGGCCCTTGACGAGTCGGCCGCGCTCGAAGTTGCGAGGATCAAAGGACTGCAGCGGGTGATGGACGACGATGTCATGGTCGGGTCGCTCGACTCGGACCGTCGCATCGATGACGGACAGCAGCTCAGCCAGCGGCACCGATGGCTGCTTGACTGCGTTGCTGCGCTCATCTCGGCCGGAGTAGGTGATCACCACCGACTCGGTGGCGGCCAGCAGCGCGTCGAGCAGCAGTTGGCGATCCTCGCTTCGGCGGTCCTGATCGCCGATGAAGGGCGGTTCGGCGGTCAGATCGTCACCGAACACTCGGTTGGCACGCGGGAAGGCTCCGTCGTCCAATCCGAGCAAACAGACAACGCGGTGCGGGACCGAACGCATCGGGGTCAGCGTGCACACGGTGATATGACCTGTGCGGAAGTTGGCGCGGGTCGGTCGGCCCGACCAGGTTGCCCGCACGATGTCCCGGAACTCGACGAAGTTCAGCAGAGCCGCGGAGGCGGTCGTGCCGACGCGGTCGACTCCGTCGGGCGCTACCTCGTCCACCATTCGCTGGAGTTGCTGCCGCTGCAAGGCGTCGGCCACCGTGGTCGCGGTTAGCTGATCCACCGCTTCCAGCAGTCGGCTCACGCCCTCGGTCAGGGTGAACTCGCCGGCAAAGAACGCCGCGCACTGACCAAGTCGTTCGACAAACTCGGCCAGCCGCCCGGCCAGCTCAATGTCGGCCGATCGAACGTCGTCCAGCGGGACCGCTCCCCCGACGACCCGCAGCTCCTCATCCGCCATGGCCACACCAAGCAAGATCCGATCCAGGCCGGCGGACCAGGTGTTCGCTCCCGTGTCGGCCAACTGCCAGCGTGCGCGCTGACGTTGGTCCAAGCCCCACCGGATCCCCGCCTCGTCGACCCAGTGCGCGATGCGTTCCAGGTCGTCGTCAGAGAACCCGAACCGCTGTCGAACCGGAACGGTTGACAACAGCCCAACCACATCGGTTGCGGTGAACCTGGAGTCGAGCAACGACAGCAACAAAGCCACAGTCGATATCAACGGGTTGGTCTGCGCCGCCGATCTATCTGCCAGCCGGACCCGCAATTCGGGAACCGCACCGAACGTCGCACTTATCTGCGGAGCGAACGAATCCACGTCGGGACACATGATCACGATGTCTCGCGGCTCCAGCGTCGGGTCGGACGCCAGCAGGTGCAGCACCGCGTCGCGCAGAACCTGCACCTGGCGGGCGTTGCCGTGGCAGGCATGTACCTGCACCGACGTATCGCTTGCCGGATCACAGAGCGGGCGGGCATCGGAATCGATCTGGGCGAAGGGAGCTCCAACCGGGACCCGATTGTGTCGAATGTCGTCCTGCAGTCGCTGCAGCAGCGTGCGGGAGCCACCACCACGGTCGGCTGACAGGTCCGGCACCGGATAGTGCCGATCCAGCACCGCCTGACTCTGAGTGTGGCTGGCCAGCACCAGCTGCAGCTCCCGCGAATCTCGCCCCCACGATGCCAGCAGCGGGTTGGCCGACAGCTGGCCCGTCGATGCCTGCGCGCGCACCCTGGACTTCGGCCAGACTGCTTCGCCCATCGACTCCGCAAGCTGTTGCCAGAGCTTCGGTGACGGGTGCAGCAGAAACAAGTGGACGTCTCGGTGTCGTGCGAGCGCCGTCAGAATCTGCACCTGAGCATCCGGCAGCCTGGTCAGACCAAAGGCGCTGATCCGCTCGGGCAGGTCGAGTTCGCCGGCCCCTTCCGCCGTGTCAAGGGAGTCGCACACCGCGCCGATCCGCTCCGGCGGACTCGGCACACCGAGCTCGCCGCGGACCTGCCGCCACAGTTGCGCCTGCCAGCGCTGCTGATCACCGAGACGCTGGCCAGTCGGCCCTGTGTCGGCACCGCCGGCCCACGCCGACACCATCTGCGGCCGTTGCTGGTGGTAGCGGCAGAAAAGGTCCCAGATGTAGCGGGCCGTCCCGACCCGGTTTGCGCACCCGTGATCACGCGCGGCACGAATCTGGCTGGACACCAATCCCATCCACCCGCTGTCCATGTTTGCGTCAATCCGCGCAACCAACGCCCAGAATGCCTCGCCGTTGTTCCAGGGATCCAAGCGCGGGTCGAGGCCGGTCGCCTTGGCAACGACATCGCCGAAGACACCAGCGGGGAAAGGAAAGTCAATGTTGGCGCTGATGCCATCTCCGGCACCGGACCTGGTCGCGCCGAGACGCACCGCGAGGCCCTGGCTGATCCAGCGTTCCACACCGCGGCTGGGAACGCACAGGATCTCGGCCGCCATCGGGTCTGCCAGTGGCCGCACCAAGACCTGCGCGAGCGCACCTAGCAGCGCATCCGCCCTCTCGCTTCGGTGTAGGTACAGCATCGGTCCCCCTTATGATCAGTTCCGAGCAGATTCGTGAATCGCCGCCCTCACCGGACCCTAACGAAGCGCACCCCGAGGTACGTCAGACTCGGTCTACCTGAACCCGTGCGCCCAGCGAAAATCACGTCACCCTTGTCGCGCCCGAGTCCCCCACCGAGGCCAAAGGTGAAGGCCGTCCCTGCGTTGGCGGGCGCCAGCACTTGCAGTCCGGGTTCGATGACGTTGTCGAACACCAGAACGCCGTTGATGTTCCGCAGCCTGGCAGTCGTCGATTTGAACGGTTCAGTCGTGCGAGGGTTCGCATCGACCGCCCGATACGTCCCGAGCCGTGCACGCCAAGCGCGAGTAAGAGTCTTGGCAGGCACCCGCTCGCCTTCCATGACCTGCGTGACCTGCGGTCCCCACGGAATCCGGATAAGCATGAGCTTGCGACCCCCGATCGTACGGAACCGCGCCTGCGGCCAACCGGGCTTGTCAGGGGTGAACCATCCATCCTGGGCCAGGCTGATCACCGACGACGACTCAGTCGCGGTGCCCACCATGCGGGTCCACCGCAGCCTCCCACCGGCAGTAGCTTCGACCCTGTCCAGCCCATGCCCAGTCGCGTACTTGCCCGCATTCTCAGCGGTCGTCGCCGGGTCCGGGGTTGGCGGACTGATGGGTAGCACAGCATCCGCGGGCCGCGGATTGCCGGTCTTGGCGGTGTATGCCAAACCGAGTGCCTTGGCCGAGATCATCGGGGCGGCGTTCCCGGCCGCCGACGACGTGTTGACCGACACATAAATGCCAAGACCCGAATCGGGCAGCAGCTGCATCATCGAGTTGTTCCACGAGGTCGCACCGTCATGCTGCACAACCCGCCCCGCCCAGTTGAGGTCCGGGTGCCCGAGCGCGAACCCGAGGCCCATCTTGAAGTAGAGGATGTCCAGCGGGGTGCTGATCTGCGGCTTCCACATCCGCTGCAGGGTTCCCCGGGGCAGCACCCGTCCGGTCTGGCCGCGACCGTCGGCCAGCAGCATCCGCAGGTAGTTGGCCATCTGACTGGCGTTGGAGGTGATCGAGCCGGCCGCCCACCCGTTGATATATTCACGGGGTTTCGCGACGGGTGCACCGACGGTCCCGTCGGCAGCCACAGCAACCGCGTAGTTCCTAGTC
>JBAXOQ010000404.1:0-3846 GCA_037133175.1 Actinomycetes bacterium
CTCGGGGGGTCCCGGTGCAGCTTCGGAGCGCGCCAAAGACGTCTGGGGTCAGTTCCGCCGAGATTGCGCTATTGCCGCGCCTCCCGCCCCGTTGGCCAGGTTAAATTCCTCCACCTTTGGCCAGGCAAAATCCTCCAGGCAGGACAGGTCGATTATCAGTCATCGGTGCTGTCGCGCGCAAGGCGCGCGGCAGCTTCTTTAAGTCTGTAGCTCTTTCCTTCGAACTCGAGCAGCACGGATCGGTGCATCAGACGATCAAGGATCGTGCCGCTCATCGTGTTGTCGCCCAGATATTTCCCCCAGTCCTGCACAACCCGGTTTGATGTCACGACGATGCTGCGGCGCAGCTTGTATCGCCGGTGAACAACCGCCTGCAGTAATTCAGCCCCGGCATCGGCGATGCGGCGCGCCAGGAACAGGTCATCAAGTATCAGCAGGTCTGGTTCAACGAGACTGCGCAGGATTTTGCTTTGCTCCTCAGCGGGCGCGAGGCTGTAATTGGCGAACGCGCTGTCGGCTTCAAGATACAGGACGTCGTATCCCTGCAGTGTCGCCTGATAGGCCACCGCCTTCGCGATATGGCTTTTGCCGGTGCCGGGTTTGCCGATGATCAGTGCGTTGGCGCCGTCGCCAATAAACTTCAGCGTGTGCAACTCGAAGCACGCCTGGCGCGGCAGTTTTGGATTGAACCGCCAGTCGAAGTCATTGAGCGTGGCACGCTCGTCAAGTCCGGATTTTTTGTACCGTCGATCCATCAGTCGCGACCGTCGCCGGTCCAGTTCATCTTGCAACACCAGCGAGAACGTCTCGATGAACGGTTGCTGGCAGGACTGGGCCTGAACGATGCGGGTTTCCAGCGTGGCGCTGATGCCGGACAGGCGCAATTCGCGCAGCGTGCGGCCGATTTCCACCATGGTCATGGTCATTTATTGGTAATCCTTGTGGGTCAGTGACAGGTTGGCGCTTTGCTGGGCGCCCAGGGAGAACAGGTCGGCGTAGTCTTCTCCGCCGCGGATGAGAGGGTGATGCTGGGTCAGCGCCAGTTCATTCTGGATGGGTGACTCCAGATGTTCGAGTGCTTCGTTGGTCAGGCGCTCGGTGAGCGTCTTGATGGCGTTGTAACCATGAATGCCATCGTGCAGGGCCATCTGGCAGGCCTGGTCAACGATTCGGCGCGGATAGCGCTTGACGAGTCCGACGACGCCCCAGAGCTTGCGCTGGCCGACACGTCCTTCCCTGCCGAACAGGGTTTCACACAACTCAAGCGCCGATGGCCCAATGGCCTGAGCCTGCTTGAGGATTCGGTGGGTTTCCCGCGACGGATTAAAGAGACGCTCCTCGTTGGGCAGGACGACCGTGCCGGGGCGCTCAACCAGGGCATGCGTGCGCAACAACGCCTGGGTCTTGAAGTCACGGATCTCAAGTCGGCGATCGAATACCCGCACCAGAACCTGACTGCCAATCCTGGCTGGCCGCGCCGCATAGCTGCTGTGATCGTGCCGGATACAGGTGTCATCGCAGACCGTGCGCTTCACCTCGGTGAAGTACTCCACGCCAGTCACGGGCAAGGCCTTCAGGTGAGGACGCTCCTCCTGGAACATCGCCTCGACCACGCGACGCATGCTGCCGTGCACGCGCGTTGCCGCCCAATTGACTTCCCATTTTCCAAGGAATTCGTTCTGCTCCTCTACGGACTCGAACCGCCTACCCTTGAGCGCTGTCGCCTGGGTATGGCCGATCGCATTTTCTACAGCCCCCTTTCGATTGGGATCCCGCACGCGAGCCGGGTCGGCCACGACACCGTAGTGGCGCAGCGTTGCTGCGTAGACAGGATTGAGCCGCGGCTCGTACAAGTCCGGCTTGATGACCCCTTCTTTGAGGTTATCCAGGACAACGTATTGCGTGCTGCCACCGAAGTAACGCCACGCCTGTTCATGCAGTTGCGCCCACACCTGTTGGCTGGATTTCCAGACAACGCGCCGGAAACAGCGCCGCGAGTAGCGCAGCGTCATCACAAACAGCCGCGGCCGCCGATACCGATCCGTTCCCGCCACGCGCGTGAGCGCGCCCTCGCCATAGTCGACCTGACACTCCTCGCCAGGGGCAAATTCCAACCGGTCAAACTGGTCTGGCTCGCGCGCCTGCAACTTGCCTGCAAACCGCTTGACGCTGTTGTAGGCCCCGGTAAAACCGAACCGATCGACCAGATCCTGGTAGATCGCGGTGTAGTTCCGGCGCAGGGCTAACTGAGCGGTGATGAACTCGCGATGCGGCTCACAGGCCGACGCCGGTCCCTGGACTGAGGCCGGCTCTTGACCCGACGCCAGCGCCTGCTCCGAAGCCTCTGGCCGGGGTGGGGGATTTTGATCTTCCGTGCCGCTGGCCAGGGTGGGGGATTTTGCCCGCTCGGCCAGCCATCGTCGCCGGTAGGCCCGAATCGTCTTGCGATCAAAGCCGGCAACGCGCGCAATCTCGCGCTGACTGGCACCCGCCTCAAGCAGCGTGACTATCGTCGTTCGTAAATGCGGTTTCAAGACGTTCAATCCAGTTCCCCTCAATCGAGGGGCAAAGGTTACGTCCTGCCAAAAGTCCAGCCGAAGATGCAAAAAAGGGCGGTTTTTCCTTGATTACACCCCGGTCAGGTGGGGGATTTTCACCTGGCCAGGGATGGGGGATTTTGCCTGGCCAACGGGGAATTGGCTATTCCGCTTTTGGTGAAGAGGGTTAAGCTCAACATCCGAAAACTTGACTACGACGTATTCGATTACCAAGAGCCTCAACACCCCCCCTCACCTTTGTTGTTCAAGAGCAGGTACATGCATGAGGACATGGCAGGGTACGCAGAGGTGGCTTCGGATAATCGGACAGCCGTCTAAGTGAATTCTCTGCTTCAATGGGCGACCGGAAGTCGCCTGCTAAGGAGCAGAAGCCATGAGAAGACCCCGCCGTAATCACACTGCCGCATTCAAGGCGAAGGTGGCGATTGCCGCCCTCAAGGGCGACGAGACCCTCGCCACGCTTGCAGAAAGGTTCGACGTCCACCCCAACCAGATCACGCAATGGAAGACGCAATTGCTTGAGAACGCCACCGGTTTGTTTGCCACGGCCGCCGAGAAGCAGGCGGTGGTGCCGGATCTGAAGGAGTTGCACGCCAAGATCGGTCAGCAGGCGCTGGAGATTGATTTTTTGTCCTGCGCGCTCGGTCGTATCGACGATGCGAGCGCAAAGCGATGATCGACCCTCGCCACAAACTGCCGGTTGTCCAACAGGCCAGGTTGTTGGATTTATCCCGTTCATCGGTCTATTACCTGCCCAAGCCCACGCCGGACGCCGATCTGCGACTGATGCGCCGCATGGACGAATTGCATCTGGAATACCCGTTTGCGGGTGCTCGGATGCTTCGGGACATGCTCCTGCTCGAAGGCCACGAGGTCGGGCGCAAGCATGTCGGCACGCTGATGCGCAAAATGGGAATCGAGGCGATCTACCGCAAGGCCAATACGAGCCGACGCAACCAAGAGCACCGGATTTATCCGTACTTGCTGCGTGACCTCACCATCGATCGCCCAAATCACGTCTGGGCGATGGACACGACGTACATTCCGATGCGCCGGGGTTTTGTCTATCTCTGCGCCGTGTTGGACTGGGCGACACGCAAGGTGCTGAGCTGGCGAGTGTCGAACAGCCTGACAGCCGATCCCTGCGTTGACGCCCTGGAGGAAGCCATCGCTAAATACGGCGTTCCGGAAATCATGAACACTGACCAGGGTAGCCAGTTCACCAGTTCGGACTTCATCGGGCTTGTAAAACGGCATGGTGTTCAGATCAGCATGGACGGCAAGGGCT
>JBAXOQ010000405.1:0-3819 GCA_037133175.1 Actinomycetes bacterium
GTGCGCTACGTGTACGAATCGAATGGTATTGAGCCCGCGGCCCTCCAAAGAGTGTTCAAACAAGTCTGGGCTCGAGGATAGGTCCGTGCATGTGTAGGAAACGGACTGTCGGCTAGAAGGTAGGTTGACCGTAAGGCCACTCCGCTTGAGGGCGAGGTCCAGCAATGCGTGTCGGCGAGTTCCTGCATCAGACGGGCATCCGTTGCGTTGAGAGGCTCCTCGAAGCACATCGATCGGCCGACGCAAGGTAGACTGGGAGGGCGGTACCTGCGCGCCCATTCCTAACGCGCTAGGTGCATGGGATGTTGGGCGAAGACAGGTGGGGTGCATGCCGAAGCTGCAAGAGGTATTTGTCCAGTCTGGCGTTCCAACCTATACCTTTGTGAAGCCGGTCGAGTACACGAGGCTACTTGTCGCGCTCCAAACCCCGGGACGCGGGATTGTCGTCGAAGGGCCGTCCGGTATTGGCAAGACCACTGCTGTGCTGAAGGCTGTGGCGGAGGCTGGCATCGGTGACAGGGTGCTAGTTCTTTCGGCCCGAAAGCCTGAGGACGTCGAATTGATCGCCACTCTTCCCGGACTCCTTCCATTCGGAACCGTAGTCGTCGACGACTTCCACCGCCTGCCTGACGACTCCAAGGCCGCGCTGGCAGATCTCATGAAGACGCTTGCTGACGCTGCCGCGGATGAGCAGGCACGAGTCGTTGTGATCACCGGATCGGGCAACACATTCTGTGCCGGCGCGGACCTACGAGCCGCCACTGGAGCCGCGTCCGAGGACAAGCTCTGGAACGGTCCCCGCGCCATCGTGAACGTGCTGGAGTCAATCCTGGACCACCCCAAACCGGTGATCGCCAAGGTGCAGGGCCACGTCGCTGGCGGCGGCAACGGACTGGTTGCCGCCTGTGATCTGTCCGTGGCCGCGGAGTCAGCCAAGTTCGCCTTTTCGGAGGTGCGCCTCGGAGTGGCCCCGGCGGTGATCTCGGTCGTCTGCCTTGAGCGGATGAACGTTTCCGACGGGTACGAGTTGTTCCTTACGGGAGAGCGAGTGTCCGCGCATCGGATGAAGCAAGCGGGGCTACTGAACCAAGTGGTGCCCGACGATGCCCTCGACGCAACCGTGGAAGGGTACGTCGACCAGCTCCGCCGCGGTGGTCCAAATGCGCTGGCGGCTACCAAGAAGCTGTTGGCCAAGGTCCGGCGGATGGAGCGCGGCGACGCGTTTGATTACACCGCGGAACTTTCCGGGCGCCTGTTCGCCAGTGCTGAGGCACAGGCAGGGATGGGTGCGTTTCTGCGTCGGGAACCAGCGCCGTGGGTGCCCACTGCAGAGGTCTGAGCGGGGGATCGAAACCGCAACCTTGGGAAGCTGACGGGTCTGCCTAGCTGAGCCGCCACGTTCAGGTCCTCCGAGCTCGGAGTTTTCGGGGCGCTCACCCTGGCAATTCACCGGCATTGGAGTTCAGCCAAAGCGGACGACCAGGCCAAGGCCGAACCGTCTTTGCTCCGAAAGACCGTCCTCCCGGCTGATTCTTGACCGGGTAGGCGGTTTTTCGGAGCAAAGTTGTGAGTGGTCGCGGTGGTCCAGTGGTCACAGTGCTCCAGTGGTGGTCCTCGGACCGGCGCGGTCGGTCGCGGTCGTGGCACACTGGCTGACGTGTCCTCCAACGACGAGGTTGCGATCTTCTTCAGCAACTGGCAGACCTACCGCGGCGTGATCGAAACCAACTCCATGGAACACATCGAGGTCTTCGCCGCCGTGCACTCGATTCTGGCCCGCAGAACCGCGCCGTACACCCTGTTCGACCTCGGCTGCGGCGACGCGGCGGCGATCGGACCGGCGATGCTCGGCACCCCGGTGCAGCGCTACGTGGGAGTCGACTGCGCGGCCGGTGCGCTGGACTTCGCCCGCGAAACCTTCGCCGACCGCGCCGTCCCCGAGGTCAGCCTGATCGTCGATGACCTGTTGCAGGCGGTCGAGACCACACCCGAACACTTCGACATCATCCTGGCTTCCTTCGCACTGCACCACTTCAGCGACGCCGACAAGCAGCGCTTCCTGACCGTGGCCCGCGACAAACTGGCTCCGGGCGGGGAGCTTATCCTCATCGACGTCGTCCGCCTCGATGGGCAGACCCGCGAGGAGTACCTCGACCGCTACCGTGCCTTCTCAAGTGGTTGGCCACTACCCCAGGAAACCCGCGACAAGATCATGGCCCACGTCAGCGGGTACGACTACCCCGCCGAGATCTCGGCTGAGGAGACGTGGGCGCGCGACACTGGCTACACCGTCGAGCAGTTCTACCGCGGCGCCCGCGACACCCAGGTCGGCTGGCTCCTGACCCCTCACTAGCCGGTGCATCCCGGCCAGAACCCCGCTAGACCATCCTCATCTTTGCTCCCAAAAAGCCGCCTTCCCGGTCCAATTCGACGGTCTTGAGCGGCTTTTCGGGTGCAGAGGCGAAGGAATTCCTGGACCGATCGGCGCAGAGTCGTTGGTCGGCGCAACCGTGCTCGCTGAGGGCCACCACCGACCGGCAAGCGTGTATGCGAAAGCCCAACCACCTCTGTGCCGACGCGAAGCAAGCAAGCGGCGAGCGGTGGCCAGGCGGGCCACGAGCGCCAGCGAGTGCCTGGCTACCGCTCGGCAGCGCCGCCTTTGCGCAGCTTGGAGGCAAGGAGAACAGCCGCCTTTGCGCAGCTTGGAGGCAAACAGAGCGAGTTGGCGCGCGGTCGGGGCGCCGCATCGGGCAATCTGATCAGTATGTCCGTTCCCGGTGACCGCCCCCACAGCATCTTCACGCTGGGGATCGACTGCGGCGGCTCGGGAATCAAGGGCTCGGTGCTGGACGACGAGGGCGAACTCGTCGCCGGCCGGGTCCGGATTCGTACGCCGTACCCACTGCCGCCGGAGCGTTTCGTCAGCGTCCTCAAGCGCATCGCAAAACAGATGCCGCACTTCGATCGGGTCACCGTGGGCATGCCCGGGATGATCCGGCGCGGTGTGGTGGTGAGCACCCCGCACTACCCGACCATCGCCGGGCCCTACACCGAGAAGGACCCGAGCCTGGTTGCGGCCTGGAAGGACTGGGACGCGCAGTCCGTGCTCACCGCCGCGTTCGACCGCCCCACCCGGGTACTCAACGACGCCGAAGTCCAAGGCGCGGCGGTGATCCAGCGCACCGGGCTGGAGGTGATGTTCACGCTCGGTACCGGACTGGGCTGCGCCGTGTACGAAAATGGCCGACTGGCACCGCACTTGGAGCTCTCACACGCACCGGTCCGAAAGGACGCCACGTACGACACCTGGATCGGCATCACCAAGATCAAAGAACTGGGCCCGCGCAGGTGGAGCCAGCGGTTCCTGGAAGTGGTGGACGGGTTGCGACCGGTGTTCTGCTGGGATCATTTGTACGTCGGCGGTGGGAATGCCCGACGCCTGACGGTCTATCTCGGCGACGACGTAACAATCGTCCCCAACGTCGCCGGCATCATCGGCGGCGTGCGCGCCTGGGATTTGGAGATCCCGGAGTAGTGCGTCCAAGAGTCGGCCTGGTCCTGGGATCTGGCGGTGCAACTGGCGGAGCCTTTCATGCTGGCGTGCTGGCCGCGATCCGGGACCGGACGGGGTGGGACGCCCGGACGGCGGACATCATCATCGGCACCTCGGCAGGCTCGATCACCGGTGCCAGTTTGCGCAGTAGGTTGAGTCCGGACGACCTGTTCAGCCGGGCAACCGGACAACCGGTTTCTGCTGCCGGCCGTCTAATCCTGTCCCGAGTCCGCCCCGGCCAGGCTCGGGACCCGGAACCGAGAACG
>JBAXOQ010000406.1:0-3817 GCA_037133175.1 Actinomycetes bacterium
TCACCGCCCGTCCCACCAGTTGTTCGGGGGTCCAGCCCAGGACTCGTGCCACCGAAGGTGAGGCCCAGCGGATGAGCGAGTCGGCGTCGATGTGAAACACCACATCGGAGGCGTTCTCAGCCAACCATCGATACCGCCGCTCACTATCGGCAAGCTCGGAAGCCGTGACGGCCAAGGCTTGCCGGGCTAGCACCTGATCGTGGATGTCGCGCAGGGCCGAGATTCGCCCGATGTTCACGCCGTTGGCATCGAGTGCCGGACCGGACACCACGGACAACCAGCGGTAGTCCCCAGTGGCGGTGCGCGCCCGCAACTCGTAGGTAACCTTGGACTCCTTGCCCTCGTCGACGGCAACGCGAGCTGACATCAGCAACGGCACATCATCGGGATGGATCAGATTCGTGACATCGGCGCCCACCATGGCTGTCGGGTCGTAGCCCAACACGTCACGGGCAGAAGCAGAGGCCCACACCAGCTTCCACTGCGGGCTCGCGAACAGGACGACGTCGGTGACGTTCTCGGCCAGCATCTTGTACTGCTGCGCCGTGTCAGCCAATTCCTGCTCGGCCCGGACCCGATCTGTGATGTCGGTCATGACCCACACGAAGCCGGTCACCTCACCCATCCTGCTGGGGATCGGGCTGATGCTGATCAGGACCGGGGACTGCGTGGCGTCGGCGTGGCGCACCGAGAACTCGCCGCTGAAAGCGGTCCCGTCCTGGATCGCGGACCGGATCCGATCCCGAGTCTCCGTCGTTGTGGCAGGACCGCCCAGGCTTTGGGCGGATAGACCGATGACCTGGGTGGAGTCCCAGCCGGTGATCGTGGTGAACGCCCGGTTGACCTGCTGCACGATTCCGGCCGCGCCGGTGATGATCACGGCCTCCAGGGTGTTGTCGAATACCGCTGTCGCTTGGCGCAGTTGGATCTCAACCTGCTCGCGCTCGGTGACATCACGTCCGATGGAGAACAACACCGTCCGACCGTGGTGAACAATCGGGGAGGACTGAGCCAGCACCGAACGGATCTGGCCGCTGGCCAACCGGTGCGGGAAAACCGCGCTGGTGCGTTCCCCCGCCACTACCTGCGCCCGCAGCCGAGCGACTTGCTCATCGGGCAGCATGTTGATTTCCGATATCAGCATGGACCGCAACTGCTCGGCGGGGTACCCGTAGAAATCGGCGGCGGCCTGATTCGCATCCACGATCTGCCCGTTATCCGGATCGATCAGCATCATCATCGCGGCATTGGTGTAGAACATCGACGCGAACCGTTGCTCCGCGGCAGCGACCCCCTGGACCGCGGCCAGCATCCGGTCCGGGCCCTGGGCGAGGCTGGGATCGGACACGTCGGTGAACACCGTCACCACCCCGACCACCGGCGTCCCGACCGGGTACGCGGAAATGCTCAACCACTGGATCCGCCCAGCGTCCGAACCGGCCGGAATCAACACGCCCATCAGGAAATCGTCGACCGGTTCACCGGTGGCCAGCGTGCGCATCGCCGGGTGCTGATCACCCGTCAGCGCCACGCCCTGCACGGACACCGCCGACCACCGCGAGTCCCGCGACGTGCGGCCCACCAACTGATCCCAACTCAACCCCAACAATTCCCCGCCGACATCATTTGCCGCGACGATCACCCCGGAGCTGTCCTGCACCACCACACCCAACCCCGCGCCAGCGGCATCAGCGGCGACGAGTTCGGCGCCGGACACTAAAGCGGTCCCGACGCCCTCAACCCACAACAACCCAGTCACGGCATGCGTCTGGGGGGGGGGTGTTCCCAGGGGCGCGATGAGTATCAGCAGACACAGCGAACCTCCCATGACCCGACACCGAGTCACTTCAGGGGGCCCAATCATCGGGTGGGACCCCGGGCGCCTTCGCGAGTTGGAAGATGACCGCCCCCGCAAGACTACTCCGCGAGGCGAGTCACAGACCTGCCAGCAGACCCGAGACCACCCTTTCGCGCCGAGATCGGCACCCCGAAACCACCAACCGCGCACCCTGACCACAATCATTGAACCAGTGTCCCGACCACGTCCAACCCCATCTCACCAGATGAAGCCGCCATATCGAGCGGATCCCCTTCGGCAAACTCGGTGGGTAATGACGCACGGTGGGCGACTACAGATATGCCCGCTCATGAGGTCCTTCGGCGCTTCGACCTAGCGGGCGTTGCGCCACAGCGCGTAGGGCATCGGCAGGGCAGGGTGCGCGCGTTCGCCTGACTGTGGGTACCAGGCGAGTTCTCTGTTCTCGGGTCGCGCGCCACTCGTGGCGCTACGTGCGTGCACGCCGCGCAGGTGCTGGCGGGCGCATTCATCCCCGATGGGTTGACATGTTGCCTGGGGCACGAGTTGGCCTGCTTGGGTCACCGGGTAGGTATCAGGTAGACCGAGCGCCCGCAAACCCATGGGGGTATGTGCGTCGGCAGCTGTTATCGCAGAGGGCAGCGTCACGGGTATGAGCAGGAAAGCGTCATCTCGCAGATCCTCCGGATGCACGGGTGTCCCATCCAGCAGGCGCGCAATCTGTGCTGCCGCGGTTGCGGTGTCTTCGCACAGGTACAACGTGGGGTGCGAACCCGGACTGTTCCACCGGCCGCCGTGCTCTTCGGCATATCGCGTATCGAGCGGGTTAACCCAGGCAGGGTCGGCGATCCGGAACCATGGCAACCGTCGGGGAATGTCTTCGGTCTGCGGGGTGAGACCCGTCATGAGGCGATGCGGCGCACGTCGAACACTGTTTCCATGTGCACTTTCATCGCGGTGCACGATTCAGTACGCGCCACATCCAGAAACGCTAACCCGTTCGCGTCCTGGCGCCTGAGCACAGCGGGCAGTCGTTCCAGCCGCACATACCGTGCGAGCAGGTTGATGGCGTCGACGAAATCCCACACGTCCGGCTGTCGATTCGGCGGCACCCCCTGCGTCCGCCACTTCGTCACCGCCTGGCGTGACACGTGGAACAGTCTCGCCGCCTCCGCGTCCGAGAGTGCCGATTGCTCCAGCGCTTCGGACAGGGAGGTCGCCCGAATCTCGTCCCCAATTTCGGCGACGAACTGCACCACCCATTCGTGTGGATGCTCGGTGAGAAATCCGGCGGCTGCAGTCTTCGGGTCCATGTGTTTCACGGTACCCTTCGTGCAACCAAATGGCAACCATTCAGCCACCATATCGCTACTCGATACGGCCAGCGCCGTCGGCGTGACCGTTGTCCAGCGACATCATGCCTCTCCGCTAGATATCGGCGCAGCGGTCTTACCATCGGGTGAACGAAGCGAGACTCTCGTTGATGTTCCACGGGTGGCCCACCGCGCGTGACTACCCACCGAGTTTGCCGAAGAGGGAGCGGATATGCATGTCTGGCTATCCGGGTGATCAGCTGGTCGGCGATCTTGGCATCACATAGTGGCCGTCGATCACAGTCTGTAGGAGCGGGTCAGTCGGTAGGCGGAGAAGGCGGCGGACGCGGGTGCACTCCAGGTGACGGTGATCTTGCCGCGGGTTTTGTTGGTCTTGAGGGACACCATGCCGTTGCTCTTGCGCACCACTTTGTACTTGGCCTTGCCCGTGACGGTGGTGGTGATGTTCATCCGGCCGTTGGTGCGGCATAAGGGCGCGGTGAGCTGGCGGGTTCCGGTACGCGGCAGGGACCGTGGTGGCGTGACGCAGCCGGCCAGCGGCGTCTGGGCCTGCACCACCAGCGGTGGGGGAGCGGGCGGGAGTACCTCGGGGGTGATCGACAACGACCACGAATAGATCGACCCGACATCCCCGGCAAACGTGTCCGCCACCAGCAGTGTCCAGCCC
>JBAXOQ010000407.1:0-3761 GCA_037133175.1 Actinomycetes bacterium
GCTGAGGCAACGAAGACCGCTACGCGGGCAACTTGACGTGAGGCAACAGGGCCTTCTATGACCACTTCGGCGCCGACCGCGTCTTCCACCAGCTCGCCCACGATCTCGTCTTCAAGGTCCCCGGTGTGCGTGCCCTAGCTGTTCCCTATGGAACGGTGCCGGCCTCGCCGGAGAACATGCGGCGGGCGCTCGCGCAGGACGCGGCGCTGCTTGTGTATCCCGGTGGCGATCATGAGACCTACCGAGCGACATGGCATTCCGCAGACATCGATTTCGCCCACCGGACCGGGTTCGTGCGGCTCGCGCTGCAACTGGACGTCCCGATCGTCCCGGTCGTGGCGATCGGCGGCCAGGAGACGGCGCTGTTCCTGGGGCCGGGCGAGCGCTTGGCGCGGCTGCTGCACCTGCACGAGCTGCTGCGGATCGACGTCGCCCCGGTGCAGATCGCGCCGCCATGGGGCGTGACCGTTCTCGACGTTCCAGGCCGGGTACCGCTGCCGGCAAAGATCACCGTCGAGGTTCTGCCGCCGATAGATCTGCGCGCGGAGCTCGGAGCCGACCTCGACCCCGAAGCCGGGTATGACCTCGTCACCGGGCGAATGCAGCAAGCCCTGGACAAGCTCGCCCACGCTCGCAGGTTCCCGCTGATCGGCTGAAGCAGGGTCCGGTCAACTCGGGATTGTGCATGTTGTTGCGTCTGGACTCCCAGTAGCATCGGCCGATTTTCCAACAGTTGTCGCCGCAACGCATTTCCGTCAACCCTGCAGACTTCTAGCGGCCGAACCGACGCTCATCTCGGATGGCACCGTTTCTGGTCGCTGAATGGAATGCGGTGACAAAGGTCCAGTTGTCGCCGCGGCGATTGCGCTGATCACAGCAGGGGAGTCGCGACCAGCGGCACGCTCAAATTCCGGCCTACGTGTTTCCGGTCGCCGCGCTAGTGTCAGGTGGCAACGTCCAATGGTGCTGGGTTTGGGCAACGACCCCTATCTCTTTCCGGGATCTACTTCGCTATCGACATCAACGTCGCAGAGATACTCTTCTATGAGCGCAGACGACTGCCCCGCCTGCGTCGGGATGTGCGCCCGGCCTTAGGCGCGGTTCTTGTCGATGGTTTTGATGAGGCGCCGGATGACAGCTGGATTCGCCTGTATCTGGAGGTGGTCGGGCAGTCCGAGGGGACCGGTCACCCATCGGCTGTGAGTGACGGGGAAGCTGTAACGCCTAGCGCAGGGCAAAATTCGGGTAGGCAAGCCTTGAGCTAGCGCGCTCCACAGGCTGACCGAGCCATCATTGGGCCACACATCACGGCTGGCCCCGGCAAGGCGGAAGTAATCACCACCGAACAAGGTCACCGGGATGCCATCGAGCGCGCCACGTTGACGGTAGTTCCAGCCCCGATCATTGCGCGTGCCATCCAGGTAACGCCGTGTCGATTGTACGAGCGCAGGGGACGAGGTTCCGGAGTAATTGTCGATCCAGTCCTGTGCCAGAGCCTCGCAGGTCGGCTGTCCTGAACAACTGGAAATCGGCAGATCACCGGCAGCGATTTCGGCCGCATACGTGCCGCGCCAGCCAGTCGCCAAGGTGCTCAGCGATCTGATGGATAGGCCTGAGTGTGATGCACGAAGATGCCCTATCCCAGATCGTGCAAAATTGCCGCCCATGGAGTATCCGACGAGGTGAACCGAAGTGACACCCCGCGATCTCGCTAGATATCGAAGGAACGCTGCTAAGCGTTTTCCACCAGCGTTGAGCGATCCGGCGGAATCGATCGTGTAACGCGCGGGCAGCGTCTTGCCGCAGTCAAAGGAACTGCCAGCGCTGGTGGGGAGCACGACCGGGCCGACACCGGCCATCGTTGGTGCCGTGTACGTTCGCAACCCTGTCCGGTTCAAAGTCCTATACAGCGGAGTCAGGGATTTGCCCGCTGGCGGGCCTTGTCGGCAGGACCGCTGGGGTGTGACAAACGGGGTTACCGACCCGCCGCCTCCGACAAGCACGACGGCCTCCGAGCGCGGCATCCGAGCCGGAACGCGCGTGCCGCTGGCAGCACGTGGATTTCCGGCAATCGGCTGGATGGCGATCGGCTGGATTTGCGCGGTGGCAGAAGCAGCGGGGGCCGTTACCGGCCCGGCCACCACCGACAGCGCCAGCATGAGCGTGGCGCCGACAGAAATGAACAACCCTGGTCGGGCTGGTTGCGTGAACGCACGCATGGTCATCTCCTGCTCGGCTGGCGAGAAGTATCTAGCAGGGCGCACCGATACCTTCGGCGGGCCCTAACGGCTTCAAGATCACCACCGTAACACTGGGCAGGTTGGCATTGCTGTCGTTTGACCAGCACCGCCGCCCGGCCGGGCACCGCGACACAAGGCGCACCGGGCCCAGCGCGTGGGCGTGGCCTGCAACACGGCGAAGACGGCAGCGGCGATGGTGGCCAAGCATTGGGCATTCCAAACCGCCGCCTGGCAACCAGACAACAGTGAGCGCTAAGGAGGAATAGGCGCCAGGCCAATTCCTGTCGATCAGCTGAGGTGTCGCGGCCGAACCGACGCTCATCTCGGATGGCACCGTTTCTGGTCGGCGGACCTCGGGCGCCGAAAAGAGGTCGGCTATTGGACGCTCGGGGAGCTGGCGGGATTCTCTTCGAGGGTCATTTGCCGCACAATCGGTACCGGACTACCCGTGCACGTCGACAATCCGCACTTGTGGGTGACCGGGACTTGTAGCAGCTATCTTGGGTGACTTGCCTGGCCACAAGGCGACGGGTCACACTGAACATGTGAACGATAGTTCTCATGTCCTGCTGGTTCATGGTGGCTCCCACGGCGCTTGGTGCTGGGACTCGGTCGTGGCCGAACTTGATGCGGTCGGGATTTCGGCGTCGGCGTTCGACCTGCCCGGATGTGGGGAGGACATGACACCTCGCGCCCATTTGACGCTCGATGACTACACACAGGCGCTGGTGGAGGAAATCGACGCTTTGCCCGCGGGACCGGTCCGCGTTGTTGGCCACTCCAACGGTGGCTGGCTACTGCCATTCGCAGCTGCGGCGCGACCGGAGAAAGTTGCGGAGATCATCTTTGTCGCGGGAGTCGCACTCCGGCGGAATGAACGGGGAATCGATATGGTTCCTCCGGAACGACGCCCGGGCTACTTCAAGCTGGCTGCACAGAGCCCGGATGACTCATTGCTCCTTACCTTCGAGGCCGCGTGGCAGCGTTTCTTCCAGCATCTTTCGGAATCGCGCGCCCGTGAAGTTTATTCGAAGCTCACACCCAATCCGCTGGGCGTCTACCTGACCAAAGCTCGCGTCGGCGTGGAAGATGTGGCCACACCCCGGCGATACATCGCGCTCACTGACGACTTGACATTCCCCGATCCATTCACCGCTGCCTTCGCTGAAACGGCAGGTGTCAAGAGGGAATGGGTCGAGGGGGATCACTGTGTCATGCTGTCCGCCCCGCACAATCTGGTTGCGGCGATTTCTTGAGAAGCTACGGCGCGTATCCATCGCGATTCAGGAGTCGCTGCCGTCACCCTCGTGGGGCCGCAACTGCTGTCGTTGCCCCGGCTGATACTAAATGGTCCACTCGCAGCTCGCAGAGCATTCTGTTGGCAAGGACATCTTGAAATACCATCCTGCGATGGACCTCAGTCCATAATCGAGCAGTTTCGGCTGCGACCAAAACCACGTTTTGTGGTCGATCGTGAACTGTCGCGCAGGATGGGATAATTCCGCCGTCCGAAGATGCGAG
>JBAXOQ010000408.1:0-3749 GCA_037133175.1 Actinomycetes bacterium
ACGGCGCACAGATCGAAGCTGTCGAAGGTGCCGGATGGGGGCATGGTGACCGCCGAGTTCGCGGTGGTGTTGTTGGCCTTCGTGGTGGTCTTGGCCATGACCCTGTTCGCTGCGGCCATTGCCATCAGTCATGTGCAAACGCAGGAGGCTGCTCGGTTGGGAGCGCGCGCGGCGGCTAGGGGCGATTCGATGGCCTCGGTCCGGGACACTGCGGTCCGGGCGGCCCCCGGAGCCACGATCCGGGTGGAGCGCGACGGTGTTGATGTCCTTGTCACAGTCTCTACGTCGGTGCGGATCCCGGTGGTGGGAGTGCCGCTGGGCCCGATGACCGTGACCTCGCAATCCATCGCAGAGCAGGAACCGCGCTAGTGGGCGGGCCACGGTGAGCCCGGGAAAACCCGGGCGCAAACCTTCGAGACCGGCGATTGGCGACCTTGGGTCGGCTACGATCCTTGGCTGCGCCCTGATGTGCGTTTGCCTTGTGGTTGGGCTCGCGGCACTGGCTCTCGGTGAGCTATCCGCCGCTCGGGCGAAGTTGAGTTCCGCGGCTGACCTGGCGGCCTTGGCTGGTGCCGAACACCTGACTTCGGGTGATCCTTGTCCGGCTGCACAAAGGATCGCGGTGCTCGGCGGTGGCAGGCTGGCTCAATGCGAGGTGGAAGGTGGCGATGTGATGGTCACCATCTCGGGCGACCCGCCGGGATTGGTGGCTAAGATCGTCACAATGGCTGGCGCCGAACCGCCAACGATTGAAGTCCGCGCTCGGGCCGGCCCGCCACCCTAGAATATGCGTCACAGTGCGCCCGGTTGTGCCACAGTAGGGCGGTGGGGCAGGTCGCGTAATCGTTAGTCCGGTAGTGCCACAGGATTGCAGCTGTTGCTGCTAGGGAAGGGTAGCGGTGGATCTCACACTGTCGACGTATGAAGTTCGGGGATCGTGGGTTGTGCAGGTCAAGGGAGAGGTTGACGTCTACACCGCCCCTGAACTCGATGCAGAACTGACTCGGTTGGCTGATGCCCAAGTGTTTGACATCGTCGTGGACCTCTCTCGAGTCGACTTCCTGGACTCCACCGGCCTCGGCGTCTTGGTCAAGGCGCTGAAGAAGACCCGCGAGAATGGTGGCTCGCTTGCCGTTGTCGCGACGGCTGATCGCATCACCAAGGTCTTCCGGATCACCGGACTGGACGCCGCAATCCCGTTGTATCCCACGGTTGACGACGTGTGGGCCGGCTGAAGTGCCCACGGTCTCGCTGTGCGTTCCGGGCAAGCCCGAGCATGTCCGGCTGGTTCGGTTGGTGGCCAGTGCCGCCGCCCGCCGTTGCGGGGTCGACGAGGACGTCCTAGACGAAGTCCGGCTGGCCGTTGGCGAAGCCTGCGCCATCGCACTTGCTCATGGCCGGGCCGCTGATCGAGCCGACGACATCCTGATCGAGCTTTCCGATGGCGGTGGACAGTTTGCCGTCTTGGTCAGTGAGGGCGGTCCCCAACAGGGATCGAATTCGGAAGATCAACTGGCCTTTGCGGTGATTTCGTCGGTTGTTCCCGAGTGCGTGGTCGACATCGACGCCGTCCCCAGCACCATCAAGATGATTTGGCCGACCGCTTCGGAAGGTCCTAGTTAGGCCACAGCGAACCTTGGCATTCGATCAAGGGCTTGACTCGCAGTGAGCCCCGACCGCCCCCGCTGATCGGGGGTCAGCGGCGCGCCGCTGATCTGGGGCGTGTCCATGGGGCGGTTTATTGCAGGGAAATATCACAACAGTAGACTCCCGGGAAAGTTGCCGGTTTCCAACCGAAACCGGCGCCGCACGGGTCGGCTGCTTCGGACTATCGACGCTGTCGTGCTCGGCGCGAGTCAGCCCAGGTATGAGTCAACCCAGGTAGTAATTCTCGATGAGGAGACGGCATGTCGACAGTCAGCTCACCAGCTGGTGACATCGTTTCGCTTTCAGGAGCGAATCTCGTGTATGTGGCGGTGGTGGCCCTGATCGCCTTGATGGCGCTGCTGGTTGCGGCGGTGCTGGTGCGGGGGGTTCTGGCCAACAGCCAGGGCACCGAGAAGATGCAGGAGATCGCCGGGGCCGTCCAGGAAGGGGCCTCTGCCTACCTCAACAGACAGTTCAAGACGGTCGGTGTGTTCGCCGTCGTGGTCTTCTTCGTGCTGTTCCTACTGCCGGCGGAAACTACCTCCGAGCGAATCGGCCGGTCGTTATTCTTCGTCGTCGGTGCGGTCTTCTCGGCCGTAGCCGGGTATACCGGCATGTGGCTGGCTGTGCGCGCCAACGTTCGGGTGGCCGCCGCAGCGAACGATCAGGGCGAGGAAGCTGCCATGAAGATCGCCTTCCGGGCTGGCGGCGTTGCCGGCATGTTCGTTGTCGGACTGGGACTGTTCGGTGCTGCGGTTGTTGTGCTGATCTACAAGGGCGACGCACCCAAGGTGTTGGAAGGATTCGGTTTTGGGGCTGCGCTGCTGGCGATGTTCATGAGGGTCGGCGGTGGAATCTTCACCAAGGCCGCAGACGTCGGAGCGGACCTGGTCGGCAAGGTTGAGCAGGGGATTCCCGAGGATGACCCGCGCAACGCTGCCACCATTGCTGACAACGTAGGCGACAACGTCGGCGACTGCGCCGGCATGGCCGCCGACCTGTTCGAGTCATATGCCGTCACTCTGGTGGCAGCCCTGATCCTTGGTCGTGTGGCCTTCGGAGAGATCGGTCTGATTCTGCCCCTGATCATCCCGGCAATCGGTGTGATCACCGCAGTCATCGGTATCTTCCTGGTGGCGCCTCGCCCGAGCGACCGTTCCGGAATGACCGCAATCAACCGCGGCTTCTTCATCTCGGCGTTGATCTCGGCCATTCTGGTCGTGATGGCCGTGTTCTGGTTGGTGCCGGCACGCATCACCGAGATGAAGGGCGTCTCCCTCGACAAGCTCGGCGTGGACGTGCTTTCGCTCCAGTCGTTCGACCCGCGATTGATGGCCACGGGCGCTGTGCTGATCGGGATCGTGCTCGCCGTCGCGATGCAACTGCTGACCGGCTACTTCACCGAGCCGAGTCGCAAGCCCGTCTCGGATGTCTCCCGAGCCTCCCTGACCGGTCCCGCGACGGTGATCCTGGGCGGTATCTCGCTCGGTCTTGAGTCAGCGGTCTACGCGGCGTTGATCATTGCGGCCGCGGTCTACGCAGCAGCAGTCCTCGGCGGTGCTTCGCTGATCATGGCCCTGTTCGCGATCGCCTTGGCAGGCACCGGGCTGCTCACGACGGTGGGCGTCATCGTCGCCATGGACACCTTCGGCCCGATTTCTGACAACGCTCAGGGCATCGCGGAGATGTCCGGCGACGTGAGCCCGGAAGGCGCCAAGGTTCTCACCAGCCTGGACGCGGTCGGCAACACGACCAAGGCAATCACCAAGGGAATCGCCATCGCCACCGCGGTACTGGCCGCGACCGCGCTATTCGGGTCGTACCGGGATTCCATTCTGGCTGCCGTGGCCGTGGCCAAAGACGCCACGTTGGAGAGCGTCGGCGGGGCCCAGAATGCCGAGCAGTACCTGGGCATTCTCGATGTCGCCAATCCGCGCAACCTGGTCGGCCTGATCATCGGTGCGGCCGTGGTGTTTATGTTCTCCGGACTGGCCATCAACGCCGTGTCGCGAGCCGCTGGTGCCGTCATCTTCGAGGTGCGCCGTCAGTTCCGCGAGCACCCGGGCATCATGACGTACGAAGAGAAGCCCGAGTACGCCCGC
>JBAXOQ010000409.1:0-3735 GCA_037133175.1 Actinomycetes bacterium
TCACTGCCGGAGTCGTCGTCATCATCCCGGCGATGGCGCTGGCCGCCACCGCGACCCGGTCCCCGCGGCGCGACGGTCTGCTCGTTGGTGCATCACTGACGGCCGCGTCGGCCATCTACCCGATCTGCGCGCTGCTCGGGCTTGTACTGTGGCCGCTGTACTTGTGGACGACCCGCGGATTCTGGCTGGCGAGCGCGCGCAGGCGGTGGTCGGCGGTGGTGTGGACGGCGATCGCTGCGGTCGCCTGCGCCCCAATGTTCGTGCTGCTCACACGGCGGAACATCGATCACAACTGGGAGACCGCCGGCTACTTCCAAGGCCTTGAGGGTTTGGTTTACGCGGGCGTGGCAGTGGCCTTGGTCGCCCTGATCCTGGTCGGTCATGGACGTTCGACCAAGCCGGTGCAATATGCGTACTTGGTGGCGGCGATCGCGCTGATCGTGTTGGGTGCCGTTGGAATTCGAGAGTGGAAGAGCGTCGGTGAGCCGAGCTACTACACCGTCAAGACGATGTACCTGGCATGGATGCTGGCGGCAATCGCGGTCTGCGCGGGACTGGCCTCCTTACGAACCGGCAAGAAGGTAGTGAAGGTCCCACCCCGCAGCCAGGTGCTCGCGCTCGGAACGTATGCGTTGGTCGTGACACTGCTGACCGTCTCACTGCTGACCGAACTTGCATTGGCGCAACTGAACCAAAACGACACCAACGCCGGGTGGCAAGCCATCACCAAACAGGGCTGGCTGCTGACCCACTCCGCATCGCTGCAGCAATCGGGTGAGCAGATCGTCCGAGCGTCAGAGTACGCGAAGTCACACAACGGGGTGAGCGTGCTGACTCCGTGCTTCTCGCGCGACGATCGATTGGCAAGCTACTACCTGACCTACCTGAACGGCGGTATGGATCAAGTCAAGGTGGATATCGTGGTTGCCGCCTGCATGCTGTCGCGCAAAGGCCCGCTGGGAACGCTGCCGGACTATCTGATGGCACACCCGCAGGTGGCGGTCAATGCCATTGCCATCGACCAGGACAGCTACGAGTGGGCGGTCAGCGAGAAGGACTCCTACGGGCTGCCCAACCTGACGGTTGTCCGCCCACTTGAGTAGGGATGTTCCCTTTGAGCTCGCGCGGCCACGTCGACGAATTCTCTTCGCCTCTGCATCCGAAATGCGGAGTACGGCAAGTCGTGTTGTTTTGGGTGCGCGATAATGATCAAGGCTGGCTGCCCTGCGTCATTAGCTCAAGTCAGCGGACGAGAATTGCGGTCTGGGGGACTTCGGTTGTGGGGCTGGTTCGTGTCGAACTGTGCGACTGAGCGTTGCTCGAAAGTCGGCTTAGCAGGGGATGCGTACAGCCGATAAGATGATGTAAGGTGTTGTAAGCGACAGGATGAGGAAGGAAAGAGCCGCAACACGCCTGCTTCGGTCCTCGACACGTTCGGGGAGGATTATGGCTCGGCAGCACTGAACATCGGGCTGGTGGCAGTTGAAGCCGAGCCGCAAGTCACGAGCGACATCCTTGCCGTCGTCCCGTTCTCGTGGAGCACTACGGGCTTGGAATACCGAGTCGAGTCTCCAGAATCCATCGCTCGCAAACTCGTCAAAGAGGCAGGTGAAGTCGCTGACGAGATCCCGATCATCACCAGTGACTTCCGTGACGCGCTCCGGTATACATACGTGGCGCCAAACGCTGAAAACTTCACCGAGGGCGTCAAGGGCATTCTCACAGGCTTGATTTGACGTGGGTATGTATTGCACCGCATCGACGGACGCGCTGTACCACGAGGTTCGTGATCCAGGCACGGACCCCGAAGTCGTGCGCGCCAACCGCGACGAAATGCGAACAGCCAGCGCCCAGGTCGTCATACCGGACGGACTCGGTGAACTTGAAGTGGAAGGCGTCACGCCAACCCACAAGAAGAGAGGAAGGTGAGTGGCATGTTGCGCGGAACACTCATGGAGATAACGAAACCCACCGGGGAGTTCGTGTGGCTCGCCATGTTGGATGAAGCGACCCAGCGATTCTGGGTTTATGACTTCGAGACGGGCGCATTCCACATGAACAAGTGGCTCACGTTGGATTACGAAATTGATCGTGACCTGGAATACGTCGGCATCGACCGTGCTCAAGCCGTCGAAATCGTGACCACCAGAGACCGTAAGATCAACAAGCGGATTCGAGCCGAACACCAAACCGACCAGCGGGCAGTCCCTCTCGCCGACGTACTCGGAACGGAAGGCGTACCAAACGCCCGCTCCCTCACAAAGATGAAAGCAGAGGGGATCGCCAACTCACGCACAGGCACGTGGGTCACCTGGAAGATCTACTCCCCGAACCAAGAGCAGACGGCGAGAGTGGCTGCCAGCGACATCCGGACAGGAAAGATCAAAACCATCACGAAGTTGGCTGGCCCTGTCGAGACCCGAACGATCAAACATGACGGCGGCGAGATCGAGGTTCAAGTCCGGCGTATTGCCCACGCTTCATAGTCGGGCCTCCGTCGCGGGCCGCTCTCGTCAAAGAACCGGGACGACGGCTTTACGGGAACAAGGGCGAAGAGGTGCGTCCCCTATCGGCCCTGACGGTGGTGCCGTTCCCCAGGTAAGCCGCCCAGGCGACTCGTCAGCTGCAACATCGACACCGGCAGCACTATCGTGGAGCGGTGAATCGGGTGGGACGCATGCCATGGCAGGCTCTCGCGATAATCGTCTGCTCGACTCTGCTGGGCTTGGGTGTAGGTGCGTGTTCCTCCCCGAACCCATTCACGTCCACGGCACTGAACGGCGTTGAGATCAAACTCGACATGCCGGAGATCAACTCCGTCCGACCGCTACTGACCGCCACGGTATCGGTCGCCGGGGGTCCGAAGGTCCCAGTGCTGGTGGACACCGGATCCCCTGGCCTGCGAATCTTCACGGGGGGCGTCGGAACAGCGGGAATCGAACTCGGCACCGACGCTGTCAACGTGACGTTTGCCGACGGCACTGTGTTCAACGGTGTTCAGGCCAGCGCACCAGTCACCATCGGCGATATCGCGACGAGTGGACCGATTGCGATTCAAGTCGTGCAGTCGGCAACTTGCTCGACGACGAACCCGAGCTGCATGGGGGCCAACGGACTCGATGCGCTTGCCAAGGCCCAGCACTTCTCCGGGATTCTCGGGATCGGACTAGGTGGTGGCGCAATTTTCAGCCCGCTGATGCAGTTGGCCGGCGGACCACCCTCGAGCTTCGCAATCACCGCGTCCCCAGCTTCGGGCTCCGGGACGCTGGCGCTGAACGTCACTCCGCAGAACCCGGTCGCGGTCTACCAGATGGTGCGGGCACCGGAGATGACTCTGCCGAACGGTGTACCTGCCTGGTCCAGTGACCTAACCACCGCGTGTTGGGCGTTCAACAAGGCCACTCCCGCCTGCGTGGCAACTTCCTTCGACAGTGGCGCGCCCTACCTGTTTGCATCCCCGACGATCCCCGGTGCACCTCCCATGGGCGGGGTACCCAAAGGCCAAAACGTCTCGCTATACCCAGTCTCCGCGCAGGGTGAAATCGGATCCCAACAAGCTTGGACTTCCACCGCCGGTGACACCCCCGGCAAGAATCAGATGATCATTCAGACCATGCCCAGCGGCGGGACTTCCCTCAACACCGGCATCGCCATCTTCACAACGCTGGGGGTCACCTTCGACGCCTCTCGAGGCCAAGTCATCCTCGGCTGAATCCCCCGTCGCACCACCCCCAC
>JBAXOQ010000410.1:0-3727 GCA_037133175.1 Actinomycetes bacterium
GATCTGTGATGTGGCCACAGACCTGGATGTGGCGGTGACCGAACACGCGGTGCTCGGCAAACCCGACGCGGCCTGAACGAACTTGGGACCGTTTGGTGCACGTGCACCAAACGATCCCAACTCGCTGTTCACCGGCATTCATCAGCAGAAGACACTGGCCCACGGCGCCGCCTACTACCCAATGGACGTCAAGACCAAGCCCGGCTGGATGTCGGTGGGTGGACAGGGCGCCACGCCAGAGTACCGGTGGCCGGTGATCGATGTCGGACCCGGTGGACCGCTGAAATGCACGAAACTGCGGATCGGGGCGTCCGACGTGCAACTGTCCCACATCAGCGCCGGCAACGCCTTCACGATGTGCGGCAGGGACTTCGAGGCCTGGACCAAGACGTGGCTGCCGGCTCCACCACCGCCGTATGGCCCGCCGACATTTCGCACGCTCGGGTAGTCGGCGCTGCCTCCGCAATTCAACACACGGCACCCGAATCTTCGCGTACCACGGTGCGCCCCCGGCGCAGCGTTGCTATCCCGGCAAGGGCGGCAAGGGCGGCAAGGGCGGCAAGGGCGGCAAGGGCGGAGGGGCGGAGGGGTGGCATCGGAACGATGCTCTCGCCGGAGATGTCAGCGAGTTGCTCATCAGGCACGGTGTCGTCGTCCGCATCGGCAGTTGGCGTTTGATCGTTCAGATGCTGAGGCCGCAGAGTCGCTGCCGGTGACGGGCGACGGCGAGCGCGGCGAAGGCGATCGTCAGGTGTGCCTCGATCGACTCGTGCTTGTGGTGGAGCATCGGTCAGGCGCGTAGGTCGGTCTCGGACATTCGGAAGGACTCCCTCGACGTGCCACAGGTCGTGGTAGCTGGTGATGACCTCAGCTGCGGGCGTTGTCTCGGCGCCGATGTCTTGTGACGTAGCCCTTCAACCCGACCATCCGCCGCGCCTGCACCGGCACCACCGCGGCGGCCGGGTCCTGCCTCGACCTTGCGGCGCCCGACCTGAATCAACGCCACCAGCTCCGCATCGGTGTGCGTCAAACCGGCTTGTATGACTCATCCGTGGGCGGCTGAGTGGGATGCTCACCTTCGCCCACATTGAGTGAGGCTGCTACGCCGAGTGACCAAGGACCGGCCCAGACCGTCCATGCACGCGGGTGGCTTGGACCAAGACCCAATACCGGCGGACACGTCGGGACGGGTGAATGAAGCCTCCCCGAGCCTGACGACGACCGGCGACGTCACGTCGGCCTGTTGCCTCATGGACCCGACCGGGATTACACTGAGTGAGCGAGAGGTCATTCTCTGTTCCGGGGGTGGAATTGTGAAGCGCGCGGTACTCGTGTCGGTGATGGTGGGAACGCTGGCCGGGGGTGTGCTCTTCGCGCCGGCGGCCAGTGGTGTCGGCCCGCAGCACGCCAACGTCAGAACGCAGATCCGCTGCGCGATGACGATCCAGCAGCGGCCCACCACCTGGTGGTTCCCGCAGGGTCCTCCGAAGGCACTGGTCTGGTTGCAGCACGGGTTCGCTCGCTCCAACGACAACATGGCGGACCTGGCCGGCAAGCTGGCCGGCAACGGCTACCTCGTGTTCGCGCCGGATTTGGCGAGCGCCAACGTGTTGGGGTGCACGTTGGAGAACCTTGGCGGCAACGGCAACTACATGCGCAACGTCGCCGACTTGTTCGGGAAGAAGGACAACACCGACAAGTTGAGCCGCTCCTTGGCTGCCGCGGCAGCGAAGGTAGGTCGCACTGGCCTGGCCATGCCTACCAAGATGGTCTTCATCGGGCACTCGGTGGGGGGCGAGGCAGTGGCGTATGTGGGCGCGCAGGTCATCAAAAACTATCCGGGGCAGGCGCCGAATCTGGTGGGCGAGGTACTCCTCGACCCGGTCCCGTCCCCGGTCGGTGATCACCTGGCCACCGGCATCGACGGGCTAGTGGCGGCCAAGACTCCGATCCGAGTCGTGGCCGCGGCTCCGGGAACCTGCAACAAGGACGGCGAAGGAACGGCAACGCTCGCGTCGCACGCGTCCGGGTTCCTCGGCCTCAGGTTGACCACGGGCAAACACACCGACGCGGAAGGCAGCAGCACGGACCGGATGGCGACCTTGGCATGCGGCAAGCCCACTGCCGCCAACGTGTCCGCCCTGCAGACGCTCGCGCTGGCGTGGACTGCCGACATGGTCGACGGCACCCGCACGGCTAAGTACTACCCGGGTGGCGCTTACGTCGAGGCATTGCGCCAGTCCGGTGCGGCTACCGTGCTGTCGGGGTCGGAACACAGTGGGCGCGAGGTGCCCGCTATCAAGCGGTTCCCCACGATGCTGTTCTCGAAGAAGGGCGCGGCGGTACGGGTCAGGTTGGGCTACTCGAAGCCACGCGGCACCACGATCACCAAGACCCGGTTGACGGCGTCGTCGCGGGGACGCCGGGTCCGTAGCAGTCGGGTCGTGCGGTTGAGTCCGGGGCGTTGGCGGGTGAACGCTGTCCTGACCTATCGGAACGGTCAGGGGCGGACGGGTACGGCCACCCTTTCCGGGGTGATCCGCGTGGTCCGGCGGAACTGCAGGTAACCCACGGGCTGACCCGATTCTCGGTTTGCGCTGCCGGAGCGCTTTGGCACTGCGGACCGGACGTGGCCGATACACCGATCAGGCGACCCCCGCCAGCCCGGCCACCTCACATCGCCGCAGCCGCCGGTTGACGGTCTGCTCGCCCAGCATCCGCCTTCCCCACCGGTACCGCTCGATCGGTCAGTAGGAGCCATGAGCTGAAGCGCAGCCATGCCATTGGGCAGGCGCGTAGTGACAAGAGTTCAGCCCCCGAGTCACCTCGGAGGCCGATGTCACGCTCAAATGAAGCGCGCCCGGAGGCGCGGTGATCGGAGGGATTCGAACCCCCAACCTTCTGATCCGTGGTCTGAGGTTCCTGTTTATTGGAGGCTGTATTCCGGGGTTTCCACGACGGCGGTGGTGTCGTCGTGGGTGTGATTGGTGAGGTAATTGTGCTCGTACTCGGCGGGGCTCAGCATCCCGAGCACGTCCATGATCCTTTCGTTGTTGTACCAGCCCTCGATCCAGGCGAAGATCGCCAGTTCGGCGTCGTGGCGGCTGGCCCAGGTGCGCCGGTAGATCAGCTCTCTTTTGATGGTGGAGAAGAACGATTCGGCCATGGCATCTCCGGTGCTACCTGTCGACGGATCGACACCGGCGTCGATCAGTCGCTGGGTGAAACGCATGCTGGTGTATTGCGCGCCCTTGTCGCTGTTAGACGGATTTCCGCTTAATGGTGATCGGGGCGCGGTCCCGGCCACTGTGCGTGCCGCGGCCCACGCGCATTCGGCGGCAACCCACCGATCGAAACTGACCCGATAGACGAACAACCCTTCATGCCCACATCCCGGGTCATCCCTCGATAACAGGCGAAGCCGGCGGAGGTGAGGTAGCAGGCAATATGCAGCGAACGCAGCGCGCAGCGCGAGGACGAACGATATTGACAGCAACGAACCCCGCCGCACACTGCCGCCATCGAGGGACGACCCGCGATCACCCACGCCCACAACCAGTAACCACTTCGGACTTGACAATCCGTTGGGGAATTTCTTGGTGTTGAAGTTGGGAGAGCTGGTTAGCGCGTCGTTATGCAGATGGGTCAGGGATCCGGTCATCGTCGCTGTTGCTTAGCTTGCGATTAAACCCCCGGATGCTGTTCAGGCGGCTTTCTTGATGGCTGG
>JBAXOQ010000411.1:0-3724 GCA_037133175.1 Actinomycetes bacterium
CCACATCATCGATCCGCGCACCGGCCAACCCGGCGGTGACGGTCTGCAAGCCGTCACCGTGGTCGGCCCAGATCCTGCCGAAGCCGAGGTGTGGAGCAAATCGCTCTTCTTGGCCGGGGCAAGCGGCATCGGCGAAGTAGCCGCGCAGAACAACCTCGCGGCACTGTGGGTCACCGATGACGACCACCTCGGAGTCAGTAGTGCCATGGAACAGTTCGTCATCTGGCAACGACCTGATGTGGAGACCTCACCATGAGCCGACCCCGAACGACCACGAACCAGAGAACGAGCCCGATACGAAGAGAACACGAGCCTCCTGGCACGGTCAAACAGCTGGCCATCTCGGTCGCCGTCGCCCTTGCCTCAGCATTCTGCCTGCTGGTGGTCGGCTGGACGTTCGTATCGCTGCTGGGCCAATCGGCAGTTCCGTGGGTGTTAGGTCGGGCGGCTGGGCTGACCTCCTACGCGCTGCTGGTAGTACTGGTGGTGTTCGGTCTGTTCCTTGCCCATCCATGGCGGGCAAAAGTGTCCTGGCCATCCACCGCGAACCGCATCAGGCTTCATGTCAGCCTGGCGGTGTTCACGCTGGTCTTCACCGTGCTGCACATCGTCGTGCTTGTCACCGACCAATACGCCGGCGTCGGTATCAAGGGCGCACTACTACCCATGGCCTCGGAGTACCGGCCGCTGCCGGTGACGTTCGGCCTGCTTGGACTGTATGCCGGCCTGTTGGCCGGTCTCACCGCGATGTTCGCCAGCGGCTTCGCCCGCAAGGTCTGGTGGCCGATCCACAAGTTCGCGGTGGTGTCGCTGATCCTGGTGTGGATCCATTCGGTCTTCGCTGGCACCGATTCCCCCGGGATCATGGTCTTCTACATCGGATCCGGCCTGGCGGTACTGGCCATCGCGGTGTCGCGCTACACCGCCGAGACGCCCGCGGACCGCGCCGACCTGACCATCTCCGCACCGGCTGACCGGCTTGTCAGCCGCGGACCTGTGACCCGATCGCAAGCACCAACCAACCCCACCAATCCCACCAACCCGAGGACTCCACGATGACCGTCGACACCGGAGCGGACAACATGCTGCATAGCGATCAGTTACCTAAGCCAGGAGCCGCGGATCCACGGGCGATCTCGGTGCTCGCCCTCTACCCCAGCGACTCCGCCGAGCACAGCTACGGATCCAGGCGCGAGGACCTGCGCGATCACCTCACCCGATTCGCCGGACCATCCCTGCTGGCCAGATCCCGCGATCGGTCACTGGTCGAACTCATCGACACTGCGAACATCACCGGCCACGGCGGCGGCCACTTCCCGGTCGCGCGCAAGTGGCAGGCGGTCCTCGACCTCGGCGGACCGGTCACGGTCATCGCCAACGGCGCCGAGGGTGAGCCGCTGAGCGCCAAGGACGCCGCCCTATTGCAGTTGCGTCCTCACCAGGTGCTTGACGGTGCCCAACTAGCCGCCGGGGTGACCAAGGCCCATCAGATCATCTTCTGGCTGCACGCATCCGCCGCCGCTAGCCGCTACTCCATCGAGAACGCCCTGCGCGAGCGAACGGTCGCCGGGTTCCGCGAGCTACCGGTGCGGATCATGATGGGTCCCGACCGCTACCTGTCCGGCGAGATGACCGCGGTCGCCCGCGGCGTCGCCGGCGGCCCAGCACTGCCGACCTACCAGCCGGTCCCAGGGCCACCGGTGGACCAACACGGCAATATCAAGCTGATCCACAACGTCGAGACCCTGGCAAAGGTCGCCCAGGTTGCCTTCGGCGGCACCTCGCCAGCGCGACTGCTGACCATCTTCACCGGCAACGCCCGGGTGGTGGCCGCAGCCGGGCCGCGCGTCACCATTGGCAGCGCGATCGCTCAGGCGCATCAAGCGGTCGGGGTGCCGCCCCACCCGCTGCAAGCCGTCCTGTTGGGCGGCTACGGCGGACAGTGGGTTCCCTGGCATGCGGCAGCAGACCTGCCGGTCGCCGAACATGAACTTCGTAAACGCGGACTGTCACTCGGGGCCGGGGTCGTCGCACCCCTTGCGGCCGACACCTGCGGGGTTCGCCAAAGTGCGGCAGTGTTCCGCTACCTGGCCGACGGAAGCGCCCGGCAGTGTGGTCCGTGCATGTTCGGTCTGCCGGCGACGGCCGAACTGTTGGACGAACTCGCCTTCCACAAGATGAGACGCTCAGAAGCCAGAAGAATGGACAAATACATGGAACAACTCGTGAAACGGGGAGCCTGCGCACACCCAGATGGAGCAATCCGCATGCTCACGTCGGCACTGGACACCTTCAGCGAGGACGTCGCATCGCACAAACGATCCGGTCGGTGCCTGCACTCCGGCAACGGCCCGGCATTCCCCATTCCGAGCGCATCATGAGCGGCGCCTGGGGAATGATCAACGACACCTTGGGTGCTGATGCGCCTGCCTCTGAGAGCCTGCGCATCGACCCGACAAAGTGCACCGGCATTGGCATGTGCAGCTATGTCGCCCCCGACCTGATCGACGTCGACACCTGGGGTTTCCCGCTGTTACCGGCCGACCTGCTCGAATCCGAACTTGGACAAGCTCGGGCCGCGGTCGCGGCCTGCCTCGCGATCAGCCCTTGCCCTGGCGAAACTGGCGCGACAATCCGGCAGATGATCGGCACTCGAGCGCGTCAGTGCAGGCGCACGTGAGAGTCAACTCCGGATCGCTGCTGCGGCCATGCCGAACCCTCCGACCGGGGAGCCGATGTGGGACGGTTGGACAGTGGATGCCCGCGCTGTCGAACTGTCCGAACCTGAGCCGCCGCTTCGGATCCTGGTGGTCGATGACGAGCAATACTTGGCCGACGCGGTGTCCTACGCTCTGCGCTACGAAGGTTTCGACGTGCGCACCGCGGGGACCGGTAGCGCGGCTCTGGCCGCCCTGCGCGACGAACCGGTAGATCTGATCGTGCTTGACGTCATGCTTCCCGACACCGACGGGTTTGAGTTGCTGGCCCGGCTTCGCTCCAACGCGGATATGACCCCGGTGTTGTTCCTGACCGCCCGGGACACCACAGAAGACCGAATCAACGGCCTGCGAGCGGGTGCGGACGACTACCTGGTCAAACCCTTCTCGATGGAGGAACTCGCCGTCCGGGTGGCAGCGATTCTTCGTCGCAGCGGCATCACCCGCGCCGCCATCGCCGGTCTGATCGAAGTCGCCGACCTGCGAATCGACGAGTCATCCCACGAGGTCCGGCGGGGCAACACGCTGATTGAGCTCACCCCCACCGAGTTCGAACTGTTGCGGTTGCTGGCCAAGAACGCGGGCACAGTGATGAGCAAGGCGCAAATCCTGGACTGGGTCTGGGACTACGACTTCGGAGGCAAAAGCAACGTCGTCGAGTTGTACGTTGGATACCTTCGCCGCAAGCTCAACCCCTACGGGCCTCCACTGATCCACACGCTGCGCAATGTCGGCTACATGCTTCGGGCCCCTCGCCCGGAGGAGTGCGATTGAGCATCCGGCACCGATCGCGCCGGCCCCGCCAGCCGATGCCGCTGGCCGTCCGGCTCGCCATCATGCTGTCACTTCTGGCGGCCCTGGTGCTGGTACTGGCGGGAGTTACGCTGACCACGCTGCTGAACTCATTCCTGCTCACTCGGCTCGATGACCAACTCGCGGCAACCGCCCAGGTGGCGTCCACGCTGATTCATGCCGACCGGGACGACGGCCAGCGGTCCGGGGACGAC
>JBAXOQ010000412.1:0-3687 GCA_037133175.1 Actinomycetes bacterium
GTGCATGCCGAAGGGGTCAGCGACGATCCGCTCACCGGAGCACCGACCAACCCGAAGGTTGCGGTAGCCCCGGGTGCCAGCGAAGCCGCCCAGGAAGGCCCGACAACTCTGAATCCGGTACTCGTCTTCGTCATTGCGGCATCCCAGAGGCTGCTCACTTGGGACTTGTAGGAGAAATCGACTGCCCATGGGTTGATTGCGGCCGCCGTGTTGTTCTTTACGGCAACCGAAGCTTGGAATCCCGAACCCCAGTCCTGCGTGACCTGCCAAGTGACCGCCACGTCGGCGGCAGCAGCAGTTGCGGGGCTAGTTCCGAGGACTCCGAGGGTGAGGCCGGCGCAGGCTAGGCCCACTCCGCCCAGCCACCAAGCTCGTCGTCTACCAGTCATTTTGTGCTCCTGTCATTGTTGAGGTGGCCATGTTGACGCTTGCCCTCTGAGGCAGGAGTACAGCCTCCGCGGACTACTAACATTTTGTTAGATCAGCCACGTCATTCCCATCCGGGCCGAAGCCAAACTCGGCACATTGGGTGGTTTCGGCGGCTCGCAGGCTGGATTTGACCGGTTTCCCCCAATCGGCGCAGATGACAAACGTCACAGGGGGCCGGAGCAGCATTTGTCGGCGCGATCCTGATCGGAGCCATGTTCGGACCGGAGCAGCAGTGGAAGTACCGGGTATCGGTCGTGGTTGAGGCCGCCGGCCTTGGGTTACGCTTCGGGGGTGCATGCACAGTTGCGCGTGGTGGCTATCGCGCCCGTGCTCAACGAAGAGCGAAAAATTGGCGAGGTTTGCCGCCGGACGCCGCGAGACGTTGTCGACGAGCTCATCGTTGTCGATGACGGGTCCACCGATCGTTCCGCGACCGTCGCTGCCTCCGGCGGCGCGACCGTGCTGGCCTTGCCGGAGAAAGTCGGCGTCGGCGCCGCACTCCGGATTGGCTACCAATACGCAATCGACAAGGAGTTCGACGTCGCGGTGGTGATGGCCGGCAACAATAAGGACGCGCCGGAGGAGATTCCCCGGCTTCTCGAGCCGATTGCTTCGGGACAAGCCGACCTCGTGCAGGGGTCTCGCTATCTCGAATCCAACGCGGACCTTGGTGCCATGCCCACGTATCGGCGCATAGCGACGCGCGTGCATCCAATGCTTTTCTCAGTCGTCGCGGGACAGCGCATGACGGACTCGACGAACGGTTTCCGCGCTATCCGCGTATCGGCACTCCTCGATCCCCGACTCGACATCTCCTCGCCCGGCCTGGACGAGTACGAGCTGGAACCGTATCTGCTTCTGCGGGCGATCAAGTCCGGTTACCGCGTCAGAGAGGTCCCCGTTACTAAGCTGTACCCGCAGCGGCAATTGGGCCAGACGAAGATGAAGCCGCTGACCGGCTGGTGGTCCATGCTGCGCCCGCTAGCCTACGGAGCGATCGCCACTGCGCCGCGCGCGCGCACGGCCAGGAGGGCGTCATGATCGAGGTTGCCGTTGTTGGCGCGGGCCATTGGGGCCCGAACCTGATCCGAAATTTTCACGGTCAACTTCGAACTCGCGTGAGGTGGGCAGTCGAACTCGACGCCGCGCGGCGAGCAGAGATTGAGTCTCGCTTTGGTGACGTGCGAACGACAGAAATGCTGGACGAGGCACTCGATGACCCAGCCGTTGACGCCGTAGTTGTCGCGACGCCAGCGCCAACGCATTACGCGATCACACGAGCGGCCATAGAGCGCGGCAAGCATGTCCTTGTCGAGAAACCGATCACCACCGACGCGAGCCAGGCCGCAGACCTCTGTGAGCGAGCACGGTCGGCGAACACCATCCTCATGGTCGGGCATGTGTTTATTTACAATCCGGGGGTGCAGCGGCTCAAAACCTTGTACTCCGCCGGCGAGATCGGTCGGTTGCTCTACATGACCATGCGCCGCACCAACCTGGGGCCGATCCGGGTGGACGTCAACGCCGCCTGGGACCTCGCGACCCACGATGTGTCGATTGCCAATTTCATCCTCGGATCAGAACCGGTCACTGTCACCGGTGTTGGCGGCACTTGGATCAACCCGGGCATCGAGGACGCTGTATTCGCAACTTTGCGTTATCACAACGACGTTCTCGTGCAGCTCCATTCGTCTTGGCTTGATCCACGGAAAATCCGCCAGATCACGCTCGTTGGTGACCGCCGGATGCTGACGTTCGATGACATGGACATGTCCGAGCCGATCCGGATCTACGACATGGGCGTGGCTGATGCCGAGCCGGAGCACGGATTCGTCGACACGTTCTCGTCGTTCCGGTCCAGCATTCGCCAAGGCGACATCACGGTGCCGCGGGTCGCTATGGGCGAACCATTGAAGGCCGAGTGCGATCACTTCATCGACTGCATCGAGTTCGGCAAGGATCCGCTCACAACCGGATGGGACGGGCTGGCAACCGTCCGAGTGCTCGAGGCAATCGAGCGGTCAATCAAGGACGGCGGACGGGAAACCGCGGTCGCTGGGGTAACCGCATGATCCCCCTAGTCGACCTGGCAGCGCAACAACGGGAAGTCGCTGACGAGGTGCGGGCTGGCTGGGACGACGTCCTGGACTCGACCAGCTTTGTCGGCGGCCCGCAGATCGCGCAGTTCGAACGTGCCTTTGCCGAGTACCAGGGCGTCGCGGAGTGCGTCGCAGTTGCGAGCGGCACCGATGCACTCGAGATCGCATTGAGAGCGGCTGGCATCGGCGTCGGAGACTCGGTCATGGTGCCGACCAACTCCTTCATCGCATCGGCATTAGCCGTCGTGCGCGCGGGAGCTACGCCGAACCTCGTCGACTGCGACGACGATGGCTTGATTTCGGTCACAGACGCCGCGAACCGCGTGACCCCCAGCACTCGCGCCATCATGCCGGTCCACCTCTACGGGCAGTGCGCTCCGATGGCGGATGTCCAACGGCTCGCGGACGCGCACGATCTGCTGGTCATCGAGGACGCCGCCCAGGCGCAGGGCGCACGGCAGGAGGGCCGCGGCGCGGGGTCGATGGGAGTCGCCGCAGGCACCAGTTTCTACCCGGGGAAGAACCTCGGCGCATACGGCGACGCCGGTGCTTGCCTCACCAACGATGCAGGCCTCGCCGCCCACATGCGGGCACTACGGAATTACGGCAGCGAAACCAAATACGAACACCCCGAGCTCGGCTTCAACTCGCGGATGGACACCCTTCAAGCGGTCGTGCTGTCAGCCAAGCTCCGGCGATTGGAGGCCTGGAACGAACAGCGGCGCGCGGCCGCCGATCGCTACCAGAGGTTGCTGCAGGACTTCGACGAGGTTCGGCTGCCGCGCACAATCCCGGGTAACGAGCACGTCTGGCACCTGTATGTGATCAGCGTTCCGGACCGCGACCGCGTCGTCGAGCACCTCCACGCGTCGGGGATCGGCGCTGGCGTCCACTACCCCCGTCCGATCCACCTCCAACCTGCATTTGCCCACTTGGGCCATTCCCGCGGAGATTTCCCCGTATCGGAGCGGCTCGCGGACCAGATCGTCTCGCTGCCGCTGTTTCCCGGCATCACCGCGGAACAGCAGGAGCAGGTCGCATCTTCGCTGTCGAAAGCGCTGCGGTGACCCCCGGGATCTTCGTCCATGAACGTGCCCTGTGCGAGTCGGATCAGGTTGGCGCCGGCACTCGAATCTGGCCGTTCGCCCACGTCATGAAG
>JBAXOQ010000413.1:0-3677 GCA_037133175.1 Actinomycetes bacterium
GCCGTGGTCAGCGGAACTTGTTGGAAGCAGCCGGAGGACGGGTACCCGCTGATGCCGCACATCATGCCGTCGGGGGATTGTCTGGTGGGAGTGACCGCCGAGACGACCTGCAGACCGTTGGCGGCGCTGGGCACATTCGCACAGTCGGCCAACCTGGCCGGCGGGCTCTGACCTGGGGGAGCCTCAGCGACGGTGCCGAAGTCGACCACAACCGCGACCCGCTTCATTCCGGCGGCTGCTGGTGTGGACGCGCAAGTGCGCTCGAAGTCCGGTGACGTTCTTGGACTCTCGCTATAGGTTGGTGTCGAGCCGGTGCCGTAGCGCCAACCTTGCGAGCTTCCATCAGCGGGGATGATTGCGCCAGCGCCTTGCTCGACGTAGGACCAGTCGCCGTTCGCCCCCGCCGACCAGTATGTCCAGTAGACAGAGACACCGTCGCTGGCCGAGGCCGCGGGGGTGGCGAATGTCGCGGTCGCCGGCAGCACCAACAGCATCACAGACGAAGCCAGCACCGCGGCGCACAAGCATCGTCGGAGCGAGCCCATGGGGGTGGATCCTCTCGGCAACGATCACTCGACCGACCCGAGCACGCATCACTGATGGCGTGAGCCCGAACCCAGTCTCGTAGACCTCGACAGACGTGAGCGGTTCGCGCAACCCCGGTGCTCCGGCTTGCCGTTGTGGAAACGGCCTACGGTTGCGGGTCAGCGCCGGATTCTGACCGGCTTCCCCTGGGTGGCGCGTTTGGTGCCCTTTCAGCATACGCCTGCCCGTTTGGCTGACGCGCTAGTTGTCTGGGGAGCTCAGACTCATGGGTCCGTAGACGATGTCGCCGTCGTGGCACAAGGTGACGGCATCGACTCCCGCTGAGGCTAGTTCGCGCCAGGTCTCCCCGACCCAGGTCTCGGCGTCGGACTGAGAAGTGAAGGTTTGGTCGCCTTCACCAATGGCGGCTAGCAGGTCCGCGGACGGTTCGAAGGTCGCGCCGGATTCGTCATGCAGGGTCCAGGTCCACATCAGCGCAAGCTCCTTGGCGAGGTCGTCAATGCCGGGTCTCGGATGACGGCATCGCCAAGGATGCTGTCGATAGCCGCCATCACGTCGGCACCGAGCTCTGCGTCGCTGGCCTGCGCGTTCTCAAGGACCTGCTCCGGTCGCGAGGCCCCGATGATCGCAGCAGATACCGCCGGGTTAGCCAGCACCCAGGCGACCGCCAACTGAGCGCGGGTCAGTTGAAGATCATCGGCGATCGGGCCCAACTGCTCTACGCGTTCGAGCACTTCATCGCGCAGCCATCTTGCGATGAAGTTGGCGCCTCCACCTGAATCGGTTGCCCGGGAATCCTTCGGGACCGGCTGGCCGGGCCGATACTTACCGGTCAGCACTCCCTGGGCAACCGGGGACCAGACGATCTGACCGATGCCATGTGCTTGGCACGTTGGGATGACCTCCGCCTCCGGTACTCGCCAGAGCATTGAATACTGCGGTTGGTTGGACACCAGCGGGTGATAGCCCATCGCCTGTCCGATCTCGACCGCGGCGGCGATCTGTTCGGCCCGCCACTCGGAGACCCCGACATACAGCACTTTGCCGGCGCACACGAGGTCGTCGAAAGCCCGGAGGGTTTCCTCAAGGGGTGTGTTGTGGTCGAAGCGATGCGCTTGGTACAAGTCCAGATAGTCCACGCCCAGTCGGCGCAGCGATCCTTCGCAGGCTTCCCGGATGTGCTTGCGCGACAGGCCTCGGTCGTTCCTTGAAGGTCCGATCGGCCAGAACACCTTGGTGAAGACCTCCAAACCCTCGCGCCGCTGGCCGGACAGTGCCCTGGCGAGGACTTCCTCGGCCTTGGTGACCGCATAGATGTCTGCGGTGTCGAAGGTGGTGATGCCGACATCGAGTGCGGCGTGGACGCACGCGATGGCAGCGTCCTCTTCTATCTGTGAGGCGTGGGTCAGCCAGTTCCCGAAGGCGATCTCGCTAACGTGCAAACCGCTAGCGCCAAGGCGGCGGTACTTCATGGGCGAGACCCCCAATCGCGACGCGCCACCCGCTAGCGCTGATTCTTGGTGACGATCGGGTCGACTGGAACGCCGCCTGCCTTGAACCGGGTCGGCGGCAGGCGGAGCTTGCGAATCTGCAGTGCACGCATGATGGCGTAGAACGTCACGCCCTTGCGGTCAGCCTTGTCCTTGAATTTGGACCCGAGCGCGGAATGCAGCTTGTAGAGCCACCACGACGTGTCGACGACGACCAGGACGATGATCACGAACCAGACCAGGGTGGCGAAGACCTGCAGTTGCTGGCTCTGCAGGAGTCCGAGTAGCAGCACCACCACGGCGATCGGTACGAAGAACTCGGCGACGGTTCGGCGAGAATCGACGAAATCCCGCACATGCAGCTTCACCGGTCCCTTGTCGCGGGCAGGCAGAGCGCTCTGGTCGCCGCGGAGCATGGCCTCGCGGCTCTTGGCCCGGGCGTCCTGCATCTGCTCGCGGCTCAGCGCCTTGGTTTCCTTCTTGGTTGCCCCCGGCTTGGCGGTGCCGGTCAGCGCCGCTTTCCGGTTCGCTTCGGCCTCTTTGCGGGTCGGGGTGGGCCGGCCCTTCGGCGCACTGGCGGCTGCAGCCGTCACGGTCAGGCTGTCATCGGTAACTGCAGTGGCGCTACCGGAATCGCTGGTCTTTTTTCCGAACACCGTCTAAGCCTACGCGACAACCTCAGCCAGGAAGGGCAAGCATGCGATCTAGGGCAGCGCGCGCCCACAGCGCAGTCTGCGGTTCGACGGTGATTCGGTTGACGATGTGCCCGCGTGCCAGGCTCTCCAGCGCCCAGGTCAGGTGCGGCAGGTCGATTCGATTCATGGTGGAGCAGAAGCAGACTGTCTTGTCGAGGTAGACGATCTCTTTGTCCCGGTGCGTCTGAGCCAACCGCCGGACCAGGTTCAGCTCGGTGCCGATGGCCCACTTGCTGCCCGGCTCAGCTGACGCTAGTACTGCCACGATTGCCTCGGTCGACCCGACGTAGTCGGCTTCGCTGACGACTTCGTGGGTGCATTCGGGATGCACTATGACCTTCACTCCGGGGATCCGTTCGCGGACGTCGTGGATGTTGGCCGGGGTGAAACGTCCGTGTACCGAGCAATGCCCCCGCCAGAGGATCATTCTCGCGTCCGCCAACTGCTCGACGCTCAGACCGCCGTGCGGCTTCGCCGGATCGAAGACCACGCAGTCATCGAGTGCCAGACCCAGATCCCGGACCGCCGTGTTGCGGCCGAGGTGTTGATCGGGTAGAAACAGCACCCGCTCGCCTTGGTCGAACGCCCAACGCAGGCTCGCCGCGGCGTTACTCGACGTGCAGATGGTGCCGTTGTTGCGGCCGGTGAAGGCCTTGATGGCCGCCGTCGAGTTCATATAGGACACCGGGATGGTGTTCGCCCCGACGCCAGCTCGCTCCAAGGTCTTCCACGCGGCCTCCACCTGCCCGATGCCGGCCATATCCGCCATCGAGCACCCCGCGGCTAGGTCAGGGAGCACGACTTTCTGGTTGTCATCGGTCAGGATGTCGGCGCTTTCGGCCATGAAGTGCACGCCGCAGAAGACGATGTACTCGGCGCTCGGGCGTGCCGCCGCCTCCCGAGCGAGTTTGAATGAGTCCCCGGTCACGTCAGCCAAGGCGATGAC
>JBAXOQ010000414.1:0-3676 GCA_037133175.1 Actinomycetes bacterium
GGCGTGGGCAAGACCGCCATCGTGGAGGGCCTGGCCCACCGCATCGTCCGCGGCGATGTTCCGGAAGGACTGAAAGACCGGACAATCTTTGCCTTGGACATGACTTCATTGCTGGCCGGGGCAAAATACCGCGGCGAATTTGAGGAGCGGTTGAAGGCCGTCCTGAACGAAATAAAATCCGCCGAAGGCAAAATCATTCTTTTTATTGATGAACTGCACACGATCGTCGGCGCCGGGCGGACCGAAACCGGCCAGCCGCCAGGTCAACCAGTCGTGCGGAAGGCACACGGCAGCGGTTCGAGCGGCGTTCGCCGGTTCGACCTCGGCCAGCCACGCCAGTTTGGTGATGGTGAAAGAGGCCACCGGAACCGAGCCGACCGCCGCCGCCCACGCGCCCGGTCCGCCGTGTCGGGCAACCAACTGCTCGGCCTGCGGTGCCGAGCGGGTGTCGTTCCACAGCAGCGCCGGGCGCACCACCTCACCGGATTCCGTCAGCGCGACCATGCCGTGTTGCTGCGCGCCGACCGCGATCGCCGCCACGTCGTCCAGGCCGCCTGCCGCCTGCGCCGCCCGCTGCAACGCGGTCCACCAATGGTCGGGGTGGACCTCGGTCCCATCCGGGTGGGCGGCGCGGCCCTCACGTACCAGTTCGCCGCTGTCAGCATCACGCACCACCACTTTGCACGACTGGGTCGAGGAGTCGACGCCCGCGACGAGCGCCACGGCTAGCGCACCCGATCGACGTACCGGGCCACCAGGTTCTCGAGCCGTTCCTGGCCGCCAGACACCCGGACCGGTTCTCCGGCCGTGAACGCGTGGTTGCGTACCTGATCGAGCGACAGCTCCCCGGCGAGGATCGCGGCGCCGAGGTCACCTTGCCAACCGGCGTACCGCTGGTCGCGCAGCCGATCGAGTTCGCCGTCGTCCAGGATCGCCGCGGCAACCAGCAGCGACCGGGCCATAGTGTCGATGCCGGCGATATGCGCGTAGAACAGGTCAGTGGGATCGGTCGATTGGCGGCGCAGCTTCGCGTCGAAGTTGGTGCCGCCCGTGGCGAAGCCACCACCGCGCAGGATCTCCAGCATGCCCAGACTCATCTGCTCCACCGACCCCGGGAACCGGTCCAGATCCCAGCCGAGGCGGTCATCGCCGGCGTTCGCATCGATCGAACCGAAGATGCCCGCATTGACCGCGGCGGCAACCTCGTGAGCGAAGTCGAAACCGGCCAGCGTCGCGTGATTCACCTCGATGTTCACCTTGAACTCACCCTCTAGGCCGTAACACTGCAGGAACGCATACACCGCCGCGACGTCGTGGTCGTACTGGTGCTTCATCGGTTCGAACGGCTTGGGCTCGATCAGCAGCGCGCCGGCGAATCCGAGCCGCGCCTTGTGCTCGGCGACCATGGTCAGGAACCGTCCGAACTGGTCAAGCTCGCGCTTCAGGTCGGTGTTCAGCAGTGTGTCGTAGCCTTCCCGGCCACCCCACAGGACGTAGTTCTGGCCGCCGAGTCGGTGGGTGACCTCCATGGCGTGCGCCACCTGAGCGGCAGCGTACGAGAAGATCTCCGGATCGGGATTGGTCGCGGCCCCACCCTGGTACCGCGGATGCGAGAACAGGTTCGCGGTGCCCCACAGCAGACCCACCCCGGTGGCGGCCTGCAGCTCGGCGGCCCGGTCGGCGATCTGGTCGAGCCGCTTGGCGCTCTCCCTGACCGACGCCCCTTCGGGTGCAATGTCGCGGTCGTGGAAGCAATAGAACGGCACCCCGAGCTTGGTGAAGAACTCGAAAGCCGCGTCCAGCTTCATGTTCGCTGCGAGCATTGGGTCCAACGATGGCGCCTGCCACGGTCGGTCGAGGGTCCCAGCGCCGAACATGTCCGAGCCATCCCAGGCGAATGAGTGCCAGTAGGCCACGGCCAGACGGAGCTGATCCTCCATCCGCGCGCTGGCGACAACGCGGTCGGCGTCGTACCAGCGAAATGCCAACGGGTTATCCGAATCCGGACCCTCAAACCGAATCCGATCCGGCACCTGCGAGAAGTACGTGGTCACGATCCTGCCCTCCCTCAGCGGCGACCTGGCCGCGCCGAAACACCGCGGCCAGCACGACCCCAACACTAACCTTGGCAGCCGCCGACACGCTTTTCGATCATCACGGTGAGCGGAATCGCCCGCTAACCGGGCACGGTCCCCAACGGCAAAGACGGTGAGCAATGTCGAATAGGCGGGTGGCCCCGGACCCGGCTATTCAGAAGGTCATCTCACGATTCTGGCCTGGGTGACCGCCAACCGGATTTGCTGAAGGTGGTTCCGCGTTGAGAATGACCGCGCGGCTGGTCCGGTCACGGTTGCTAACCGGCCAACCAAGGGCGCGAGAACCGACGACAGGGCAAGCAGCAGAACCTCCCGAGGGACCGCCCGCAGTGTCACGGGAGGTCCCTCGGGAGGTCGCACGCTGCCCAGGCGCAACGTGGTGCCGGACGCTGACGGTGGCGGTATCACCCGCCGACCGGCGCCCGGCGCTATGCGGCCTTCGCAGCCTTCGCAGCCGCGACTGCGGCCTCAAACGCGGTCCGAGCGGCCTGGACCGCCGTGCGATAGGCGGTCGACGCCGCGTTCTTGGCGGCCTGCAAGGTCGCCCAGTCGGTCGCCGTCGCGGCCCGGTACGCCGCCCAAGCGGCAACGCGAGCTGCCGCAGCGGCAGTCTTGTCCGGCAGAGCGGCGGCTGCCGCCTGGGCAGCCTTCAGCGTGGCGCGAGCGGGCGCCGTGTTCGTCTTGAAGGTCCCGTACGCGCTCTTGGTCGCCGTCATGTAGGCGATCCCGGCGACACGCACTGCATTGCGATAAATGGCCCCAGCGGCGGCGATTCCAGCCGACGGTCCGAGCCCCTGCAGCACCGCGATGTAGGTCGCGTTCGCGGCATCAATAGCGGTTTGACGGACCGTGGTGGCCGAGGCGACTGCTGCTTGCAGGGTCGCCTGATCACCGGCGGTCGCCAGGTCGTACGCATCGCGGGCCACCTTGGCCGCTGCGCGGCGCTCGGCACGCGTACTGAGCTTCTTGGCGGCAACTAGCGCCGCGCGAAGCGTGGCACGCGGACCGGCGGTGTTGGCGGTGTAAGTGGATCTTGCCGACGACACCGCAGTACGGAAGGTCGAGTTCGCGGCCGCAACCGCCGCCGCGTAGGCCGCCCGAGCGGCAGCCACCTGGGAAGAACTCGGCAATACATGTCGACCCGCTTGAAAGTTGCCTGGTCGGGCATGGTCGCTGTCATGGACAGGCCGAGCGCTCGTGCTGTCGTGGGTCAGCGCCTCGGCGCTGCCAGCACCAGCGGCAACCAGCAATGCCGCACTGGCGACGACGGCGGTGCCGGACTTGGCGAGCTTGTTGGTCAATGACGGACGCATTAGCTGCTCCTGGTTTCGAGACGGACTTCCCAGAACGTTGCTTCGGACTTAGTTCGGACGGTATTTAGCAGCGTCCACCAGAAGCAACCGAGTTGGGCTAGAACCAGGACAAGATCTGGTAAGAGTTTGGAAGGTCGGGTCACCGCGACGGCCGCGCCCTGGTTGGCGTGTGGCCGGCAAGGCCCCGCCGCTCGCCGGTCTGATGGTCTGCAAAGCCCCTGCAAATGCGGGTTTTCGGGCCGGCGGGAAACCGGCATGTGGTGGGGG
>JBAXOQ010000415.1:0-3673 GCA_037133175.1 Actinomycetes bacterium
CCACCGAGACCGTTCGAATGACCAGTGTCGACACGACCGCTCAGCCGACGGAACGGGTGCTGGGGTTCAGCGACGCCCTCTTCGGAATCGCCATCACCTTCCTTGCACTCGATCTTGGTGAGGTTCCTGAGTCGGTCGCCGATCGCCAGGCGTCGGTCACTTCGTTCCTGGCCGCTCACGTCAGCGACTACGCGGTGTATGTCGGCACCTTCGTGGTGGTCGGCTTCCTGTGGTCCCGCCACCACCAGATGTTCCGCTTCATCAAGGGTCGTTCCAGCCTGTTGGTCCTGCTGAACCTGTTCCTGCTCGCGCTCGTCGCCATGCTGCCGTACCCGGCTGGCATCGCCGGACGGGGACTCGGCCTCGGTTTGGCGTTGGCCTGTCTGCTCGTGCCGTTGCTGGTCATCGCGGTGCTGCTGGCGGTGCTGTGGGAACTGGCCGTGCTGCAGCAGCTGGTGATTCCGGGGCTTTGCGCGCAGACCCGATCGTCGTTCCGGGCCAGCGGGCTGGGCGTCGTCGGTGTCCTTTCCCTTGGTCTGTTGCTGGCGCTGCTCAGCTCTCGGATCGACAGTTCGGCCTTGTGCTACGTGGCGATTGTGGGCACCGGGGTGCTGTTGGTCGTCGTGCCGAGCATTGTGCGCCTGCGCTGGCCGACGCCTGAGCAAGCCTCCTACACCCCTGCCAACAGCGAGGAGCTGGACCGAGAGGAGCGAGAGGAGGCTGTGCGGGTAACCACCCTGCTGGAGCGCATCCGAAATGGCAGCGACACCGCACGGCTCTGCGTGTTCACCGATGGGGTTTTCGCTATTGCGGTGACGGTCTTGGCCCTTCAGTTGCAGCCACCGGCGCGGGGAGTCACGCTGACCAACGAGGTCATCCTGGAGAACCTAAACACCGTGCCATGGGTCACCTACCTGACGACCTTCGCCTTCATCGGGATCTACTGGATCACCCACGTTCACACCTTTGAGCTCGTCAAAGGCACGGACTCTGTTCTGACTTGGTTGAATCTGTTGTTTCTGCTCTTCGTCGCAGTCTTGCCGCTGCCGACCGAGTTGGTGCATGTGGTCGGCGACAGTCCCTCAGCCTGGGTCTTCTATTTCGCGATGCTGTTCTTCGTCTGCGTGTTTCTGGCCGCGATGAGGATCTACAGCGCGCGAACGGTCAAGCTGACATTGGAACGTGAGCTGCCCGCTGAGGCCCGGTACTCGATCGCTCGGACAGTTTGGGCCGGTGGCGCGTTCTTGGCTGGAATCGTGCTTGTCACCGTGTTCGATAACCCTGGTTACGGAAACGTCGTTTTGCTGCTGATCATCGTGCGTGGCCCGGTGCTGCGCCGATTCTTCCCTGGCGCGCAACACAAGATGTGGGCCAAGCGTTCGGACTCCGATGGAGACGGGGCTGACTCAGCTTCGGCGGGGACAGCGCGTTAGCCGAGTAGTAGGGCGGCTGGTCGGGTCGGGTGGAACTGCGCGATCACGGTGTCGCGAAGGTAGCGATTCGGTCGCGTCCAGAGTTCTTGGCTTCGTAGAGCGCAGTGTCGGCGTTGCGCAGCAGCTGGTCTGCCTCGAGGCCCGGGGTGGCGAGGGCGACGCCGATGCTCAAGGTGATCCTGACCTTTTTCCCGTCGAGGGCCATGGGTTTGGCGACGGCCTTGCGGATCTTCTCAGCGACTGCCTTCGCGGCGGTCAAGTCCTGGACTTCGCCGAGCAGGATGACGAACTCGTCCCCGCCGAGGCGGGCCACCTCGTCGCCCTTTCTGAGCAATGAGGACATTCGTTCGGCAATGATCCTCAGTGCCTCGTCGCCGCCTCCGTGACCATATGTGTCGTTGACGTTCTTGAAGAAGTCCAGGTCGCAGAACAGCAAAGCCGGCGGTCCGTCCGGTTCCTGGCCATGCAGCAGAACTGTGTTGATTCGTTCCTGCAGTTGGCCTCGGTTGATCAACCCAGTGAGTTGATCATGTCCGGCCTGGTGCAGCAGTTCGATTCTGGCGGCACGCAATTCGGTGATGTCTTTGAACTGCGAGACGTAGAACAGAGGTGTTCTCTGCTCGTCTCGGATCAACGCCAGCGAGTGCTCGACCCAGACAACGGAATCGGTCGCGGTGACCAACCTGCTCTCGTGCGTGTTGTAGTCCCTGTCGCCGATCAACAGTTGCTCTCGGGCGGCCCAGTAGGTTGCGAGGGCTTCGGGGTGGATGAAGTCGGTCTCCCGGTGCTCCGTCATCCAGTTAGGGTCTCGGCCAACCATCTCGCACAACGCTGCATTGACCTCGATGAGTTTCTCGTCGAGGTCCGCGATCGCCATCCCCTGTGGGGCACCCTCCATCGCCAAGCGGAACTTGTGTTCGCTGCTGGCAAGTTGTTCGCGCGCCGCCACCTCATCGTCGATGTTGTGCCAACCCCCGCAACGGCTGACCACGTTCCCGTCGCTGTCCAGAACCGGGCGCACCAGCGCAGACACCCACAGGTAATCGCCGGATGCTTTGCGCAGGCGAACAGCGAATTTACTCTCCCGCGCCTGCATCAGCTGCTGCTGGATCGGCTTGATCGCCGGTCGGTCCAGCGGATGAACGAAATCGACGAAGGGATGTCCCACCATCTCCTCCGGCAGCCACCCGAGCAGATCTGTCACGGATGGAGATAGCCAACTGAGCACGCCGTCGTTGTCTCCCCGAAACACAATGTCCGAAGCATTCTCGGCCAACAGTCGGTACTGTCGCTCTGAGGCGGCCAGGTCGGCGACGGCGGTGTGTCGGTCGGTGATGTCGCGCCACGTGTACGAGATCCCGTCCCCGATCCGTACCGCGCGACGGTCGTGGTAGCGCACGTTCTTGCTGTCCGGGTCGACTACGTACGCGAAGTCGTCTAGCGCCAGCGGTTCACCGGTCTCCACAACCTGCCGGTAGGTCTGTACCAACTCCGACCTCGCGTGTTCAGGCACAACGTCGGTCAGTCGTGACCCGACCAGTTCGACGTAGGCCAGGCCGGTGTCCGCGCACGCCGCCGGGTTGGCATCGGTATACACGAAGTCGACGATCTCACCGGTCGCGTCGCGGACCGCCTCCATGAGCACATGCGGGTCCATCAACGAATCCATCGTTGCCCGCAGTCGGGTTCTTTCGGCCTGCGCCAGTTCCCGGCTGTGCACCAGCTCGGTGATGTCCTCATGGGTCCCGGTCATTCGCGCCGGGCGGCCGTCTTCAGTCCATCCGACGATTGTTCCGCGGTCCCGGACCCACACCCAGTGACCGTCCCGGTGCCGCATTCGTACCTCGAGGTCGTAGTGAGATACCACGCCCTTGGCGACCCGGTCCACCGTCTCGTCGGAACGCGCCAGGTCCTGCGGATGGCACAGGTTCTGCCAGACACGGTCGGTGACCGGTGACAGTTCTTCCAGCCGGTAGCCCAGAACTTGCGCCCACTGTTCATCGACGACCAACTCGTCCGTGACCATGTTCCAATCCCACAGTCCCAGTCGAGTTCCGGCCAGGACCAGCTTGAGCCGTTCCTGCTGCACGGCCAGTTCCTGTCGGCCCAGCACCTCCCGTTGCACGTCGCGAAGGCCGACGACCCGGCCGCTGAGCGACCCGTCGGCGGCGATGGTCGGCTTGGCGTGGATGGACATCCAGCGGTAGGCGCCATCAGCCGAACGCAAGCGCATCTCAATG
>JBAXOQ010000416.1:0-3639 GCA_037133175.1 Actinomycetes bacterium
CAAGATCCCCGGCTTCAATCGCGAGGTGCGGGTGCCGGTCACGGTTGCGGTGGGGGGCAGGACCGAAGCCGGGACCATCGACACCCAGACCGCCCCGGGTTACCTGCGGTCCTCGTTGCTCGGTGTGGTCTTCGCCGCTGGCTGGACCCCCTGCGTGGGGCCCATCCTTGGCGGAATTATCGGCCTGGCGTCGGTGAGCGCAAGCGTCGTGCAAGGCACTGCCCTGCTGATCGCCTACGCACTCGGCCTGGGCATTCCATTCGTACTCGTAGCCATCGGTGCAGGTGAGATGAACGGTCGTCTCAGCTGGTTCCGCAAGCATCATGCGGGCGTATCGCTGGCCACCGGAATCATGCTGGTCGTCGTCGGCTTCGCGATGATCACCGACCTCATGACCAAGGCGTCCAGTTTCATGCCGAATCTCGGCCTGTAGGGAGCATCACATGTCAGACCTGAAACAAGCGGAACCCCGCCAGCCGGAGGACCTCGACGGTATGGATGGGCTCGGTGGCACCATCACCGTCGACCCCAAGAGCTTCGGGAAGAAGATCTGGCGGTTCTTCATCTCGATGAAGACCGGCCTGGTGCTGATGCTGTTGCTGGGCATCTTGACCTTGATTGGCACCATGCTGGTGCAGGCGCCGGAAGGGGCCGTGCAGGATCCGGCGACCTACGCTTCCTGGCTTGAGACGATCCGTCCGCGGTACGGTGGCTGGACAACGGTCCTCAATGCGCTGGGCTTCTTCACGATGTTCCAGTCGGTCATCTTCAAGCTGCTGCTGGTGATGCTGACCGTGAGCATCCTGGCCTGCTCGATGAACCGTGCGCCGAGGCTGTGGCGGTTGGCCACCCATCCGACCACCCGGATGCGCGATGCCTTCTTCGAGCACGCTCCGCTGCGGGACTCTGTCGAGCTTGAGACCGACCCGGACACAGCGCGGGAAGAGGCGCGGCTGATGCTGCGCTCGCACCACTACCGGACGATCACCCCGACCGATGAGGGTGAGGATCGTTCGCTGTACGCGGACAAGTTCCGGTTCGGGCCCTTCGGCACAGTGATCGCCCACCTGAGTTTCGTGGTGATCATCCTCGGTGCCTTCCTGAGCGCCACCGGCGGATTCCGGGACTCTGAACTCGCGGTACCGGTCGGGTCCAAGGTGGCCGTCGGCCACGACACCGGCCTGACCGTCGAGGCGACCGGCTTCTCGGACGCCTACTACCCCGACGGCTCGCCCAAGGACTACGCCAGCGACATCAATGTCTACAAAGATGGCCAGCAGGTTGCCAGCCAAACGGTTCGGGTAAACCAGCCGTTGCGGGTGGATGGCGTCACGTTCTACCAGTCGTTCTTCGGCACGGCCGAGCAGATCCGGGTCCAGGATCAGACCGGGAAGGTCGTGGTCGACCAGGGAATCCCGCTAGTGTTCGGCACCCAGGACGGTACTCACAACATCGGCCAGGTTCCGATGCCCGGCACGGACACCGTCGTTTCGGTAGTTGCGCCGGCTTCTGGCGAGGTGGATCCGAACATCCGCGCTGGCCAGGTCGAGGTCAACGTGTGGCCGGACGCCAAGGCCTCCCAGCCGGCCGCCACGCAGGTGATCGACCAGGGTAAGCCGACCGAGGTCGGTGGGTACACTGTTACGTTCGTGCGGTCGGTCAAGTTCACCGGCCTGACCGCGGCCAACGACCCCGGTGCCACCGTCGTCTGGATCGGCTCGCTCGGACTGGTGCTCGGCATCTTCCTGGTGTTCTTCTTCCCGCAACGCCGGATTTGGGTGCGGGTCAGCAAGACCGCCACCGGAAGCCAGATCAAACTCGCCTCGATGACCCGTAAGGACATGATGTTCGAGGGCCAGTTCCACAAACTCGCAAGTGAAATCAAGCTCACCGATACTCGGTCGAGCGCAACCACTGGAAAGCAGGTCTAGACATGTTGCAGATGTCTTGGTTCCTCCTCGTGGCCAGCCTTCTGCTGGTCATCACATCCTGGGCGTGCTACGTCATCGCCTTCGCCAAGGGCAGTCGTGCGGCCAAGCCCGTGCGCGAGGTCGCCTATGCCGGGGCTGGCGCGCCCGCCATCGAGTCGCTGTCGGACGACGACTCCGCAGATGACTATGACGAGGATGTGGTCGATGGGCCGACGCCCTCGCAGGTGATGGCGAAGACCACCGGTGGTTTCGCTCAGTACGGCACGACCCTCAGTCGTATCGCCTGCCTGACGCTGCTCGGCTCGCTGATCACTCGGGCGCTCTACACCGGGCACGGACCGTTCGCGAACCAGTACGAGTTCGCGGTGGCTTTCGGTTGGGGAATGGTCGCCGCGTACGTGTACTTCGAGTGGCGCTACCACGTTCGGACGATGGCCCTGATCGTGCTGCCGATCTCCTCAGCTCTGCTCGCTTACGCGATGTTGGTTGGTGACTCCCCGATTCCGCTGGTGCCGGCCCTGCAGAACAACCTGCTGCTGTCGCTGCACGTTGCGGTCGCGATCGTCGCCTACGGAGCCTTCGCGGTCGCCTCGGCGGCCGCTGCCATCACCATCCTGCGCCCCTGGCTCGGCCGGTTCAAGCTGCCCAAGAACGAGGTGCTGGAAGAGATCGCCTACCGAGCAGTCCTGATCGGCTTCCCGCTGGACACGATGGTCGTCATTCTGGGAGCCCTGTGGGCTGAGGTCGCGTGGGGCTCCTACTGGAGTTGGGATCCGAAGGAGACCGCGTCGCTGGTGACCTGGTTGATCTACGGTGCCTACCTGCACGCTCGTGTGGTGCGCGGTTGGCGGGGCAAGCGGGCAGCATGGCTGCTGATCGCCGGCTTCGCGGCCGTTGTGTTCACCTTCTTCGGCAACCTGTTCTTCGGTGGGCTGCACAGCTACTCCGGTATGCAGAAGTAGCGCTCCAGCAATACGGCAAGTCCCGTTGTAACCCCGCAGCCCGATTCGCACGACAGATCATGGAGCGACCAAGATGAGTACCGACACCGACATCGTGACCGAACCCCAGCCCGATTGGCGCGCGCGGGTGCGCGACAGCAAGTACGGCACTGTGGTGGTCCTGGTGGTCGTGGGGGTGCTCGTCGCTGCCGGCGCGTTCCTGGTCAAACGTCCGAGTGCCGAGGCTGCGGGGATCACCGAGGTGACCATCAACGACTCCGGAGCTCCGGCTCCGGAGATCGGCAAGCCTGCGGTGAATTTCTCTGCGGTCACGGTGGACGGCAAGCGGGTGTCGTTGTCGGACTACCGGGGCAAGACGGTCTGGCTGACTTTCGGTGCGAGCTGGTGCGGGGATTGCCAGGTCGAGTCCACCGATATCCAGGCGATGTACGACAAGTACCAGGCCAAAGATGTCGTCGTGTTGGGGGTCTTCATCAACGAAGACTCGGCAGCGGTGAAGGATTACGCAACTCGGATCGGACTGACGTTCCCGAAGGTCGCCGACCCAAATAGTGACATAGCTTCCACTTATCGGGTTCTGGGCATTCCAGCCCACTTCTTCATCGGTAAAGATGGCACGATTCGGTCCATGAAGACCGGTGCCTTGAGCCCCTCCCAGATGGAAGCTGCCATCAACGAGGCGCAGTCATGACGCCGCCGGAGGATCCGGATCCCGCAGCGGATGATCCAGCCAACGGTGTTCCGAG
>JBAXOQ010000417.1:0-3624 GCA_037133175.1 Actinomycetes bacterium
CATCCGGCTCGGAAACGACACGTGTTTGCTGCGACACGTCTGGGTGGCCGTCACTGGCCCTGTCTTAGCGGGCGACGGCAGTGAGGTCAGGTGTGCGCCCTCGACCGCGGCGCCGGGTGCGCTGACTTGTCGCCGGGGCGCTCGGAGATCTCGGGCATGAAGTGTCCGGACAGCTCGCGCGCCCGGCCAACCGAGCCGGTGGCTAGGTGCAGCGCGATGGCGTGGGCCAACTCCTGCTCACCCCGCTGGTCACCGATCTCAAGGTAGTGACGTGCCCGAATGTCGTACATGTGGGCCGTGTTGCGGTTGATATCGGCCTCGGCTGTGATCGCCAGCGCACGCTCGGCCACTTCGAAGGCCGGAACCAAACCGGAGAGCTGCTCAGTAGCGCGCGCCTGTGCCGCCAACGTATTGATCAGAACCGACCTCATGTCGTCGTCACGGGAGTCCCAGTCGTCGATCCACGTCCTGACCACGTCCATCGCGGCTTGCGGATTATCGTCCGCCAGATAGTTATCGGCCAGCCTGGCGACTGCCCAGCCGTGATCGATCCTGGCGCCCGGGTGACTCATTGCCCGATACGCATCGACGAGCCGGGAATTGAGCGTCTCGGCTTCGCGGTACCGACCTTCGACATGCAGGATGATGGCGCGGTGGACATCACACCGCAATGCGTCCACGTCCAGTCCATTCGCGTCGAACAGCACACGAGCCTGAGTCAGCACCTCAATGGCTTCCGCGTCCCGATCGAGTGCGGACAGTGCCCCGGCCCGGACCCGCTGGCACCGTGCCACGCCGACCATCTCGTCGGCCTCGACGTAGCTCTCAAGCGCGTGCTCGGCATGTTGCAGGGCATCTTTCGGCTCTCGCCGCTCAAGATGGGTCTCCGCGAGCCTGAGTTCGGCGTAGGCGTCGTCCTCGGAGTCGGCCGTCGCACGGGCGATGACATAGCAACTAGTGGCCAGTTCCAACGCCCGGTCCAACTCACCGAGGAACATGCACACAGTGAGCGCGAAGTCGTCGATCTGCGCGACCAGCGCCGGGCTGCCGGCCTTGCGCAGCAGATTCCTGCCCTCTGTGCAGGCCCACAGCGCCTCGACTTCGCGGTCGAGCCAGTACAGCGCCCTGGCTTGCAACATGGCGGCCCGACCGGCAAGTTCTAGCTCGTCCTCCGACTCCGCCAGGGCTCGAGCATCCGAGCTGGCTGCCAGACACGCTTCGAAGTCGCCCACCACCCGCAGCGAATCCGCCTGGCCGATCAGCGCCTCGGCGGTGTCACTGCCTCGACCCGCCAACCGAAACTGCGCCGCGCTCTCCTGGTAGGAAGCGGCGGATTCCACGAACTCACTCGAGTAGCGCAAGGCGACCCCCTGCTGGCTGAACGCGTAGCCCGCCATGGAGGCGTCTTCGATCTCTTTGCTGGCCTCGCCGGCCGAGCCGAATAGCGACGCTGCCTGCGAATGGTCACCGTCCCGACCAGCGCGACCGCCCAGCTCACACAGCAGCTCCACCCGGTCCAGCCCGGTGGCTTCACCCAGCAGCGCCCACAATTCACTGTCCGGTGCACTCGTTAGCTCGTCGGGATTCACGAGCGGCCTCCTTGTTATCGATGTCGGCGGTGTAGATGGTATGCAGTGAGGGCTGGGACCTCGCTCGCAAAGTTGTCGTGGGTTGCCGGGTGAGCAAGGCTTGGCCTTGTCCGGTAGAGCCACAGTTTGCCGGAGGTCCCAGGGATTATCGAGCGTACAAGTGTTGGTTTGGATGTGCACGCCCGTTCCGCTGTCGGTGCGATGATTGATGGTGACGGCGGCGAGGTTTTGCGGCGGCATAAATGCCACCAACGATGGTTCCGCTCCCGTGTTCGAGGCCAAGCGGATGAATCGATCGTTTCCGAGCATTACCCTGATCAAGTATCGAGGTGGCGAGCATGGACTGTGGAGCCTGACCCCTTCCGCTTGTGTTAACAATCGGATCACGAACTACTCTTTGGCCCTCAAGCACCACAAACCGAAGCTCTGCCGACTCGCTCCCGGCCCTGGCCTACCTAGAAGTAGTGGGGGTCGGCGAGGCTGAGCCTGCGAGCCCGGCACGCCTGGCGGCCAAGGTCTTGGTCACAACGGACTCGCATTCCGACCACGGCTCGCCGTTGGTATCGGCCATGTTGAAACCACTTCGGAAGGACTCGTAGCGCTCGGTGATTGAGCCGTGCTTGAAAGCGGAACGGTTAGCCGGTTTGCCTGTCGTTACAGCATCGAAGTCGTCCCCCATCTCCATGAGCATTGTCAGCACCCGCCAGGCGTCCTGCACGGATACCCCGTCGATGTCGGTGACGTTCGACGCCCATCCGGCCATGCAGTCTGCGTGAAGTTCGATCGCGCTTGAGTACATGGCCTTGCTGCTCGGGTACGCCTTCTCCAGTGCCGAGATCCTGTCCTCACCGCCGACGAGGTTCTGCACGTGGTGGGCGTATTCGTGCGCGAATGCCGCGATGGCTCCATACGTTCCGTCACTGGTTTCCAGAGACGCTTTAGGCACGCTCGCATATGGGGATAGTCCGAGTTGGTCCCATTGGCCATACAGCGGCAGCAGGAAATTGGCAGCCCTGTCTCCGAGTTTCGTCATGCTGTTTAGCGGCATGACCAGCGTTTGGTCGGCGGGGCAGTATGACGGGTGGCTGAGCTTCCCACAGGCGGTGTCCGCGCTCGTTTCCGAATAGACGATAGTTGGAGGAACCCACTTGAAACCGCGCTCGGTGACGACCGGCTCATAGGCCTGGGCGAACATCTGCTCGATGTAGCCCGTCGTGCATTTCATGATCGTTATCTGGTCGCCGCCGCGGGCTCGGCAATCCTGCGGACCCATTATTCCCGCGCCGGACGGCTTCGTGGGGGTTGGCATGACAAAGGCCCCCGACACTGACGGCACCGCGCCGGGAATACCCGACCCGCAGCCAGTTAGAAGCAGCAGTAGCGACGCCGCCAGCCCAATCCAGAGTCTGCACCTCACGACCCGCGTCCGATCTCTTGGTGCTCCTAGTACGTGCAAGGCCCAGGCATGCCGTTGGTACAGGTGGTCGTCTTGTCCGTGGTTGCCTTGTCAATACCTGAGCCGATCCCTCCTGAGCCGGTGAGGTTTGCTCCCCGCAGATTGGCACCAGACCATTGGCCGTAGGCAATGTTGGCCATCGTGATCACGGCCCCCTGCAGGTTCGCATTCGTCAAGTCCGCTTGGTTGAGGTAGATACGCTGCATGTGCGCGACGGTCAGAACCGCACCTTGGAGGTGCGCGAAGCTGAGATCCGTGCGAGCGTCGCCAGCCGCAGGTTCCATGTGTGCGCCGCTCAGGTTTGCATTGGTCAGAACCGCGCCTTTGAGGCGAGCACCTTGAAGCTTCGCGTTGGTCAAGTTCGCGCCGGTCAGGTTCGCGTCGGTCAAGTTCACACCGGCCAGATTCATGCTCGTCAGTTTCACGCCGGTCAGGTTCGCCCTATCCAGAATCGCTTTGCCCAAGCCCTGCGCGCCGCTGAGGTTCACGCCGACCAGGTTCGCGCCACTGAGGTTCGCGCCACCGAGGTTCGCGTTGGCCAGGTTCGCGCCACTGAGGTTCGCGCCACTGAGGTTCGCG
>JBAXOQ010000418.1:0-3607 GCA_037133175.1 Actinomycetes bacterium
CACCAGGGCTGGCGGAATCACCGGCGTGAACCCATTCTGCTGGGCGTAGTGCATTGCCAGGTTCAGCAACGCGAACTCCAGCAGCGCCCCGTTGCCAGTCAAGTAGTAGAACCGGCTGCCGGACACCTTCGCTCCGCGCTCGATGTCGATGGCCCCCAGGAGTTGGCCGAGCTCGACGTGGTCTCGTGGGACGAAGCCTTCGGCCTCGAAGTCACGGCGGGTGCCGTACTCGCCGACGAGTGCGAAGTTCTCTTCGCCGCCGACCGGGGCCGCCGGGTCGATCAGGTTCGACAGCTGTGCCAGTGCGATATCGGCCGCCGCATCGGCCTCGCGCAGGGCGGCTTCGGCGGTTGCGACCTGTGCGCTGAGGGCGCCGGCCGACGCCAACAGTCCGTTCAGCTCGTTCTGAACCTGTGCGCGGGACTCGTCGTCGGTCGCGCGTTTGAGTGACCCCTGCAGCGGGCCGATGCGCTTGCCGAGCAGCTTCTGTTCGGCCCGGATGCCGTCGAATGATGCGGTCGCCGCCCGCCGGGCCAGGTCCGCTGCCACCGCGGCATCGACGAGCATCGGGTCTTCGCGGCGGGCGATCTGGGAGGCTCTGACTCGGTCGGGATCGTCGCGCAGGATCTTCAGGTCAATCACAAGTGCTGAGCCTATCGGGCGCTGCAGAACCGGCGGCAGTTCGAGTTCCGTGCTGGCCGGCCCGACTCGGCAAACCCCCGACAAATGCGGGTTTCTGGGCCGGAAAACCCGCATTTGGCGGGGTTTGCGGCAGGTGGGCGCGGGCGGCAGGACGGCGGCAGGGCGGGGCGTGCGGACTACAGGTACGGTCCGGATCCGGGTTTGCCGGGCATGCCGTGTTCGTCGGCGGGTCCGATGGCGCGGCGGCGCATTTCTTCGAGTTGGGCTTGGGCCTGCATCTGCTGGGCGAACAACGCGGTCTGAATACCGTGGAACAGGCCCTCGAGCCAGCCGACCAGCTGGGCTTGCACGATGCGCAACTCGGCGTCGCTGGGGGTTGCGTCGCGGCTGAAGGGAAGTGTTAGCCGGTCCAGTTCGTGCACCAGCTCCGGAGCCAAGCCGTCTTCCAGTTCGATGATGGATCTCTCGTAGATCTGCTTCAGGCGGCTGCGGCTCGCATCGTCCAGAGGTGCCGATCGGACCTCGTCGAGGAGTTGCTTGATCATGCTTCCGATCCGCATCACCTTGGCCGGCTGCTCCACCAATTCCACGATCGGGCGACCGGGTGTGTCGTCATCTGATCTGGTGATTACCTGAGCCGGACCTCCTTCGGTGGCCGCCTCTGGTGCGGGCACGACAGGGCTCTGAGGGACTCCGTCGGCGTCAGTGGTGGGGTCATTGAGGTCTGGTCCTTGCGAACCGGATGCAGCCATGTCGGACATCTTTTCATGCGGACCTGACCGCGTACCAGTCCTGACGCCCCGGCGCCGGACCCAAGCCCTGACGAGCCCGCGTTCCGTTGCGCGGTTCTCCACAGGCCTTCAACTGCGCAGACGCACGCCCGGCCGGTGCGTGACAGGATGTTAGCCGTGAGCATGCATCAGAACCTTCTGGGCGGACCACCGCCGACCATCCTGCCCGAGGATCCGAAGCCAGCGGCGGAACTTGCCGCCGGAACCGATCCAGCGGTGGTGGCGGCCCACTACCCGCAGTCGAGTCTTGCCTGGGCGACGTTGGCCGACGCGGCATGGGCGCAGGACCGAGTCATCGAGTCATACGCGTTCGCGCGGACCGGCTACCACCGCGGACTCGACGCGCTTCGCCGTGCCGGATGGAAGGGCCAGGGGCCGATCCCGTGGGAGCACGAGCCCAACCGCGGCTTTCTGCGGGCCCTGAACGCGCTGTCGCGTGCCGCCGGTGCCATCGGGGAGAGCGACGAGGCGCAGCGGTGTGCGCAGTTCTTGCGGGATAGCTCGCAGACGGCGGCCAACGCGCTTCAGTAGCCGTCACCAGCAGCGCGATCGGTACCGTTCCGCCCTTTTCGCAAGGGGAATATCCCGACCGAGCGCCGATTCTCCGATTCCTCAGCGGAGCCAAGCTGCGCCTGACAGGACTTGAACCGCGGACTTGAGACTGCGCGCAGAACGTTCGCCTCCAGCGATGCGTGCCGGATCCGCGGTCCGTCCCCGACCCGGACGCGAGCGTCGCCCCGCCGTCCGCGCGGTGTTCGATTCTGCTCAGGTGGAAGGTTCGGGTAGTCTGGTAGCGCGTGGTGGGGTAGCCGTGCGCCTGATCGGTGCGGCCCGCTCGCGGTCGTTCCTGCCCGGCACCGATGACCAGCGCACGCACCTGAGCACTCGACACCAGTGCTGTCTTCAACGAGGAGAACCCCAGACCATGCCCGCAATCGTGCTCGTCGGCGCCCAATGGGGCGACGAGGGCAAAGGCAAAGCCACTGATTTACTCGGGGGGCGCGTCGACTACGTCGTGCGCTACCAAGGCGGTAACAACGCGGGCCACACGGTGGTCATTGGGGATGAGCGGTACGCGCTGCATCTGCTCCCGTCGGGCATCCTGACGCCGGGCTGCACTCCGGTCATCGGCAACGGCGTTGTGATCGACCCGGCGGTACTGTTCCGGGAGCTGGCGGGCCTTGAGGATCGGGGCATCGACACCTCCCGGCTCAAGATCAGCGCAGACGCGCACCTGATCACGCCGTTCCATGTCGAGCTCGACAAGCTCAACGAGCGGTTCCTGGGCAAGCAGCGGATCGGCACGACCGGCCGCGGTATTGGTCCGACCTACATGGACAAGGTCGCCCGGATGGGTATCCGGGTGCAGGACCTATTCGACGAGAAGATCCTGTTCAGCAAAGTCGAGAACGCCCTGTCCAACCGGAACCAGTTCTTCGTGAAGGTATTCAATCGCCGACCCTTCGATCCGAGCCGGGTGACTGCTGAGCTGCTGGCTTTCGCGGAGCCACTCAGGCCGTACCTGGCCGACACCTCGCTGCTGCTCAACGATGCGCTGGACGACGGCAAGCTGGTGCTGCTGGAGGGCTCGCAGGGCACCATGCTGGATGTCGATCATGGCACGTACCCGTTCGTGACCTCGTCGAACCCGACCGCCGGGGGCGCTTGCTCCGGATCGGGCATCGGTCCGACCCGCATCGACGGAACCATCGGCATCGCCAAGGCTTATGTCACGCGAGTGGGTTCGGGTCCGTTCCCGACCGAGTTGCACGACGCCGACGGTGAGCGCCTGCGTCAGGTCGGCGGCGAGGTCGGCGTCACCACCGGTCGAGACCGCCGGTGCGGGTGGTTCGACGCGCCCGTCGCTCGCTACGCGAGTCGAGTCAATGGGCTGACGGACATCTTCTTGACCAAACTCGACGTGCTCACCGGCTGGGAACGGATTCCGGTCTGTGTGGCCTACGAGGTCGATGGCCAGCGCGTCGAGGAAGTGCCGATGACGCAGACGGACTTCCACCACGCTAAGCCGATCTATGAGTACCTGCCCGGCTGGTCGCAGGACATCTCCGGTGCTCGCGAATTGGCAGACTTGCCGGCCAATGCGAGGGAGTACGTGGCGTTCCTCGAGCTGCAGTCCAATTGCCGAATCTCCGCTGTGGGCGTCGGCCAGGACC
>JBAXOQ010000419.1:0-3598 GCA_037133175.1 Actinomycetes bacterium
GGGTCCGAGGGAGTCGGGGTGGCAGGACTTGACGGCGGCGTCGGGTTGGGAGCAGCCTGCGCGGGTTGGGCGGTGGGGATACCCAAGGCCGTCAGCAGGGCGGCGCGCAGCGAGGCGTCCTGCTTCGGGTCGGTCAGAGTCGTCGAGGTCACTGACGGCAGGCCCGCCTGGTACGTCACGACAGCTTGGAAGGATGCGCTGGCCAGCGCGGTGGTGCCGAAGCGACCGCCGAGGTTGACTGTTATCTGTCCGGCGTTGATGACGATCGACATGGACGTGGCATCCACGTTGCCCTTGCCCAGAATCCCACCGCCGCCGGAGCGGGTTCCGGCCAGTGAGAACTGCGTCTTGCTGGTGGTCTGGGCGCCGGTGAAATGCATCGGATCGGAGCCTTTGAACAAGCCCGCGTTCGTCCAGTCAACGATGTGGTCCAAGGACCAGGAGCCCAGCGACCGGGTGATCGGGACCGACAGCGTCGGTTGCAGTGGCAACTGCCCGACGATATGCAAAACGTCGCCGGTGTTCGAGAAGGTTGACGACCCTCCGGTCACTGTGACGTCGCCCCACTTGTACTGACCCGCGGTCAGGACCTGGTACTGCGGGACCCACTTGCCGCAACTGGTTCCGGGGCAGGCGCCAGCGGTGAGGGTGCCTACGACGGACGAGATTGGCAGGGTATTCGCGCCGAGGCTGTCGTTGGCCAAAGACTTGCCGAGCCCGCCCTCAATAGCGAAGGCCGGCGCATCCGGGGTGTCGATGCGTAACGTCAGCGAGTTGTTCAGCCCGTCGGATGCGGTCGTGAGTTGGCCGTTCACGGTCGGGCCGTTGCTACCGATCGCGATCGCCAGCGGCCCGAACGCCAGGTGGGCGCCAGCGGGGTTGTCGATCACCAGGCCGGACGTGTCGAATGTGACCAGTAGATTCGGGGCGGCCAACACATCGCGGACATCGGCGGGCGGGTCCGAGGCCGCCCGGGTCAGTCGGATGGACCCGGAAACCGCGCTCACCGGAATGCTTCCGGCGCCCACGCTCAGGGCGGTGCTGGAGTCGGCTTTGACGGGGGCCAGGTCCCACGAGTCAGTTCCGACTCCGGAGCTGAGGGCAACCTGCAGTGATTTGGCCGGCGGGCCCGCGGAGCTCAGGGTGGAGATGCGACCGGAGAACGCCAGACCCGTGTTCGATACCGACGCAGTGATCTTGTCGAGCGTGGTGCCATGGGCAATCTCGACCGGAGTCTTACCGGAGGCCGTCAGGTCACCGACGACCTTTAGGTCGATGGTGGTCGTGACCGCCTGGGCTGTTGCGGTCACCGTTCCTTCCAGTGAGGTGACATCCACGCCGACCACCGGAACCTTGCCGGACCCGTTGCTCGCGGTCAGCGAGAACGACCCGTCGAGGTTGATCGAGCCGTCGAACTCGGCTTGTGCGCTGGACCGCACGGTGGCACCGGTGATCTTCAGCGAGGCGACCTGCTGGCTGGCCGGGTTGATGACGATATGGGCGGTGCCTCCGGACACTGCGTCGCCGACGACGAGCGGAGAATCTCCGTCTGCGGAGGTGTGGTTCATGCCGCCGTCGTAGGTTCCGTCGTATTTGAGCAATGCCGTCGGGGCATCGGCGGAGCCGGTGGCGATCGGTCCGACTGTGTGCGAGTTCCAGGTGATGTTTCCCGCGGTGATCTTGACCTCGTTGTTGGTGACGACGCCGGAGGCCGCGTCGATGCTGACGCCGCCGTTGAGCAACACCTGGCCGCCGGTGAACGTTAACTGGGCCGAGCTGTCGGCGCAGTTGGTCCCCGTGACCTGTCGAGTCGCATCGGTCAGATTCAACCGCCAGATGCCGTTGGCCGGGCCGACGATCGCCCCGGGGGAGCTGGTCGCGGCTGCCGTGAGCATGCTGCAGGCCGTGGAGGTGATTCCGGCGGCGAAGGCGGTGGCGGCATCAACATCCACATGAACATGGGTGACGGCCGACGAGGTGATGTCCTCGCTGGCGACCTTCAACCGGAAGGCCAGGTCGGCTGCGGCCTTCGCGGAACCGACCGTGAACCGTGGTTTGGCCAGCGCCTTGGCGTCACCAGCACCGTCCTTGCTGTCCAGCCAGGTGACGGCCGTGTCGTTGCCGGTGCGGCCTTGGCAGGCGTCGCTCTCTTGCTGGTCGGGGTTGGAAGCTCCGATGCACAACTGCTCCCACGTGAACTTCAGCGGCTTGTCCGGGAAGCCACCAGTTGAGCCGCTCCCGTCCAGGCTCACAGTGGTCGCTTCTTGCGTTGTTGTGCCGTCTTGTAGCCTAACTGAGCTGCGCGCCGTGACGCTTTGGTCCGCGCCAGCCGATGGCGCGAGCGGGTCGCCGACGTCCAGGCTGAGTTTCGCGGCTGTCGTGTCGAGCCCGGCGACCTGATAGTGGAAGTCCGCGGTGTCGGCGGTGTAACCGGCGTCAGTGTGTGCCGTGATGGCGATCGTGGACGAGGTTGCCCCGAATCCCAAAGGCAGCAGGTGCGCGAACTCCAGCTTCGCGGTGCCGTCGCCCTGGCCGGTGGTCTTCCACTCCCATTGTCCGCTGTCGTCTGTGATGTTCGTTGCGGTGATGCCGGCGGGGATCGTCAGGACTCCGGTCACCGCCGGAGCATTCCGGTCGGGGCTGGTGTTCTGGATGGCGAAGTTGACGATTCCGTCCTGGCCTTTGATCAACCCTTTGCCGGATTGCAGGGTTGGCACCAGCACGCCGGTTGGTTGCGGGGCATTGACATCGACTGCGAGGGAGATCTTCGGCACCTCGACGTGTTCGATCCGGTCGGGGGCGAAGGCCTTAGCGTCAGCGGTCATCGTCACGTCTAAGGACGCCGTGTTGACCTGGGTGCGGTTGTCCAACTGCATGGTGTCAATCGCCAAGTCCGGGAAGCTTTCGTCGGACTGCAGGCCATCAGCCTCGGTCACGGTCCCGGTGAAGTTCACGCTCTGGCGGGTGGTGAAGTCCTGGTTGCCCATGGACTCTGGCGATGGCGCGCCGACCTGCTCCCAGGTGCCCTTGGCACTTGAGCCACCGAAGATACCTTGGTATTGCGCACCTTCAGGCAGTTGCACACTGACGTGGAACGTCGACCCAGCCGGGATGTCCTCGGCCCCAATCGAGTCGACGCGCAGGTTCAAGCGGTTCAGTTGGTCTGCGTAGACGTCAAGTTTGCCTTGCACCACCGCCCATCCGGGGCTGCTGGCGGTGGGGTCGGGGGCCGTGTAGGGGTCGATCCGCAGGATCGGCTTGGTTGGGTCGAGGACCTCGGTCGTGCCGGCCGAGCTCGCCACTGGGAGTTGGGCCCAGGAGAACGTCGCGGGCACGCTTTGGACGCCGATCGTCGTCGCCTTCGTGATATTGGCGTAGATCTTCGCGGTGACGGTGGCGCCATGAGCGAATACCGACGGAGCGTTGGGATCCGCCGTCGCCCACGCCGTCATCGGGCACCTCACGGTGGCTGTGCCGGTGAGTTGGGCGCACGTTCCAATGGCTTTGCCTGCGGCATCGGTGACCTGGCTAACGTAGGCAGTCCTGGTGTCCAGCTGGGTGCCGCCGTCGGGCAGGGTGATATCGATGTGGGGTACCG
>JBAXOQ010000420.1:0-3583 GCA_037133175.1 Actinomycetes bacterium
CTCTATTCCCCTGCGCACCAGCCGAGCAGCGGGCAAGGGACCGTCAGAGCAACCATCCCTGGACTGATGATCAATCACCCGGCGACTGGTGGCTCAACGAACCCCTCGACCTCCACGCGCCCGACCCCGACCCCGACGCGGACCCCGACGCGGACGCGGACGTCCTCAGATCGGTCCCGCACTTCACTTCATTGGAACACCAACTCCACCACGCACTGTGCGCCTAAGAACCGGTTACTTGAAGGTCCGGGGCGCGAGATGCACTGAAGGCTCATTTACCGAGCCGAGCAGGTGCACTCCAACTACGCTGGCAGCACCGTCCGAATCCGCAAAGGGAGGGCCAATGCCCTGGAATCGTGCACCCCGAACCCAATCGTCCTGGACTCGCGCCGCTGTCGGAATTGCCGCCCTTGCGATCACCATCACAGCCACGGGGTGCGGCTCATCCTCGGGCGGCAGCACACCAACGCCGACACCGACAACGCCGAGCAACTCGGCTTCGACCACCGCCTCCGCCGGATCCACCACCACGATCGCTGCCGGTCTAGGCACCGTGTGCGCAGTGGCCGGCGGCGGCACGGCCTACTGCTGGGGCTACAACAACAACGGATCGGTCGGCGACGGTACGAACACCGAGTCCAATACGCCGGCCGCGGTCAAGTCGCTCCCGCCAAACGCAACCACGATCGCCACCGGCGATGACACGTCGTGCGCCCTGCTGGCTGACGGAAAGGCCTACTGCTGGGGCAAGAACGAATTTGGCGAACTTGGCGGCTCCCCCAAACAGGATGTCAACGGTTACATCCCGACCAGTCCAACCACCGACTCCACGAGTCCCGTGGCCGTGCAAGGGCTGCCGGGGCCAGCGACAACGATCGCCACTGGCGGGTTCTCGACCTGCGCGATCGTGACCGGCGGCGCGGCCTATTGCTGGGGCAAGAACGAGTTTGGGGCCCTGGGCAACGGAACCACGACCACCTCAACATCGCCGACGAAGGTGAAGAACCTGCCAGAACCGGCAACCAGTATTACCACGAGCAGTGGCACGACCTGCGCCGTCACCAGCGGTGGACGGGCGTATTGCTGGGGAGACAACGCCACCGGCGAGCTGGGCACCGGGAACACCAAGAACTCCCCCACTCCGATCCAGGTCAAAGGTCTGCCAGAACCTGTCACCGCGATCGCCACAGGCAGCGGCACAACGTGCGCCATCGCCGGCGGCAGCATCTACTGCTGGGGCAACAACAAATTCGGCGGCGTCGGCAACGGGACCACCGCCAACGCGACCCGCCCGGTCAAGGTGGCGGGATTGGCGGCTGGCGCGAGCAGCGTCACCACCAGCAACGGAACCACCTGCGCCGTCGTCACGCCCGGAGCTGCCCACTGCTGGGGCTTCAACAACAAGGGCCAACTCGGCAACGACTCGACCACGGACTCCGCGATACCGGTGGCGGTGGTGGGACTCCCGGCACAGGCGAAGAGGATCACAACAGGCAATCAAACAACGTGTGCAGTAGTCGCTCCGGGCAACGCCTACTGCTGGGGAGACAACGAGGTTGGGCAACTGGGCAACGGGACTGAGGCCAGTTCGACTTCACCGGTGCCGGTGCGGGGTCTGTAGGCTCACTGGAACCGCAGGCGCAACACTGGCCCCGGCCTGGGCGCGCCGATCAAGAAAACCAGAAAGGACCGCAGGTGAGCTGGAGGCGCTACGTTGCCCTCGGAGATTCGTTCACCGAGGGTTTGGATGATCCTGCCCCCGACGGCCGCCACCACGGTTGGGCGGATCGGATGGCCAACTCGCTGGCAGAGCTCACACCGGAGCTTGAATACGCGAATCTGGCAATCAGGGGTCGCAAGCTACCGCAAATCATTGACGAGCAACTGCCGGTGGCACTGTCAATGCGCCCCGACCTGGTCAGCCTGGTCGGCGGGGTCAACGACGTACTGCGGCCGAAGTGGGACCTGGCGCTGGCATCGGACCTGATGAATCGCGGCACCCGGATGATTCGCGAATCAGGTGCGGACGTCATCCTCATCGTCGTCGGCGATCCCAGCAAACGCTCACGCACCCTCGGGACCCTGGCCGGGCGACTGGAACGGTACCGCGACGCCATAGTGGACATCGCCGATCGCCAGGGCTGCTACGTCGCCGACTTGTGGGGAGCCGAGGTATTCGACGATCCGCGGGTTTGGTCGGTCGATCGATTGCACCTCAACGGGATCGGCCACGACCGCGTCGCCCGCGCGGTGCTGCAGGTCCTGGGTTACGGAGACGATTCCTGGCGTGAGCCACTACCGCCGGCAGTTCCACCAAGCCGCTTGCAGACGGTCCGCGGAGACGCCCAGTGGATCAAGACCCACCTGGCGCCCTGGGTCGCCCGAAGGGTCCGCGGACAAAGCTCCGGCGACAACGTCACCGCAAAGCGCCAGGAACCCGGACCAGTCGATCGTCCACCGGTCGAGTAGGCCGCTGATCCGGGCCGAACGACCACGGCAGGCAGACCGTGATCGGTTAGGTACGCCATCTGGATGAGCAGGGGTTCCTTCGGCGCACCTGGTCTGCCAGTGTTGGTGTGGGAGTCGCTGAACCCACGAGGGGAAGGTGCCCGACATGACCGAGCCTCCGAACGATCCGAATCTGAACTGGGACGGCCAGCGATGGCTCCGCTGGAACGGATCCTCCTGGCAGCCGGTCGGGGCGCAGCAGCCTTCTGCCGCACCGGCGCCGCCGCCTCCTCCTCAGCCGCCTCCGACACCGCCGTCGGCTCCCCCGACAGGCGGTTACTACCCGCCCGCACCCGCAGGTCCACCGCCGCGCTCACCCAAGCGCGGTCTGCCCGTCGGCGCAGTCATCGGGATCTGCATCGGCGTTGTGCTCGTGCTGATCATCATCGGCGGCGGAGCAACGTATCTGCTCACCCGTTCGAGCAACCAGGACACTGCGAACAACGAGACCGTCAGCATCCTCACCGAGCCGGTCTCGACGGCGAACAACCCGTTCACACCGCCCATCCCTCCGGCGGGGACAACCACCACTGATGTCGCGGTACCGCAGCCGGTCACGACCAAGTCACCAGTGACTGTCAAAGGTGGCCAAGTTGGGCTTTACGGCGGGACCGAGAAGGTATCCCAGTGTGACAAGGCGAAGTTGATTGCGTTCCTGGCCGAGAACCCCGCCAAAGCGGCGGCCTGGGCGCAAGTGCAGGGGATCTCGGCCTCGCAGATCCCGGATTTCGTCAACAAACTCACCCAGGTCGTGCTGCGCTCGGACACCCTGGTGACGAACCACGGCTGGGAGAACGGCGCCTTGACCACCTTCGAGTCGGTCCTGCAATACGGGACCGCGGTGCTCGTCAATGATCGCGGCCTACCGGTAGTGAAGTGCTACTGCGGCAATCCGCTCAGTGCTGCCCAGGCCCAACCCAAAGTGAACTACCACGGGCCGACCTGGTCGGGCTGGAACCCGCAGTCGATCACCATCATCGAGACCAACATCACGATCATCAATGATTTCACCGTGATCAACATAACCAACAATCAGCCCTTCGGTCGACCGACCGGCACCGACGGCGCCCAGGAC
>JBAXOQ010000421.1:0-3579 GCA_037133175.1 Actinomycetes bacterium
GACTGCATTTTTATTCCCCCCCCCCAGGTGGATGTTTTCATGGCTATTTTTTCAGCACCGGTATGGGAAAGGGCAGGCGAATCATGGCAATGACGACGGTGGGACGGACTCCCAAAATCAGGAAGTCAGCCCTATTGGGCGCTGCGGCGACGACGGCCGCCGCGCTGACATCACCACCATCGACATGCACGCCCGGCCGGGCGGCCCATCATCCGCGACCATCCCCGGGGCAGACCCGGCACAAGCAGACGCAATGAGGGGGACTCACACCATGAAACCGGCCGCTGTCAGCCCGTCCCGGTACGGTGCCCACTTGGGGAATTTGGCCCGGGAGGCCGAGCGTTGCGAACTGTCCGAACGGGCACGGCGAGGCGATGCCGGACGATTCGAGGGTCTCGGTGCGCTCGAGTGCGAACCCGAGCCTGCCCGGGCGATCGGATATGCCGAGCACGACCGTGCGCCAGGAGATGACATCGGTCGAGGCGTGTGCTGACGAGCTGGAAGGCATCGACGTGAGGATGGGCAGATGACGACCAGACCAATCAGCGCGCCACCGTTGCAGCAGCTGCAACCACGGGTCGCGGAGCCTGTCCAAGGCGTCGCCGGAAGGCGCACCTCACGGCTGCGACGACCGGGGAAGCTGAATCGCTGCCTCCGCTGCCTCATCGCCTCGCTGATCATCAACTTCGTTCTGCTCGGACCCGTGACCTTCGGGCTCTATCACTTGGTCCAGACGGTGCCGAGCGCAAAGGAGGATGCGGACCAGGTGGTCGCCGGAGCCAGCGCAATCAGCGTTGCGTTCCAATGGCTCATCGCGACTGAGTGGTTCGTGGTTCCACCCTCGCTGATGATCGGACTGCTTTGGTTGAGTCCCGCGATGGCCCGCAAGCAGCGCGCGATCAGCCCCGGGTCCTCACCCGCGGCCACGCCACAAAGCGCTGGCTCGTTGTGAGGGGTCCGATCCGAGGTCATTGCCTCCCGGCTCTGGTGGCGAGGGCGGCGCACCAATCCACCAGTGACGACTGACATTGGCCGAGTTCATGCAAATCGATGGTGCGATCGTGGCCTGCTCTCAGATGCTTCGCTCGCACAATCACTCTCGAAGGGTAGACGGCCAACGCACGGCGAAGAAGCACCTGCCATCGGTTGAGACCAGAGTTAGCGGCACCAAATTCGGTTCCGAATCCCGGGCGGCGTCGGCTTAGAACGCTTCTGAGCGAGTTTCCTGGCCTCGTCCGCCCGCAGAAGTCCGGATTTGGCCCCGAAGATTCGCCAGGAAGCGTTCTAAGCCTCGGGCTGGATCCATCGATGTCGAATACGAGGAGAGCGGTTGGCGCCGCCAGCAACGCAGCCGACCGTCGTCATCGGTCGGCTGCGATTTACAACATGTTTCCAAAATGGTAACCTTTTGCGGTGGCTACCGTGGATCGGCTGCTCGAGGTCGCTGGTGAACAGCGCGGGTTCGTGCTGACGTCAGACGCTGCCGGGGTAGGGGTGGATCGGGTCAAGTTGAGCAAGCTCGCGAGCCGAGGCCGACTCATTCGGCTCGGGTACGGCATGTACAGACTCCCGACGTTTCCGTCTCAACCTAACGACGACGTAATGGAAGCGGTCATGTGGACGGGCAAGCGCGGAGTGATTGCCGGTGAATCCGCGCTCGCTCTGCACGATCTTGCAGACGTAAACCCCCGCAAGATCGAAATTGTCGTGCCTCTCAACTACCACCCGCGTAGGAGCGGGGGAGCCACATACCGCGTTAGGCAGTGCCACATACCGGTCGCACATGTCGATGACGTCGCCGGAATCCCAGTGATGGATCCGTACACTGCAATCAAGGACGCGATCGACACCGGCGTAGACCACAGGCACATTCGGCAGGCGATAACGACGGCCGCCCGGCGGTTGCTCATCGACCCTGACCAACAACGCGAGCTCGCTGCCCACCTCGATGAAAAGGAGGGGTGACTTGGCTATAACCAATTCCGGACAAGCCGGGCCGCCTGCGGACCGGTCGCATATGGAGCGGCTGATAACCGCGTGGGCCAACGAAGAGAATGTGGCCGGGGGTCGGGTACGCCGGTCAATAATGGTGGCAGTCGTCATGTCGATGCTGTACTCAGTCGAGCCGCACGGCAACGTCGCATCCTTCGTTGTCAAGGGTGGCTCTGCCATGGATCTGCGGTTCGGCTGGGGCGCAAGGACGTCCAAGGATCTGGATTCAGTGTTCCGTGGAAATCTCGATGACGCGGTTGGCGAAGTGAGGACGGCTGTCGAACGAGAGTGGCAGGGTTTCACCGGAACGGTCGTCGGTGTTGAAACAATCGAGATCCCTGGATTGCGCATCAAACCACTGCGATGTCAGGTGAAGTTGCTGTTCAAGGGCAGGGCGTTTGGGACCCTGCCGATGGAAATATCGGCACCTGAAGGAAAGTCCCTCGATGAGGTTGATGTTGTTTCGGTGAGACCGTTCCAGCAGGTCCGGCTATCACCGATCTCCGAAGTTGATTGTCTGCAGGTGCCGTATCAAATCGCTCAGAAACTGCATGCGTGCACGGACCCTCTGGACGGAACGCAAGAGAATGTTCGGGTCCAGGACATCGCCGATTTGATCCTGCTGGAGACACTAGTTCCTGATGACGGGCTCGCTTCCGTACGACAGGCGTGTGTGGATATCTTCGAGGGCCGAGACAACCACCAATGGCCTCCGACCATCCGGGCGGGCGCGAGTTGGTCGGCGTTGTGGGAGCGCCTGGTCGACAACGGTGAAGCTCCGTTCGAAGACCTTGCCGACGCCATCACCGCAGTACAGGGCTTCGTCCGCGGCATTGACGAAACGGGATGAGAGTCGGGGGACAGCACGACGGATGACCTAAACGGACAGGCCTTCAGGAGTACAAGCCAACTGCCCGATTCCTACGATGCCCACCGAGCCTCGTTGCGGCAGGTGGCCGACAGAATGAGACGGGCGCGCTGATCACCGACGTGCTTGCGCCTGTACAGGAATCGTTCAAAAGCTGCCTCAGTGAGGCCGAGTCGGCTGGCGATCGCTGACCGAGTTCGTTCGCCGTTTTCGACCATTTCCAATGCGTCGGTCAGTCGGCCGTCGCGCTGTTGCGCGCGGATGCTGATTCGCGGCGCCCGTTCTGGAGGGGGCATCGTGATGACATCCCACACGATTGCCGCGTACGGATCCCCGCCCTCGGCCCATCGCCGCACATTTCCGCGCAGGGTTTCCGGCCTCATGCCCATTTCATGTGCGAGCCCGGGCGCTGTTGTGACGTCGTCGGCAATCAGTGCGATCACTTGTCGAAGGAGGCGGCGGCGCCTTTGTTCTCGACCGCGTTGCGGATACCGCGACAACAACACTGGGTTGTCCGTGACGTAGCGGAAACAGTGCCAACAAAGTTTCCGAGGGGCCACCAGCTGCCTGCGGGCGACGTCACACCGGACGCATCGTTTCTCCGACATTGCGCACCCCTCCTTTCTGGGCGGAAACCGTCCTATGCCGTCTCCGCTTGCCTTCGGCCAATTTGGTGGGAGTCTTGGACTGGATCCCAGTCGGCGCATTCAGTGTCGCGA
>JBAXOQ010000422.1:0-3554 GCA_037133175.1 Actinomycetes bacterium
GTGCCGGACCCAGACCATGTTCAGGCTGCCACACGCGGAAGGCGCCGCGGCGCCACACGGTCGCGCCGTAGGCCCCGGTTGCGCTGTCTTGCAGCAACAGCGGGGGACCCTCCTTGCGCCACCAACTCGGCATCAGTTCCACCCGGCGGATCGCTGCACCGGAGGCGGCCGCAAGGGCCGTCACGGTGTCGCGGCCGGTGATGTCGATATCGGCGACGGCTCGGCGCAAGCCAAGCTGGTTGGGTCGCAGACCGATCTGCCTGGCCAGGAAGTCGATCACAGCAACGTCGGCGGGCAGGTCCCCGGAGGACAACAGGTCCGGCTTTTCCCCTGGTACTGCCGACGCCAATCCCAGCAGTGCGTCGTCGATTAACCGTTCGTCGTGATGCGCCGACAGCGACTGCACATCCGCGGCCGAGAACCTGCGCGCCTGGTCGTTGGCCAGTGCTGCGGCAGCTGCGTTGGCCATTTCTTCATGTGCCTGCGGGTCGGTCTGACCGTCGGCGCGGACGACTTGCGTGCCGGGCAGACCAACCGCGATCAGGTCCGCCTCCGGCAGGTCGGCGCCAGCGACAACACCCGGGCCAGCTACTTGGCAGACCGGGATTCGTCGGCCCGGACCGGCGTTGGTGCGGGGGACGACGAACACCAGGACGGTGCCGGCGACAACCCGGACCGCCGTCCCCGATGGCATCTGCAGCACGTCAGCGGTGTCCAGCGTCAGGCCCTGTCGGCTGGCTGCCGCGTCGTCGGTGCTCATGCCGTCACCAGCCGTCGGTACGGACCGTCGACCTTGATCAGGTCGGCGTGCCGACCTCGTTCGACTACCTGGCCCTGGTCCAGCACGATGATCTCGTCCGCGTCGCGCACGGTCGACAGTCGGTGGGCGATGATCAGGCACGACGCCCCCCGGCGCCGGATGGCTTCGTCGATGTGGGCTTCGGTGGCGGCGTCGAGTGCCGAGGTGGCTTCATCCATGATCAGCAGTGCAGGGTTGCGCACCAGGGCGCGGGCGATCTCCAGTCGCTGGCGCTGGCCGCCGGATAGGTCTCCGCCGCCCTCGCGTAGTTGCGCTTCGTACGACCCCGGCCGTCGGGCGATCTCGTCGTGTAGCGCGGCGTCCTTGGCGGCCTGAACGACGGCGGCGTCACCGATGGTCGGATCCCACAACGTGATGTTCTCGCGAAAAGTGCCGGCGAAGACCATCGGATCCTGGTCGACGATCGCCATGTCCTGGCATAGCACCTGCTCAGGCCACCACGAGCGAGGTTTGCCGTCGATCAGCACGGCACCCTCCCACGGGTCGTACAGCCCCACCACCAGCCGGGCCACAGTTGACTTGCCGCAGCCGCTCGGGCCGACCAACGCCACCCGGGATCCTGGAGTGATGTGCAGGTTCAGCCCAGTCAGCAGCGGCGGACGGTTCTGGTCGTAGCCGAACGTCACGTCCTGCAGTCGCAGGTCTCCCAGGAGTACCGACGGGCGCGGATCGGCCGCGGTCTCGGAGTCGGCCGCCGGTAGCGGGGTCGCCAACACATCGTCGATCTGGTCCAGTTCGCCGGAGAGCGTCTCGGCCTGCTGGAACTGCCCGACGACCATTGCGGCGGGCGCGAGCGCCAGGCCGAGCAGGGTCTGTACGGCAACAAAGCTGCCGAGGCTGAGCGACCCGTTGGTCACTCCGATCAGCCCCACCACAGTGACGGCCGCGTTGGCAGTAGTGATCAGGAAGCCAGGCAACAGGTCGATGCCGACTGTGCGCTCGCCCAACTGTTGCAGCGCTGCCAGGAATCGGTTGTGGGCCGCCGCCCAGCGAGCCCCGATGTGGTCCTCTGCGCCGGAGGCTTTGATGACCTCGATTTGGCTCAACGAGGTGACGGTGACGGTAGCTACCTCGATCTGCTCCCGGACCATCCGCATGGCCAGCGCGCGGCGCTTGCGTGAGGCCCCCGCCATGGCCGCCACAATCGCTACGAGCGAGATCACGGCGACGGCGCCGGCTGGCCGGTAGGTAAGCACCAGCAGCACCACGGCGGTCAGTGCGCTGATCACACCGACAGCCATGGTCGAGAACATCGTTGAGACGGTGGCCGCGACCCGCGTTGGTTGCAGCGCGCGCTGGGCCAGGGAACCGGATCCGCGCATGGCGTGGAACGACGCGGGTAGCGTGAGCAGCCGGGCCATCATCTTGGATTGCAGGACGACCGAGAGTTTGGTAGCCAGCCGCATGCCAACGGCGCCTTGCAGACCGACCAGTGACGCCTGCAATCCTGCGGCCAGCACCATCGCCAGCAGCAGGTTCGGGACCTGAACAGTCGGCCCGCCCATCAACCAGTCGACGAAGACTCTGGCCATCCCAGGGACCAGAATCTGCGGGACCACCAGCAGCAGCCCCACCAGTGCGATCAACAGCACGCCGTCGCGGGACCCGGTCAGGTACCGCGCGAGGCGGGACATCAGTCGCGGCGCGCGTCCCCCGGTGGTGAAGTCCGGCCCCGGTGACATTTGCAGCACCAGCCCGGTAAAGGACTCGTCAAACTCCTCGTCACTGCATGTCCGGTGCCCCAACGCGGGATCGTTGAGCTGCCAGCCGTCCGGCGACCATCCCTCCACCACCAGGAAGTGGTTGAACCGCCAAAAGATGATCGCCGGCAGAGGCAGGTTCTTCAAACCAGCCGGTTGGCAGCGGCGGGCTCGAACTGTCAACCCATACCTTTGTGCGGCTCGCTTGACCGCCAGGGCGTTGGCTCCATCACGTGACACCCCGCAGGCGTCCCGCAGTTCCTCCAGCGGTACCCACTTGCCGTGGCCCGCCAGCACGATGCCCAGCGAGGCGGCGCCACACTCGGTGGCTTCCATCTGCATTCGGACCGGGGTCTTCTTCCGGTACCGCCGTGGCGCAGCGGTGGGAGTGCGAGGGACAGGGTTCGTGGTGGTGCTCACGGCATTCCCAGCAACTGCCCCAACAGGGTACGTTCGCTCACCAGGATGACCGCACTGAATTCATAGCCCGCGGGGGCCGGTTCGGTGAAGAGCACCTCAATCACCACGCGCGGTCCCGGCGGCGGGTCGAGGGTGCCCAAACCCTCCTGCACTCGTGCCGCCGACAGCGCCTGACTGCGGTTCGGCCCGATCGTGCCCTGCAGAACCGCCCCGCCGATGATCGAGACGGTCACGGACTGTCCCTGCGTCACCTTCCCGGCGTCCTCGGGCAGCACCACGGCCAAGCCGACCTTGCCGTCATCGACCTTGAGGCTGACCTGAGCGACCCACGCGCCAGTTGCCAGGGGCGCTCCCGGCGACGGCAAATACCCCAGCAACGTGCCCTCGACCTGGGAGTACTGCGGTATCGGTCCGGTACTGGTGATCACATCCGCGACGCGCTGCCCGACCGCGACGTGAGCGCCGGGAGCGAGCATGAAGCTCCCGAATTGTCCGTTGGCGGTTGAGGTGACCAAACCGATGCCGCCGTCACCGACGACCCGACCGGTGGCGTCGACCGTGACGTTGCGCGGGGTGATAGCGGTGTAGGCAATTGCGGCAGCGATGAGGATCGC
>JBAXOQ010000423.1:0-3549 GCA_037133175.1 Actinomycetes bacterium
GGATGGGCAAAGGAACGACGCTTCGGACGGCTGGACGAGTCTCTCCCGGATGCCATGTGGTGCCAGCGCCCACCCGACCCGCAGCCCCGCGGCGATCGTCTTCGAGAAAGACCCGAGGTACACCACTGCGTCGGCGTCGTCGGCCCGAATCGCCCGCGGCACCTCTCCATCGAATCCAAGCAGGCAGTACGGGTCGTCTTCAACCAGCAGGATGCCGTTGGACTTGGCTATCTGCAGGACTTGTGCCCGTCGAGCCGGAGGTTGCGTCACTCCCAGTGGGTTCTGGTAGGTAGGTATTGTGTAGATCAGTTTCGGAGTCTTGCCCTCACGACGAGCTTTCTTGATCGCTTCTTCCAGGGCTTCCGGAATGATCCCGTTCACGTCGGTGGCCACATGGACCACGTCGCACTGGTAGGAGGCGAAGACACCGAGGGCACCGACATACGACGGCGCCTCGGCGAACACCACGTCGCCGGGGTTGCAGAAGACCCTCACGGTCAGGTCCAACGCCATCTGCGAACCCGGAGTGATCACGACATCGTCGGGATGCGCCCGGATTCCGGACAGGTTCATGACTCCGCAGATTTGTTCCCGCAGCCGCTCATCCCCCTGGCCGGTGCAGTACTGCAGGGCTGTGGCCCCCCTCTCCCTGATCATCTTGGCGATGCTGTCCGCCATCTCGTCGAGCGGCAGGGCCGACACGAAAGGAGAACCGCCGGCAAGCGAGACAACCTCAGGTCGTGCGGCCACCGAGAAAAGGGCCCGAATAGCCGAGGTGGTCATTCCGCGTGATCGGTCGGCGTAGGACTGAACCCACGGATCCAGTCGCGTACCCCGCTGGGGATTCGTCACCTCATTCTCGCCTCCTGCCACTGCTATCGGTCACCTGATCGGGTGCGGTAGGTTCTATGATGCCTCGCGAGCCGCGACCGGCGAACATGTCACCACCCAGGAGACCGATTATGTCCCGAAAGCATCTCGTCGAAGTGATCGGCGTCATCGTCATTGCCGTTGGGCTTGGGTTTGCGTTGGGGATCGTGCTCCCGCGCAGACCGCAGTACTGAGGTTGTCGGCCAGACCACAGTTGGCGTTCACGGCCGATCTCATTGCTGGCCGGCCTCTGGTGCGAAGAATCGCGTGATCGCCACTGCCACTGCTTCGGCGACGGCGTCGCGAAAAGTGGCGTCCGCGTATCGTTCTGCGTCATGGCGGTTCGTCAGGTAACCGAACTCGATCCGAACCGCGGGCATCCGAGTGATCCGTAGTAGGTCCCAGGTCTTGGCGTGGCTCCGACAATCGTCGAGGTCGGTGCGGGTGACGATCTCGGACTGGACGAGTTCGGCGAATCGCTGCCCGAGCACTGAGCGGTCCTGCGGGTGTCCGTAGTAGTAGGTCGACACCCCTTTGGCCAACCCGGTCGGGTCTGCATCGGCGTGCAGAGACACCACGAGGTGCGCCCCGTTCTCGTTGGCGAAGGTGGCACGACGGGTCTCGTCGACGGTCCGTTCCATCTCGTGACTCATCGGCCGTGACACCAGAACCCGCGTCCCGATGGCGGCTAGGCGGCCCTCGATGCGCCGACACAGGTCATCGGCGAGGATCGATTCCGCGAGGCGGTTGTCGATGACCCCGTGGTCCGGTCCACCGTGCCCGGGATCAAGCACAATGACCTTTCCGGACACCCCCGTGCGGACCAGCGTGTGGTAGAAGTCCGATCGCAGTTGGTGAGCTTCGCCCCCACTGACGTGGCGGTTGAGTCTGTCTAGCGAACGCCATACTTGCGGCCCGCAGGTGCCGTCGGCATCAATGCCGACGTTGCGCTGAAACTCCCGAAGTGCCCAGTCTGTGTCTGGCCCGAAAACCCCATCAACCCGGCCAGAATTGAACCCCAGCGAATTCAGTCGACGCTGAAGCTCGGCGACGTCATCGCCAGCGATCGCACGCCCAGCCGAGTAGGAGATCACCCGGTCGCCGAGCTTCCAGCGCGCCTCCTCCAGACGTCGAAAAGTCTGGGGACCGACAATTCCATCGATCGTTATTCCCCGGTCTTGCTGAAAGACTCGGACTGCCGCGTCAACGTCCTGGTCGAAGGTGTCTGTCTTGCCGTTGGACGTCATGAGCCCGAGCCGCACCAGACGCGCCCGGACTTCCGAGACTGCTGGCCCAGTCGAACCTGTGGAAAGGTGCAGTGTGGGCAGAGTCGATTCCGCAGGGCTCACCGACTACCCGAGGAATTCGCTCAGGTCCCTCAGGAGAGCGGCCTTGGGCTTGGCCCCGACGATCTGCTTGACGATCTTGCCGCCCTTGAAAACGGCCATGGTCGGGATCGAGGTGATCCCGTAGGCGGCGGAGGTTGCCGGGTTCTCGTCAACGTTCAGCTTGGCGATGGTGATCTGTTCGGGGTAGGTTGCGGCGATATCCTCCAAGATCGGGGCGACCATCTTGCAGGGTCCGCACCAGACCGCCCAGAAGTCGACCAGCACCGGCTTGTCTGCCTGCAGGACGTCCGCAGCGAAACTGGCATCGGTTACGGTTTTCGTTGCACCCATGGGTGCCTCCTTACGCTTGAGCCGCCACCCGAAAGCATGCGGCCGATCTGATGGAGCTTGACTACTGCCATGCTCCCTGTTTCGTGCGGTGAGTTGGACACCAAGTGTTCGGGGCCCTGACGGATATCGAAGGTATCGCTGTGGGTCGAGGTTATGAGGGCGAACCGGCGAGTTGGTCCTGATCTGCCAGCCATCGCTCGGCGTCCAGCGCCGCCGCGCAGCCAGATCCGGCCGCGGTGATGGCCTGACGGTAGGTGTGGTCGACGAGGTCTCCGCACGCGAAGACACCGGTTTGATTGGTGCGGGTGCTCCCGGGAGCGACCTTCACGTAGCCTTCTTCGTCGAGCTCGATCATCCCTGCCAGCAACTCCGAACGCGGGTCATGACCGATCGCCACGAACATCCCGGTCACATCCAGGGTCGATTCCTGTCCGGTGACGAGGTTCTTCAGCGCCAGTCCGGTCACTTTCTGCTCGCCCAGGACATCGATGACGCCGGAGTTCCAGATGACTTCGATCTTCGGGTTGGCCAGCGCCCGATCAGCCATGATTTTGCTTGCCCGAAAAGCGTCTCGGCGATGGATGAGGTAGACCTTGTCCGCGAAGCGGGTCAAGAATGTGGCTTCCTCCATAGCTGAGTCACCACCGCCGACCACGGCGATACTCTGCTGCCGGAAGAAGAAACCGTCGCAGGTAGCGCACCAGGACACGCCACGTCCGGATAGGCGCTTCTCGTTCGGGACACCGATTTCCCGGTAGCCCGAACCGGTCGACAGGATGACCGCTCGGGAGAGGTAGACGTTGCCTTCGCCATCCGTGACCGACTTGACGGGACCACTCAGATCGAGAGCCACAGCGTCGTCGGTGATGATGTTCGCCCCGAACCGGACGGCCTGCTCGCGCATTCGCTCCATCAGGTCGGGACCCTGGATTGCTTCAGGGAAGCCAGGGAAATTCTCAACCTCAGTGGTGTTCATCAGCGCCCCGCCTGCGGTCACTGA
>JBAXOQ010000424.1:0-3533 GCA_037133175.1 Actinomycetes bacterium
CGAAGTGGGTGCTGCCTTGTTGGTTGCCGGATCACTTGTTTGGATTGGAATGTCATTTCAGGTGCCAGGTGTGTTGCTTGCTCTGCTCTTGATAATGCTGTCCTGGTTCATGGTCGAACTAGTGCTATATCCGACCGGTGATGCGGGCCAGCGACGTTTCTTGCACCTGACGCTCTGGCTGGCTGTGTTGGCTGTCTTCTCATCGCCAAAGGCACCTCGTCGTATGCTTGGTCTAGGGGTTCTCCTTGGTGGCGCTGCCTCGTCCCTTGCAACGATCTTCGTCGTATCGGTCTACCCCGGACGGGTTGTCGGTCTTTTCGGGGATCCCAACGCCCTCGCGGCTGTGGTGGTGGTCCTAGCGCCGATTGCGATTGAGCAATTTCATGGTCGGCGAGCGAGGCTGGCATTGTGGCTGGGTGCCGTCGCTTTGGTTGTTCTCACTCTGTCACGTACCGGAATCGTGTCAATCGCAGTGGCAGCGAGTGTGTACGCATTGTTTCCCCTCATCCGAGGGTGGGTTGTGGCCATCGCCGCAGCTGCAGGGACAGTCTTGTGGATTGCTCCCGCAGACATCCGAGCGAGTGGACCGTTCGATTTGCGCGATGGTAGCGACGACCTGCGCGAACGCATTCGGACCGCCGGGGCTGATTCCGTTGCCGAGAGTTGGTGGACCGGCCATGGCCTGGGCACTGCCAAGGTGAACCTCGGACGGTGGGGTTGGGGCGACTACACCTTTTTCTTCCACAACAGCTACTACGCACTGGTTAGCGAGACGGGCCTGATAGGTGCGACGATCGTTTTGCTTACGGTTGCTGGTGGCACTTGGAGGGCGATGAAGAACCCGCTCGCGCGAGGGGCACTTGCCGGTGTGTGCGCAGGCCTCGTTATGGCGACCCAACTCGGCGAGGTTTTGGTCGACCTTCCGATGGCGATAGTCATTGGAATGTGCTGGTCCCCGATAGCGGGGTTCGGTTCAGAAGCCGTCCTAGCGGATGCGACCGCCTCTGTCGCGGCGTCCCCCTCGGTGCGCTGATGCACATCCAGCTCGTGTCCGGCCACGGAGAGGTAAGTGGCGGAGAACAGATGCTCCTGCGCATAGCATCTGCGAGCGTCGAGTTGGGGCACCAAGTCGTCGTCGTCGGCCCAGAATGGGGTGAGCTGCTGGGCGACTGTGCTGAGAGAGGTCTCAAATATCACAGTCTTCCGGGCGCTTCCCGGCGTTCCTACGGCGGCTATCTAGCCAAGCACCTGCTGGTCAGGCGCGGCGGGCTGGTGTGGGCAAACGGGGCCATGCCCGCGCTCGCGGCAAGTCTCACTCCTGACCCGCTCGTGATTCATCTCCACCAGGTTTCTAGTGCGGCTCAGGGACGCGCAATCGCTGTCGCCACCGCGCGGGCTCGGCAGGTGGTCGTTCCATCCAGGAGCATGCAAGCGGCGATCCCGGGAAGCCTCGTCCTGTCGAACTGGACGCGAGACCTGCCAGCGCGCCCCCAAGCGCCCCGCGGGCGGGAATTGACCATCGGCTACGTGGGCCGGCTGAGCCTCGACAAGGGTGTCGACGTGCTCGCGAATGCACTGGACGACGTTGCCGCTGCGCTGCCTGAGCACAACCTGCGCCTTTTGATTGCTGGGGACAGTCGATTTGTTCCGCGGGGTTCGGCAGCCCGAGTCGAGGCTGCTTTGGCTTCCACGCGGGCCGAGGTCGTCAGGCTGGGCTGGGTTGACCCCACGGTGGTCTACGAACAAGCCAGCGTTTGTGTAGTTCCTTCGCGATGGGCGGAGCCATTTGGTCTAGTGGCGGCGGAGGCCATGGCAGTCGGTTCCCCACTTGTGGTGTCCGACGCTGGAGCATTGCCGGAGGTCACCGGTCGGGGCTATCCATTCATATTCCGTGCCGGCGACTCGCGGAGTCTCAGCGCAACGATCATTGCGGCATTATCCCCGGACTCTTCCGATCAGACCGGGGCTCTCCGAACCCGATGGGAGGCCTTCTTCAGCCCCGAATCTGGGCGTCGGCGGTTGGCGGCCTTTCTGGCCGCGCAGCACGATTAGGAGTGACGATTCGAAGTGGCCCCACTTTGCCCCACAGGGCTCAAGTAAGCTCTGACGACAGGGTTGGTGCGGTCGCGCGACACCGGAGTGAGGACTAGTGGATATTCGTCACGTATTGAGGGTGCTTCGGAAGCGCGCGCTGACCATCTTCGTGTGTGTCCTGCTGGGGATGGGAGGAGCAATACTCGCAACCGCCATGACATCCAAGGTCTACTCGGCCTCCGCGCGGATCTACGTCTCGTTTGCTGGTGAGCGGGCGGCTAACACTCTCAGCGGTGGCAGCATGATAACCCAGCGTTTTGCGGATTACGCATTGATGGCCCAGACAGCCACGGTGATGGGCCCCGTCGTGACCGCATTGCAGTTACCGACGACGGCGCAGTCCCTCGCGGGGTCTGTCTCGGTGACGAACCCGCCAGGATCGACAAGCCTAGTTGTAACGGCCTTTGCGGGTGACGCGGATCGCAGCGCGCTACTGGCCAACGAGGTTGCAAAGCAGTTGGGACGGGCAATTGAGGCCCTGGAAACGCCTCCAGGGGCCAAGGGTTCTCTGCTACAGGTGACGCTGGTCGATCCGGCCACTCCTCCCGGGCAGCCGTCAAGTCCTCAGCCTGAGAGGAACCTAGCTGTCGGTTTGATCCTCGGGCTGGTGGTTGGGGTTGGAACGGCGTTCCTCCGTGACTCATTGGACAACAGGGTTAAGACCCCCTGGGACATTGAGAAACTCACAGGGGCAGGTCCGATCGGCATCATCGGATACGACTCCGATGCCAAGCTCCACCCGATCATTCAATCGGGCCAACCGTCTCCTCGAACGGAAGCTTTCCGCCGGTTGCGTACGAACCTGCAATACGTTGATGTCGACAATCCACCGAAGGTGATTTCGGTTACTTCGGCTTTCCCGTCAGAAGGAAAGTCGACCACAGCTTCCAACCTGGCGTTGGCACTAGCACTCAACGGGTTCAAAGTGGTCCTAGTCGAAGCTGACCTGCGCAATCCCAGGTTGGCTGCGTATTTCGATGTCGCGAGCGGCTCTGGTCTCAGCGAAGTCCTGTCCGGCCAGTCGTCCTGGCAAGATGCGGCCATCTCCTGGAATCGAGGCCTGCTCTCGCTTTTGCTTGAGGGAAGCATCCCGCCCAATCCAACCGAGATGTTGGCCTCGCAGCAAATGTCCAACTTGCTGGCTGATCTGAGCCAGTCTTTTGACTACGTCATATTGGACACGCCGCCGCTGCTGCTCGTGTCTGATGGTGCGGTGATTGCCGCTCAAGGTGATGGGGCGCTGCTGGTGCTTCGACACAATAGGACGACCCGTGACATGGCTGCTGAGGCACTCGCTGAGCTGAAGCGAGTGGACGCTCGACTTCTGGGAACTGTACTGACGTTCGATCCGGGCCGCAAACGTGGCAAGTATCGCCTCGGGTACTACGGATACGGATACGGATACGGATACGGATACGGATACGGATACGGATACGGAT
>JBAXOQ010000425.1:0-3530 GCA_037133175.1 Actinomycetes bacterium
GCCGCCGTGGTGGAACAGCGTGTCGTCACAGGCCAACTCGAGTACCCCGGTCGGGCAGAACGTTGTGATCAGGTGGCAGGCAAGGATTCGCCACAGTCGGCTCATCGACCAGGCGCCGTCGCGGACGAACCGATGGTAGGCATCGTGGGCGCGCCGTCCGGCCGGGTCGCCCACTGTGATCATCGCGGTGATCGTGCGTCGGCCCGGGGCGCGCAAGCTGCTCACCTGGCCCGCCGGGTGTCGGCCCGGCGGGCCAGCAACGTGGCCAGGCCTGCGTTGCCCTCGTTCTCCAGCTTGGCCGCAGCGGCTCGGTAACGCTCGACCGCGGCGCGGACCGCCTCGATCTCCTCGGGTGCCAGCATCACGGTGCGGTTGCGGCCACCCTCGGAGTAGCTCAACACCGTGCTCTCGTGCAGCTGCTTGCCGTCGGCGCACCGGCAGGACTTCTTGCCGCAGCGGCGCCGCTGCACGACCACGGACCCGCGGATCCGCAGGAAGCGACTCGTACCGTCAGGAGACATCTGACACCATCCTCTCATCTGCACGCGCCGCGCGTGCAGATACCCAGGATTCCGCGGGCCTTGGTGTGCGTTTGGGATTGGCTCCGGCGCGCCGTCAATCAGCTGGACAGAACGCCCACTCGGGTCAGAGCGAGACCGTCAAAAGTGCGAAAGTCCACTGACAAGGAATGTGATCTGATTTCGCGGCAGGGCTGGGCCGCCGCCCCCGTCGCGGCCACCAAAGCCCGAAGTGCATAATCGCGATCTGAGCTGCAACGACCGCGATGCCAAGACCAACCGAGACGGTCTTAGCCGCCCACAGATCTGGCAACACTCGCATACTCGGCGACTCCAGACCACCGGAGCACCTCGATGACTTCCGGCTGTGACTGAACATCGCTACTCCTTGGGTCCGACTCCCGACAAGGCGGCCATGGGCCTTCTTCTTTGTCCACACGAGACCGGTTCACTACTGCGAACGGGTGGCGTCCGTTGCACCGACGGCACGATTTGACGCTCGGCCCTCTAAACGCCGGAGCTTGACATACTCTTCCGATGTCCGTTCGTCTTCCGCTGTGATCTGGAGTGCGCGCAATGCTGGAATCTGTCAGTCGAGACAAGAAGCGCGAGGCAGCACAGGGTGGTGGCGTGATCGGGTTTGGGGCGGCGCTTGTCAGCGCCGTCGTGGTTATTGGACTCGTCGGTGCCGGACCGGCCTTCGCCGACGATGCTGCGCCCAACGGTTCAGCAGCACCAGCTCAGTCAGCCGACACCACAACGTCTGCCTCAACTCCATCGCCGGCCATCGTCGACAACGGCGCGATGCCCACTGCCCGTGCTATCCGTGGCGACGTCGCCGCCCGGACCGCAAGTTCCCGACTGACGGTCAGCACGCCACCACGCGGTCAAACCACCATTGCCCGTGTCATCGTCGATTCACGAACTACTCCCGCTGTCAAGGTCGCCGCCCCGAAGCCAAGCCCCGGCACCAAGAAGATCACGGTCGTTGGCGGAGTCAAACGCCTGTCCGGGACTCGAGCCGGTGTTTCACGCTATGCAGTGACCGTTCCGATCATCAAGCCCAGAATCAAGGGGACAAGTTCCAAGGGCGGCAAACTCGCAATCTCGATCGCGGGAGCGGGTCTCAAGGTGATCTCGCACCGGCTTTACACAAAGACGTTCACGCGCCGGGTAAGCGGCGAAATGTGCAACGCTGTGAGCGCGTTTGACCTTGCCAACCGCGATCCACGAGTCCGCGTTGCGTTCGGAAACAAGATCCTGTTTGGCCGCCAAATGACCGGATTCGGGCACGCTCAGTACGTCGGCACCTACGCGTTACTGCAGGCATGCCAGGGCAAGGCACCGCAAAGCTACGTGAATATGGTGGCAGGCAAGAAGGCAGCTGCCTTGAACACACGGGCCCTGCAACCACGGGCGAGTTCTTCTCCCGTCAACACCGGTCCGGGCACGACGGACGCGGTCGTATTGGTTTCGGGTTTCTTGTCCCAGACACCGTTCACGACTCCTGGTGCGGCATGCACGGCGCCAAACATGTCGACTGGTGGCACTTGGTACGCGATGAGTAACGCGCTCTCAAGCCAAGGTTTCCCCGTCTACACCTCCCCCGAGTCCGCGTACACCTACGGCGTACCCAATGCTCCAGTGCCCGTCCAGATCAACCCTTCCTCGATGGGTATGGGGACGTGCGCCCAGCCGCAGCTTCCTGCATCGATGACGATGAATACGGCTGGCGACTTCGACATCAACTCCAGCATTCTCGCGAACTACCTGAACTACCTCAACGTCAATTTCGGAGTCACTCGGGTGTGGTTAGTCGGGCACTCGGACGGCGGGATGTGGGCGCGGGGAGCGATGGACTACGCGGCCTTCATGCCGGGAATCCAGATCCAGTCGATCACAACGATTGACACGCCCTACACGGGGTCGTTCTTGGCAAACACCGGCCAGGACCAACTACAGAATCCATGTGGCACATTCGACCTGATCTGCCAAGGGAAAGAAGCAGCCCTCAACGCGCTCATCGACAACTACGTCGCCGAACTGGGCGAAGGGGCCGCGTTGGACGAAATGACGGCTACAAGCACGGCCGCTTGGAACTCTCGGATGGCTGGGGTTCCTGGAGCGACGCCTTTCTACGCCGCCTCGTCCGTGGGAATCAATGATCCGGACTTCTTCAGCACGTTCAGTTCGGGAACAGGCAACGATGCATTCTACAACCCCAACGACATCGCTGTCGGGCTGTCGAGTCAGCAGGCTGACGGACTCGTCGCCAACGGAACGATCTCCGCCGTGAATTGCTTTGCGACCATCCCTGGGCTGCACACCGAGGTCCCGGCGACCGTACTCACGATCGGCCAAGACACGGATCTGATTAACACGTTCCCAGGCTCCACAACGCCGGTGACCACCAATCCGATGACCATCACAAACGTTACGGCTGTCCTCTCGGGTACCCCGCCAACTGGCGGTTGCCCGTCAGCCAACTATCAGCAATCTGGCCAATACGCGCCCGGTCAATTCGGGCCCTGGCCTGACAACTAGTAGCTCGGGCTCGAGCCACTTCCCATCGGTGGCGCGGTCGGTTGTCTACCACGGCCGGTTAGCAGTTGCCGGATCACGGCCTGGACCATTGGCCGGGGAGCCCCATCACCGGCGGCCGGGGCCGGACCCGCGCGGCAACCGGACCTGAACTTCGCCCAAGAATGTAGACCCAGGGGGCAATCACCCTTTCAGTGCCATTATTTGAGAGATCTGGTGACGTGGACTTTCGCACTTTTGACGGTCTCGCTCTGACCCGAGTGGGCGTTCTGTCCAGCTGATTGACGGCGCGCCGGAGCCAATCCCAAACGCACACGAAGGTCCGCGGAATCCAGGGTATCTGCACGCGCGGCGCGTGCAGATGAGAGGATGGTGCCAGATGTCTCCTGACGGTACGAGTCGCTTCCTGCGGATCCGCGATGCTCACCGAGCTGGCCGACTGGCTGCCCGGACGGTGTTTCCACCTGTGCG
>JBAXOQ010000426.1:0-3516 GCA_037133175.1 Actinomycetes bacterium
GTTCTTCTCCGACGCAGACCAAATCGTTTCGATCTGCGAGGGGCTTTGGGCCACGACGAAGGTGGTGATGCCGCTGCCACCACCGTCGGCCATCAGCCCGCCCAGATCGGGCAGGCGGCACAGCTGCACGATCTCGTCCAGAACGTTCAGGTGCGGCGGGTTGAGTCGTCCCCCCGGCATCCGGGTCGCCACGGTGCGCCCCGTTTCGGCGAAGTCGCTGATCAGCGCCGAGATCAGACTGGACGCCGGTCCTGACCCACTGGCGGTTCCCAGGAGGTAGAGGGTTCCCTTGTTCCTCATGAACGAAGCCGGATCGAGTGTTTCGGCTTCGCTCTTCGGGGTCACCAATGCGCGCACTGCCGGGTTGGACAGGGGCCGAAACGCTTGACGCAGCCCACTGAACGCCGAGTCCCGAATCCGCGGATCACCGTCAAGGAACGATTTGAGATACACCCCCCACTCCGATTGCGCACCCTGGTATTCGGTGAGAATCCGCACCGCCTCCTTGGCATTGTTCGGTGAGATCGACCACCGGTACAGGTCATTGGCGCCCTTGCCCTTGATCGCCGCTGCCTGCAGCAGGGCTGAGGCCAGGTCGGCGGTGATGTCACGCCAATGGCTCTCATCGGTAGTTCCCTTCCCCGCGTTGGAACCGGCAGCCAGAGCTGCGCCGCGCACCAAAGCAGTGTGCGGGCTCTGACAGCCCCGGGTGATGGACCACCGCAGTCCAGGCGCCAGCCCCGTCAGGCCCTGGGGGTCGAAGATGGCGATCGGGCCGTCCGGGTGGGCGCGTTGGCGGTGCAACATCGTCACGGCAACGGTTTCCGGTCGGGTGGCTGTGGCCACCACCGAGCCGGGCGCATCCAGGATCAATGGGATGACGATGGACACACCCTTGCCGCACCGCGGAGGGCCGAATACGGTGCCGGCATCTTCCACGCTGGCGTAGAGCCGGTGGCCGCCGAGATTGCCGACGGCGTAGCCGGCGTCCTCAGGCTTGGTGATGACGGTGCCCGGGCGCGTGTACTTGCCCGATCGCATTGTCGCTGTGCGCCCGGTTTCACGAAGCACCCTCGCCCGCGACCCCATACCCGGCAGGGTGCGGAACCGTTCTCGCTCGCGGCGCGGCTGCCACCACACCCACCACTTCCGGGCCCCGACCGCGCACCCGAGCGCCAACACGGCGGCGATCGTCCAGAAGAGCACCGCCGAGCTCACGCCCGATTCGGCACCCCAATCGCCGACATCGACCGCATGGCCGGGCACTAGGCGGCCCAGGGTCGAGGCCGACAGGTGCGCTGGGTGTCCATGCAGGATCAACGAGGTGGCGTGAGCGGCAACCAGCAACACCACGGCGACGATCAAGGTTGCCACGATGACGGCGACGACGGCGACGTCGCGGGCACCGTTGTCCGGCGCCGCCGCGCGGGCTGTCATCGCGGCGCGAGCCCGTGGGCTGTTGTCGCGAGTCTCAGGCTTACCCGCACCCCGAACTTCGGGAACCGCACCACGACGGAACGGATTGCGCCGCCGGGGCCGGTGCGTGAGTCCGCGATCCAGCAGACCGCATGGTGCCACGTCGTGCCCCGAACGTAGTGGCAGTCGACCTTGGCGATTCTCTTCTCGCTTCGGGAGAGGACCGCATTCGCGATGAGCCGATTCCTGCCGGTCGTCTTGCTGCCACTGAGCGTGGTCCTGCCCGGAGTGCTGCACCAGCTCACGCACAAGAGACCGTGCGCGGGAGCGCTTGCCTGGGCCGGGACCATCGCGGCGGACATGACGGCGAGAGTGGCGACGGTAGCGCCCGTCGTGCGCGAAACCTGTGACACCGGGGTTGCTCCTTCATCTTGTCGAGGGCTGTTGCCCGTATGGGACTGTGCGTTCAGCCGTAGTAAGGGTCGGCCCAACCCAGGTATGGGCCCCACGAGTCCAGTTCGGAAGCGTTCACAACCTTGACGCCGCCGGGCATGTTGGACACGACTTTGCCGCCGCCGACGTAGGTGGCGATGTGCCTGGCGTCGTTTTGGCTCCACCAGAACAGTTGCGCCCCCACCGGCGGAGTGCGGTCCCTCGGATGCGCGTACCCGTGGGCCAGCGCCCGATACCACTGGTCAATCGCCCGCGGCACCCGCGAACCGGTCGGGGCGTATGCGTCATCGGCGAGCCCCAGACACAGCCCGTCATATGGGTTGGTGCGCGGATCGGCAGCCCACTTCACCAGGCGTTGAGCGGCTTGGAGCCCGGTGTAGGTGGTGCCGTGGGTTCGCACCGGCACCGGATTATCGCTGTACGGACCGGACCCACCGAACTCCGGCAGCGCAACCGAGCTACCACCAGCGGCCTCGCACTCGGCGGCCGTCACCTGACCGCCGGGATCGGTGGGCACACCGTCGATCGCCGGATTCTTGCCGTCCTTGAGCCACGGCGCCGGATCGAGCCCCACCCGCTCCCCCGTGCCGTCGTAGGCCCGGACGCCGCTGGAGAACAGTTCGAAGTGCAGGTGCGGGCCGGAACTATTGCCCGTCGAGCCGACGTAGCCGACCAACTGCCCGGCCTGGACGCGGTCGCCGACGCTCACCGAGCGGGTGCGCAGGTGGGCGTACAGGTTGCCCATCGCGGTCCCGGTGGCGGTCTTCCAGGTGATGACGATCTGGCGGCCGTAGAAGCCGTACCCGCCGCCGTCGTGTTTACCCGCCGGTAGCGGGATTTCTGGTGGGGTGTCCTGCGAGACGCTGACGGTCCCGGCGTGCGCGGCGACCACCGGCGTCCCCAGCGCCCGGCTCATGTCACGGGCACCGGTCGGGTGCAACTCCCCCATTTCGCCTCGGCCGACCGGCCAGACAACACTGTCGTCGGCGGGCGCGGTTGGTGTCGGCGCGGCGACCTGGGGTTTGCCGGTGGTGACCGGCTTGCTCGGCGTCGGGATGGGCGGTGTTCCAGACGGCAGTCGAAGTTGCCCGGACGGCTTGTGATCACCGAATACCTTCAGGTGGATGTGGTTCATGTGGTTGGCCGTCCACGATCCGGCTTCATTCGCCTGGCGCCAGTCCTGGCCCTGCCAAATCCGGTGACGGAACATCATGTAGTCGACCCCGAGTGCCTTGGCGTTCTTGATGAAGAACGCCGCGATCTCGTTGCCCTCAGCCACGCTGGCCGCTGTTCGGCCGTCGGACTTGAGCATGATGTCCAGCGCCTGCCCCGACGGGTGGTCGGCGATCGCGTCTTCGCGCCACCCATAGATGACGCCAGCCTTGCCGTAGTAGGGCCACAGGTGCTCGATCAGCCGCAGCATGAGCACGGTGTTGCCCGCAAGCTTGCTCTCGCTGTTGTGCGCCTTCGGCAACGCTGCCAACGCGGCACCCAGCGGCGCCGTGGTGAACGGGGCCAGATCGGAAGCCGTCAGGGTGGCGGCCGCGGGTTCGGTGGTGTCCGCCGCAGCAGAGGGCAGGCACATCACCTCAGCCGCGGCGGAAGCCGAGGCCAGCAGCGCCGCTGGAACAATCACCACAGTCGGGA
>JBAXOQ010000427.1:0-3505 GCA_037133175.1 Actinomycetes bacterium
GTACTTAGCCGCGTCGTCGGCAGCACTCGGAACCACGACCTCGCCCCGGGCTGCGGCCAGCGCGATGTCCGTGCGGTAGTGCGAACCACGCATTTTGATCAACTCCACACCTTCGTAGGCGCGTGCGCGGGCATCAGCGAGGTCCGAACCCCGAGCCACCACAGACAGCACCCGACCACCTGCCGACACCGGGTCCCCGTCGGCGTTCGTTCCGGTGCCGGCGTGCAGAACCTGAACCCCGGGCAGAGCCTGCGCCGCCTCGATTCCGAGGATGACGTCGCCGGTCGTCGGTGAGGCAGGGTAGCCCTGCGCAGCGATCACCACGGTGACGGCGGCTCCGTTGTGCCAGCGCAACGCTTCATGCTCGGCCAGCCGCCCGGTGGCCGCAGCGTGCAGCAAACCCGCCAACGGCGTCTCAAGCACGGCCAGCACGACCTGGGTCTCCGGGTCACCAAACCGGGCGTTGAACTCGATCACCCGCACCCCGGCCGGTGTCAGCGCGAGTCCGACGTACAGCAGTCCGGCGAACGGCGTGCCTTGCGCCCGCATCTCGTCCACGGTCGGCTGCGCGACCGTGCGGAGGACCTCTTCGACCAGGTCCGGGGGCGCCCACGGCAGCGGCGTGTAGGCGCCCATTCCGCCGGTGTTCGGTCCGGTGTCGCCGTCCCCGACACGTTTGAAGTCCTGTGCAGGCTGTAGCGCAACGACGGTGGTCCCGTCGGTGACGCAGAACAGGCTGACTTCGGGCCCCGCCAAGTACTCCTCGACGATGACCCGGCCGCCCTGCTTGGCGAGCACGTCGCGCGCGTGGGCCAGCGCCTGCTCGCGGTCCGCCGTGACGACCACGCCCTTGCCGGCGGCCAGACCGTCGTCCTTGACCACATAGGGTGCACCGAACTCGTCGAGCGCAGTCGCAACCGCTGCGATGCCGGTGCACAACCCAGAACGACCCGTCGGAACACCGGCAGCGTGCATGATCCTCTTGGCGTAGGCCTTGCTGGCCTCCAACTGCGCAGCCTGCGCCGACGGACCGAAGCACGCAATGCCGAACCCACGTACCGCATCCGCGGCACCAGCCACCAGCGGGACTTCCGGTCCGACAACAACCAAATCGACGTCCAGCGAGACCGCCAGCTCGGCAATCGCGTCGGCATCACCCACCTCGACCGGATGCAGTTGCGCGGTCGCGCCCATTCCAGCGTTCCCAGGTGCAGCATGAATCTGCCTCACCTGTGGGTCTGCCGCCAAAGCGTTGACGAGCGCGTGCTCCCGCGCCCCGGAACCAATCACCAGAACCTTCACGTGCCCAAGGATAGGTGTCGCCCACGACTCCCGCCGTCGCCTCCGTCCACAACCGTTCGCTCCCGTCCACCCCTTTTCGTCTCTGCACCCGAAAAGCCGCCTTCCCGGGAGGTTTTCCGGCGGGAAGGCGGCTTTTCGGGTGCAGAGACGGGGAAGGAAGACGGAGGCGGGCGCTACCCGATCAGCGAATCGGCCACCGCGAGCACCTGGTCCAATCCCTCGACCGCAGCGCGCGCCTCGTCCTCGCTCAGCGTCAGCGGTGGCGCGACGTGGATTCGATTGCCGAAGACGAGCAGCAGCAATCCGTTCGCCCGACCCGCGGCCGCCACCTCAGCCATCGCCGGGGAGGCTCCCGTGTAGGGGGCCATGGGTTCCTTGGTCGCGCGATCACGTACCAGTTCAATCCCCCAGAACATGCCGGCCCCGCGCACATCGCCGACGCTGGGATGGCGTTGGCCCAGCCCGACGAGCGCCGGGCCGAGCTGCGTCTCACCCAAAGTCCGCGCATGCTCGATGACGCCGTGGGTCTTGAGATATTCGATGTTCGCGGTGGCCGTGGCAGCCGCCAGCGGATGACCGGAATAGGTCAGGCCGCCGGGGAACATCTTGTCGTCGAAGTAGTGGGCGATCTCGTCGCTGATCACGACCCCGCCGATGGGGACGTAGCCGGAGTTCACACCCTTGGCCACGGTGATCAGATCCGGCACCACGTCCGGCTCCAGCTGGAATCCGAACCAACGACCAACCCGGCCGAATCCCACCATCACCTCATCGGCGATGTAGACGATGCCGTACTTGTCGCACAGGTCGCGCACTCCGCGCAGATAACCCGGCGGAGGCGGCATGACCCCAGCCGAACCGGCGACCGATTCCAGCAAAATGGCCGCAATCGTGCTCGGGCCCTCGAACACGATCAGTTCTTCCAGGTGCTCCAGCGCCCGCGCCGACTCTTGTTCCGGGGTCGTCGCCCAGAACGGCGAGCGATACAGGAACGGTCCGAAGAAGTGCCCGTGACCTCGCGCGTACTCGTTCGGCCACCGTCGCGGATCACCGGTCGCGACGATCGCGGCGCCAGTGTTGCCGTGGTAGGAGCGGTAGGTGCTGAGCACCTTGTCCCGGCCGGTGAACAGCCTGGCCATCCGGATCGCGTTCTCGTTGGCGTCCGCCCCACCATTGGTGAAGAAGATCTTGTTGTGCGACTCCGGGAACAGTCCGGTGATCGCGGCGGCCGCCTCGCTGCGGGCCAGGTTCGCGTACGACGGCGCCACCGTGCACAGGGTCCGGGCCTGACGCTCGATGGCTTCGATCAACTCGGCGTTGGCATGCCCGAGGTTCGAATACACCAGCTGACACGACAGGTCCAGGTAGTGATTGCCGTCGTAGTCCCACACGTAGGACCCCAGTCCGCCGGCCAACACCAGCGGGTTCAGCGCACCTTGCACCGACCACGAGTGGAAGACGTGCTTGCGGTCGAGTTCGTACGCCCGCTTGCCGGTCTGCGGGTCCGGAGTCGGCATACCTGGTGCTGTTGAGGAATCCATGGCACCACTATGCCCGAATGCGCCCCGCGCCACCTGAAAGACCGGACGACCCGTCCGAGGCGATCTCACCGGCCGAACCCCCGACCGGCACCGAGCCGAGCAACCGTCCAAGCACCGTTGACTGCGAAGTTGTCGCCCGTTTTTCATGATCGAAATGGGCGACAACTTCGCAGTCAACGGCACTGGGGTCAGCGGCGCGACGGTCAACGGCGCCGGGGTCGGCGGAGTCGAGCGGTCGGGGAGCGGGCGATGGAGGTCGGGGGAGCGGGCGGTGCAGGTCGAGAGCGGGCGGCGACGGGGAAGGGTCGTAGCGCGACTGAGGGATCAGCCGACCAGGTCGTGGACCTTGATCGTCGCTTCGCGGTCCTGGCCGACATAGAAGCGGACGGTGACGATGGCCATGCCGGGACGGGACATCGAATAGACGTATTCCACGCCGTCGATCTGATAGAGCATCTTTTCCAGGCGGGAGGAAACGAGCTGCTCACCCTCCTCGGCGGAGCTGCCGGGAACGGTTACCATCACGTCGGCCAGCGGCACGACGATCTGCGGCTCTTCCTCGCGCGGCGTGGCGATCAGCGCAATCGCGCCGGCGAGCAGGCTGATGATGAGCAGCAGGATCGCAAGGTTTCCCTTGAGGAACGCTTCGATCAGTCCAGAAA
>JBAXOQ010000428.1:0-3504 GCA_037133175.1 Actinomycetes bacterium
CCACTGACCAGCACAAACACCACCAACATCAAAATAGGGGGGAAACTCCCGCTAGCGACGGGCAACCGGTCAATGGCTGGGTTGTCACCGTCAGCGTGCCGGACTGCCAGGGATACCTGGACAACGCCATCGCCGCCGGAGCGACGCTGGTGATGCCGATGAACGCGGTGCCCGGGGTCGGATGGTTGGCCTACATCAAAGACCCAGACGGAAACCTGCTGGGAATGCTGCAACCCGATGCGAGCGCCGGCAGCTAGGGTCGGCGGTGTGGAGATACTCCCGCCGCGAGTCATGACTGACTGGCTGACCGGGCAGGTCAGTGGTGCTGAGGTTGTCGTGTCCGAGCGCCGGATCGGGGACTTGGCGGGGGTGTTCGCTGACGCCGAGGCTTTCGCCCGCTTGCCCGCAGACCGGGTCGTCTACCGCACCGAATGCATCTTGGGTGTTCCGCCGGGAACAGTCGGTGGATTGTTCTGGGGCACCACGTTCATCGAGCCCGGAACGGTCGGCGACGAGTACTTCATGACCAAGGGGCACATCCATGCCAAACCCGATCGGATGGAGGCCTACTTCACCTTCTGCGGCGCTGGCTTGCTGCTGCTGATGGACGCTGAGCGCCATTGTCGGGCTGAGCGCATGACACCGGGATCGACGCACCTGATTCCGGCTTTCACCGCTCATCGAACCGTCAACATCGGCGAGGATGTGTTCTCGTTCGGGGCCTGTTGGCCAAGTGATGCCGGACACGCCTACCAGGCGATCGCCGACGCCGGATTCGCGGCCCGAGTGGTTCGCTCGCAAGGAGCACCGCGGGTGGTGCCGAATGAATCGACTGTGTGTCGGCATTGATCCGGGTGGCACCCTGATCAAGGTTGGACTTGTCGAGGACGGACAGGTCACCAACCGGGCGGTGCTCACCTCCGAGTCCGCGGCCGGGCTTGCCCCGAAGTTGCCCGCTCTTCGCGAGTTGGTCGATCGGCTCGTCAGCGGGCGGACCGTCGACTCGATCGGCATGGCCATGCCCGGGATTGTGGATCGACGAACCCGCCGGGTAACCGCGATCAACGCCAAGTGGTCGGACGCCACGGAGCTCGACCTGCAGGCGTGGGCCAGTGCATGCTGGGGTGTACCGCTGGTGCTGGAGAACGATGCAGTCGCGGCCTTGGCCGGCGAGTGGCGGTTCGGCGCAGGCGCCGGGGCCGACGGTGTGGTGATGATGACGCTCGGTACCGGCATCGGGGTCGCCGCGGTCGTGGACGGCAGGCTGTTGCGTGGCAGTCACGGGCAGGCGGCCATTGGCGACACCGACGACCCGGGGCGCTGCTTCGCCGTCGAGGCGGGCAGCGGGGAACGGGTCGTGGTGCCGCCGGGGTGGGCTCACGCCACCATCAGCGCGGATTCGTCGGCGCCACTGACGTTCGGTGCGTGGTGTGTCCGTGACTACGGGGTCGACTACGCCGGGGTTCGCGCCCATGGCGGTTTGGCTTGGTTCCCGGTGCTTTCCGACCGTGACGGCGCCGGGCACGAGATGTTGTGGCGGCCCAACCCCGCGTACCCGACGACCCGCGAACTGGACATTCGTCCGGCCCGCGACTACCCCGAACTCGGGCTGCAATCGGGGGTACCGATCTACCGGCAGTACCTGGCTGATCCTGAACGCATGAACTGGGTTCCCCGACCGGACCAGATGTCCTGGACCGGATTCGTGCCGTAGCCGGTGGCGGTTCGACACCGAATCCGGCGTCACACCCGCTGGCGATCGACGAGGTCGCGGAACGGTCCGGGGCGCGACATCAGTTCCTCGAACGCGCCTTGGGCGACGACGACGCCGTCGGCGAGCATGACCACCAGGTCGGCCTGCTCGATAGTCGACAACCGATGCGCCACCACCACCCGAGTGATGTTCAGCCGATCCAGGTTCGTCACGATGGCCGCCTGGCTGATGTTGTCCAATGCCGACGTCGCTTCGTCCAGGATCAGAATGCGCGGGTTGCCTGCCAGTGCCCGAGCCATCAGGATGCGTTGTCGTTGACCGCCTGAGATGGCGCCGCCGCCCTCGATAACCACGGTTCCCAGGCCCATCGGCATCGCCTTCACGTCGTCCGCGACCGCTGCGTCCTGCAGTGCCTGCCAAATCTGCGTGGCGGTCAGCCCCCTGCCCAGGTCGACGTTCTCGCGGATGCTGCCCGGCATCAGCGCCGAGGACTGCATCACCGACCCGATCTGCCGACGCACCGACGAACGGTCCAACGCCGACAGGTCGCGGCCGTCGAACGACACGATGCCGGACTCCGGCGTTTCCAGGCCGAGCACCAGCCGCAGCAGGGTGCTCTTGCCGCACCCAGACGGCCCGACCACGGCCACGTGTGCCCCGGCGGGTACCGACAGGCTGACACCTTTGAGGACCGGCGGAGTATCCGGCCGGTAGCTGAACACCAGGTCCCGCAGATCAATGGCGCCGGCGAGTTGGGCGACCTCCTGGCCGGTGCCCGACTCGGGTTCGGCGAGCAGCACCGACCGAGCCCTGTCCAGCACGGCCCGCGCGCCCAATCCGGCGCCGACGGAGGCTACCGCCGCTGCCACCGCCGCCGTCGACGCCGCCAGCGCTGTCTGGGCGGTCACCAGCGAACCGACGCTGGCATCGACGGCTGCAGTCACCGCCAGCAGTACCGCCAAGCCCAGGGTGGGCCACAGCGCACCGATCATCTGCTGCAGCACGGACAGACGTCGCTGGCGCACCTCGGCCTCGGTGGTGCGGGTCTGACTGGTTGCCCATAGCGCGAAGGCTCGGCCGGTGGCGCCCGACACCCGCAACCGGTTCACGCCGCTGATCAGGCCGAGGGTCACCGCTTGGCTCTCGGTGCTGGCGTCCAGAGACAAGCGCGTCAGACGGGCCGCACGCCGCACCAACGACATTTCGACTACGGCGCGCACGACCAGGAACAGCAGCAGGGCCATCGCCAACGGCAGGCTCGTGGTCAGAACGCCGAGCATGGCTCCGATCACCGCCGACACGTCCAGCAACGAGGTGATGACCGAGTCCGACATGCCGATCGAGGCGGTATCTACTGCGTTGGCGTCCGTCATGCGGGAGGCCACTGTGCGCTCGTTCTGCCACGACATCGGCAGTCGCAGCAGTCTGTCCCACACCGCCGTCGCCGTCACCGCCACGCCCCGGCCACGGATCCGCAGCATGGCGAACAGTCGGACCGCGCGCAGCGCCATGTCGCCGGCCGCGAATGCGACCAGCGCCACTCCGACGACCAGCAAGGTGGACTGCGTCTGGTTGGCCACGCTGTTGGTGAGCTGTCCGGCCACGATCGGGATGACGGCGGCCAGCCCAGCCACGATGGCCGTCAACAACGCGACCAACCACATGCTCTTGCTGCTACCCCTCAGTCCCAGCCGCACCAGATCTCGAAGACGAGCCGGGCGGTTCGGTTCCAGTAGGGGCTCAAACAGGATCGCCTGGCGTGACCAGCCCCCGTCGGTGTCGGGTGTGAG
>JBAXOQ010000429.1:0-3498 GCA_037133175.1 Actinomycetes bacterium
GTTGACTGCGGAGTTGTCGCGCGGTTTTCTTGATCCAAAACCGCGACAACTTCGCAGTCAACGAGACGGGTGGGGCTCGTCTATCGGGTGTCGTGGGTGGGTGGGTTGTCAGGATGGGGAGGGGGTTTGCTCGCGCAGGCCCCAGGGTTGGCCGTAGCCATCCTTGAGCAGGTCGAGGAACGGCACCGCGTCGAAGGCCTCCGGGCCGAGCACCCCGGCACCGGTCCAGGCTCCGGTGGCCAGCAGTTCCAGCGCGATCACCGGGTTCATGGCCGTCTGCCAGACGACGGCCTGGGCGCCGTACTCCCGCATCGTCCACTCGTTGTCGGCGACGTGGTAGAGGTAAACCTCACGGGGGTTGCCGTCCTTGCCGGTTCCGGTCACCAGTAGCCCGGCGCACGTCTTGCCGCTCATCGCGTCGCCGAGGGTCAGCGGGTCGGGCAGGCATGCGGCCACTACGTCCCGGGGGCTGACCTCGACCCCGCGCACCCGCACCGGCTCGGTCTTGTCCAGCCCGAGCTTGTGCAGGGTCTCCAGCACGCCGATGAACTCATCACCTAGACCGAACTTGAAGGTGACGCGCTTGGCCTTGATCCACCGCGGCATCAGCAGGACTTCCTCGTGCTCCACGTTGACGCACTCGACTGGGCCGATGCCGTCGGGGAAGTCGAACACCTCCGGCTCCGAGAACGGCCGCGTGGTGTACCAACCGCGGTCCTTCTCCCAGATGACCGGCGGATTGAGGCACTCCTCGATGGTGGTCCAGATTGAGAAGGACGGCGCGAAGTCGTAGCCATGCACCTCCAGGTTGGCACCGTCCCGAACACCCAACTCGTCGATCTCGCTGAACAGGTGATCGGAGGCGTACCGTGCGAACACGTCCGCGAGCCCCGGCTCAACGCCGCACCCCACTAGCGCGAGCAGCCCGGCGGTCTCCCACTGCTCGGCCTGAGCGAACTGGTTGTCTCCGAGTTTGACGCCGGGCAATTCGAACGGCTCATCCGGGTGCTTCGTTGACAGGCTCATCGCGGTGTCCATGTAGTTCGCGCCGCCAGCTAGGGCACCTTCGAAGATCGGCATCACGAATCTGGGATCGACGACGTTCAGTACATGGGTGATCTGGTGATCCAGGCAGGACGAGGTGACCGCCGCGGAATCAGAGGCGTCGATCGCGATGGCGGTGAAGCGCGGGTCGCCGATGCGATCAACGAGTTCTTGGGCCCGACCGAAGTCGTAGTCGCCGACCACGATGGCCTCGAAAAAGTCGCGACGCGCGGCGATCAGTGCAGCGGAGGAACCGACTCCGCCGGCACCCACGATCAGAATTCTCATGTCCACCAACTTCAGTTTCAGGTCGGTTCGAGACCGACTTGTTTGATCTTGCATTTGGCTAAACCCTAGCGTGTCTTTGAACGACTGCGCAAAACTTCGGCATTTGCCGCTAGCGTGTGCCCGTGGACCAAGAACACGCAGAGCCTCAACACGCGCATCTTACTGAAGCGACCCCTGCTGACTTCAAACAGAAGGGTCTGAAGAAGGACGTTGTCGGTCTGCCTGGCAGCGTCACGCTCGCCGTGGCGTCAACCGCGCCGGCATTCTCGTTGGCCGTGACCGTCGGCTTCCTGGCCATCGCGGTGGGCACGCAGGCACCCGCAGTTCTATTGGTCGCGTTCGTGCCGATGATCTTTGTGGCGATCGCCTACCGAGAACTTAACCGGGTAATGCCCGACGCCGGCACCAGCTTCACGTGGGGCACCAAAGCGTTCGGTCCCTGGATCGGGTGGCTGGGCGGCTGGGGACTGGCCGCCACCGGAATCATCTTCGTCGCGAACGCGGCTGATGTGGTCGGCAACTACACAGTCACGTTGTTCAATCACCCCGAGCTCGAGAACAACCGACTGGTGATCGCTTCGATTGGTGTGGCGTTCATCATCCTGTTGACGTGGATCACCTACCGAGGGCTGGAGGGCAGCACGAAGCTGCAGTACTTCTTGGTCGGGTTGCAGTTTGTGGTGCTCATCGCGATCGCCGTGGCAGGGTTCTGGGCCTTCTCCAAGGGCAACGGGCTAGAGGGTTCGTCGGCGTTCCAGTGGTCCTGGCTCAATCCGCTTAAAATCGATGGCTGGGGTCCATTCGCTGAGGGCTTCCTGCTGGCGGTGTTCATCTACTGGGGATTCGACACGGCTCTGTCGGTCAACGAAGAAACCAGCAACAGCACCAAGACGCCCGGCCGGGCCGCGGTGATCGCGACCGTGCTGTTGGTAGCGATCTACCTCATCGTGACGATTTCGATGGTGTCGTATGCGGGAATCCAGGACGCCGGAATGGGGAGCGAGGACAACGCCAACGACATCTTCTCGGTTGTTGCCCAGCCGCTGTTCGGCCCTTGGGGCACTCCGGTGGTCGTCCTGACAGTGCTGTTGTCCACGGCGGCTTCGCTGCAGACGACGATCATGCCGACCACCCGCAGCGCGCTGGCGATGGCGGTCTACAAGGCCGCCCCGAAGAAGCTTGCGACGATCAGCCCAAAGTTCCTGACCCCGTCCTTCGCGACGGTGCTGATGGGAACCGTCGGTGCCGTGTTCTACGTCGGGTTGAAGTTCCTCAGCAACGACATCTTGCAGGACACGATTCTGTCGATCGGCTTGGGAATCTGCTTGTACTACGGCGTTACCGCGTTCTCCTGCGTGTGGTGGTTCCGCAAGGAGGCGTTCACGTCAGTCCACCGGTTCTTCTTCATGTTCCTGTTCCCGTTGCTGGGCGGGCTAATCCTGGCGGCCGCCTTCGTCAAGAGTGCGATTGACATGTGGGATCCCGCCTACGGCACCACCAGCCTGGGCAACGTCGGCGGTGTGTTCATCATGGGAGTCGGCTCGCTGCTGGTCGGGGTCGTGTTGATGATTGCTTACAGCTTCAAGGCTCCGGCGTTCTTCCGCGGCAAGACGCTGCACAAGGACACCCCGATCCTGGTCCCGGAGGACTAGCCCAGGGGAGCAGCGGTTCGCGCTACGACGCCCAGCCGTTGGTGGTGAACGAGGTGGCGGTCACTAGAGACGAAGCTCCGCCGCCGCCGCCGCCGAAGCTGCCGTCGCCGTCCTTGCCGTCACCACCGGCGCACCCGACCCAACCGTTGATCGTCCCTGAGATCTGGCCCTGGTAGCGAACGTAACCGCCGTTGCCACCGTGGTAGGTAGTGCCGTGGCTCGCCGTGTTGCCGCCTTTGCCGCCCCAGACGTCGATGGTCACGTCGACCGGCTTTGTGAGAACGATCCACTTGGGGTCGTCGTTCTGACCCTTGTCCTGGGACTGACACGTCGAGACCATCTCGGCCATACAGCCGTTGCCTTCCGGATCGCTGAACCTGACCATCTCGCTAAAGCCGTCCGCAGTGGTGATGTCGGCGCAACTGCCGGGCGGGGTCTGGCGCAGGACTGGCGAATTCGCCTCGACCTTCGGAGGGGCTGGCGGACCGGATTGCCTCTTGAAAGTGATACGGAT
>JBAXOQ010000430.1:0-3453 GCA_037133175.1 Actinomycetes bacterium
TCAACCCCCTGCGCGACCACCTCCACCACGCGAACCGACACAATCCCCAGACCCGGCGCAGCCGCCACGCGAACCGACACGGTTCCCCGACCCGACGGTGCCGCTCGCGACATGCAATGGGCGCTGAACCGGGTCCAAGCCGAGGACGCATGGAAGTCGAGCACCGGAGCGGGCGTCATCGTCGCCGTCATCGACACCGGAGTCGACGCCAACCACCCGGACCTTGCGGGTTCGCTGGTGCCGGGGTTCGACGTCCTGCGGAACCGCTCTTCCTCGGCGCTGACCGACGGTCACGGCCACGGCACCCACGTCGCGGGAGCCATCGCGGGCCACGGTGCGGTCACGGGCATCGCACCCGACGCCAAGATCATGCCGATTCGCGCCATGAACTCCCAGGGCTTCGGGACAACGGCCAACGTTGTCGCTGGCTTGATCTGGGCCGTGAACCACGGCGCGGACGTCATCAACATGTCCTTGGGTAGTACCACCCCCGACACGGCCGAACGGGCCGCCATCAAATGGGCCCGCGGACGCGGCGTACTGGTAGTCGCGGCAGCCGGAAACGACGCCGGAATCAGCATCGTCTACCCAGCGGCCTACGGTGACAAGAAGGCCAATGCTCCGGTCGAGAGCGACCCGGTCATCGGAGTTGGCGCCGTGGACCGTCATGGCACCCTCGGCTACTTCTCGCAGATCGGGCCCTCGGTGGACGTAACAGCCCCCGGGGTACGAGTGCTGTCCACGTTCCCGGTGGCCCAGGGAAGCTACGCATGGGAATCCGGCACTTCGATGGCGGCACCCTACGTTGCCGGAATCGTGGCGCTGGCACTGTCCTACCAGCGCGCCAACAGCCCCACCCGCACAGCCCCCGAGATGGCACTCGCGGCCGACCGGGCGCTACGTTCATCAGCTCGCGACCTCGGTGCGCCGGGCGTGGACCGCAGCTACGGCAGCGGCGACGCCTCAGCCGCGGGAACCCTGGCCGCCCTCGGTGCTGACGCCTGGTTGGCAATGCCGGCGGACGTCGGGCTGTCCGGTAGCTCCGACGGCAACGCGACGGCATCATTCGCAACACCGCCGGGGACCGAGGTCAGGGCGGTGCTCAGCGAAGGCGGCGGCTCCGAGGGTGCCCGCGGCGAGACCGACCCAGACGGAGGAACGACGCTCTGGTCCGGGCCGGGCGGCGGCGCTATCCAGCTGCCGATCACAGGTTTGACACCATCGCGCGCGTACACGCTGACAATATTTGTCACCGATGGAACGCACCGGTCCCGGGCGGTGACTGGCTTGCGACCGGTCACCTGGTCACTGAAGACCCCCAAAACCCTGATGGCCAACACTCGCGCAAACATCGCCGTCGCCACGGTGCTGCCATCGCTGGGCTCAGGAGTTCCGGCTGGCCGAATCACAGTGACCTACCGGTGGAAAGGCCACAGCAAAACGGTGAGGGTGTCCCCGCTGGACAGCGCTCAGATCAGGCTCCCGCTGCCACGCTCCAGCACGAACATGACGATCCGCGCCTCCATCGACGGCGGTTACGGCAACTGGCCATCGGTTTCGCGGGCCTATGTGGTCAGGATCCACCGCTGAGGGTCGCTGATTGCCAGGCCGCGGGAATCTGCGCGGCGATCCCCGGACCCCCATGGTTTGCAGCCGCCAAGCGGTCGATTCGCAGTGCTATGACAGCGTGCCGCAGAATCAAGAACTGCCCTTGTCGAAGTACGACGTGATGGGTTGGAGGGCAGTGGCCATTCCATATTCCGTGATCGAAATCGTCCCGCTCTCGACTCTACAACAGGCTCTGTCAGACAGTTGTGCGCAGCCGGTGGCGCCAGCCGGTCAATTCGTAGCGGTCTCAGGCGGCGGATCGCGCCCGACGCTGCCAGGGCCCGCGGCTCTCGGCGACCACGGGCCGTTTGAGGCTCCGTGACCGGAATACCGGACACAGCGCTGTTTCGCAGAGGGACGAGTCCCACCACCCAACGCTGCACACACGATGCTGCACCCGCAGAACCGCAATTCCAAGATTTCAAGACAACACCTGTTGCCCTACTCGCAAGAACTGGCCGTGCCGGCAAGAAACCGAGTGCCCCTCGGACAACGTGGAAGCTCGCTGCCGTGGAGTCCACACTGGGGCACACGTTACGCGAGTTGCGCCCGACATTCGGGTCCGCATGGCTCCAGAATCCCCGCCCAACCCCGCCGAGACAACACTGTCGCCACTTGGACGGCGGCCTCGCATGCATGGCTTTGCACATCTACCCATCCGAACCGCATCGCGACGCGGCCGGAGACCGCGACGGCATTGTCACGCCGGTGATCCCGGAGGCGGCCGCTCGGGTCGCCGTGACCCAAACGGCCGTCGAACTCGATGACGACACCGAAGTCATCGATCACCCTGTCACGCAGCACAACCGCACCACTTTGGACCTCCCGAACCTGTCCCCGACCGGTTGGCAAACCGTGCATCCGCAAGATGTTGTTCACACCCGGAATCTCCAGCGCCGTGGTGGCACCGTCACGGGCTTCGGCTAGCAACGAGACGATCAGCTTGCGATGCCGAACGCGTGGATTGCGGCGCAACGCTCGTTCTAGATCCATCACGATCCACGGTCGGGCCTGACATACCCTGGTCACCAAGTCGATCACCGCATGCCCATCGGCCGCGGTAGCAAGTACGTCGAGGACGGCGTATTCGAGCACAACCGCCGGCGGGCGGTCCTTGGGGGACCGAACCGGCCGCGGCTGCCGGTGCCTGACGACCACCAACCTGCCCTCAACGTCGCCCAACCGACGCGTTGCCGGGAGCGCGAGTTGGACCGGAAGTGCGGGCGGTTGGATTCCCCACACTTGCAGGGCTGACGATCCGCAGATGCTGGAGCCATCACCGCCGAACAAGTGCGCTGCCCACCACCAGGTCGCGACATCGGGGGTGCCGGTCACGGTGTTGTAAACCCCCTGGAACAGAGTGGTCCAGCGGCGGCCGACCAGACACGATCTGATCATGGAATCCGTCCAACCCGCCAGCTGAACCTGCTCCCGGCTCAGGACTCCTGCTTGGGTGGCCGCGTTGGCGATCAACCGGTCGTAGTCCCAGGGCTGTTGGTCATTGGTCCCGTTGTGGCGCGCGCTCATCCGGCCAGCATGGCCTCGGTCCTGCTGCGCGTGTGTGGTCGTCGGTAGAGACTGTGGACGACAAGTGGAACCTCAGCGCCTGTGGACAAGCCACCCGGTCACCGGGCCGGGCCGGAGGCACCGGGCCGGCTCCCAGACACCCGGCCGGGCCGGGTCCGCAGGTGGACGAAGACCAGCAGGAACATCACGATCGCGACGACCACGGAGAACCGGTAGAACGCCGGGTCGGTGCCGGCGAACGACGGCCTGCGGATCTGCGGGATGTGCAGGAAAGAGCCGTCGTAGCCGGAGAAGCCGCCGCCGCCGTTCGGGAAGTTG
>JBAXOQ010000431.1:0-3431 GCA_037133175.1 Actinomycetes bacterium
CATGCCGACCGGGACGACGGCCAGCGGGCCGGGGACGACTCCGCGGCTCCGTCCGTGACAGCTGGTCCGATCCGAATCAGTGACAGCTTGCCCGACGGCAGCGTGGCAGCCGTATTCAGCGACGAGCGCGGCGTACAGATCGCGACCGGACCACAAGCACCGCCGGTCACCTCGGACCAACTCACGTCGATCGCAAACGCCTCACCGGGACCGAACCAGCCGTTTTCCTATCCCCTGGATGATGATGCGTTTCGCTGGATCACCACCACCAGCGAAGGACATAGCGCGCTCACTGGTCTGCCGCTGGAACCGGTGGACCAGACGATAGGGCGCCTGACGGTGCTCATGGCGATCGTCGGGGGCCTGGCTCTGGTCGGCGTCGCGGGCGGTGGCTACTTGGTGGTGCGGCGCGGGCTACGACCACTCGGCAGGCTCGCGGACGGCGCCCGGGCTATCGCCGACTCGGATCTCGAGGCTCAGGTCGGGGCAGGACGGCAGCGGCTGAGCCTGCGCCGGGAGCAATCATCTGCGGAGGTGGCCGAACTGTCCGCCGCACTGTCCTCAATGCTCGAGGAGATCGACAACTCCATCGCCGCCCGCGACCAGGCGAACGAACGGCTGCGCCGATTCGTCGCGGACGCCTCGCATGAGCTCCGCACGCCACTGGCCTCCATCAGGGCCTACTCCGAGTTGCTTCGTCGCGGGCTCTACCGCGACGGCGAGCAGTCCGATCTGTTCCTGGGTCGTATTGAATCCGAGAGCGTCAGGCTCGGCGCTCTGGTGAACGACCTGTTGCTACTGGCCCGGCTCGATCAGGGCCGGGCGTTGGCCCAAGAACCGGTGGATGTCATGTCCGTCATCGATGACGCGGTCTGCGATCTACTGGCGGCCGAGCCGGCCCGGCTAGTGCAGGTGCGGGTCGCCGCCGACACCAACACGGTCATCGTGGCCGACGCGGATCGGTTGCGCCAGGTCTTCACCAACCTGCTGGCGAACATCAGGGTTCACACCCCAACCGAGGCCGCAGTCACGATCTCGGTTGAGGCGGCCGACTCCGACCTGGTCGTGGCGGTGGCCGACGAGGGTCCGGGCATTCCCGAGCAAGCCCAGGAATCGATCTTCGACAGGTTCTCGCGTGCGGACTCGGGACGCGCCCGCGAGCAGGGCGGATCCGGCCTCGGTCTGGCGATCGTGCAATCGGTCGTGCTCGCCCACGGTGGCGCGGTGAGTCTCAGCAGTTCAGCTTCCGGAACCACGATCACTTTGCGCTTGCCCATCGCTGGCGAGACCCAGCTTCCGGCCGGGTTATCGGCCGACGCCGCCCCGGCCGCTCAGTAGCTGACGTTGCTACCGGTACTCCACGCGGCGAACTTCGCCATCCCGTACCTGGATTTGGCATAAGCCAAAGCAGCCCAAAGATTCGTGTAGGGCACCGCCTGGTATTTCAGCGACTTGTAGCCTGCCTTGGCGTAGGCGCGATAGGTCGGAGCAATGATCTGCAGCAGTCCCATGGACGGGGTTCCCGCCTTGGCGTTGCTGTCCCACAGGTTGATTACCTTCGGCTGGCCAGCCGACTCCTGCTGGATCTGCGACAAGACGCCTGCCAAGTAGCTCTGCGGGATCTCCAGCTGAGACATCACGACCCGCACCAGATTCGCCCAGCGCACCACCGTCGGGTAGAACGCCGTGCCGCGCGGGTGACGCAGCGGCGCACCACGCCAGCGCGAGGGACCGCTGGCGACGAATGCCGCCACCGCGGCCTGAGCAGAGCTGACCGCCTTCGGGGTAGGCGCGACCACAGTCTTAGGGACGACGCTGGGGGCGGACCCTGCGGCCGCCGCAGCCCTCGGCGCCCAGGCAGCGGGCATCAAGGTCGTTGGCGCAGCGTGCACAGGAACTGCTGACAACGTGCCAGCACACAATGCCGCAGCACCAGCGGCGACAACAAAGCGAATCGTTCTTCTCACAGCTTCCCCATCCGTCATCGGAGGTCCGACCGCACGGTTAGGTCGGCCGCGTGCACACGCCTGAACCAGACGCGCCTGGCCAACCAGCGGTTGGTGAAGAGCAGTTCTCTTCGGTCTGGTGAACCCATCGGCCGCGAACCCGCAGGACACCCTGAGTGCAATGGGGACCACCATGCCGGGTCAGAACCAGCCATGCCAGTTGGCGACTTTCTTGATCACTCAGAGTAATTTCCACTATGTGGAAGGGTTGTCTTACTATATGAGACACTGTGAGGGTTTCGGGCCGACTTCAGTGGTAACCGGAATGGGCATTGCGGCGGGCAACTTCGGCCTATGCTGTGGCACACGGCAGCTGACCTGTCGTCCATTCCCCCGCCTTGGTGGCAGGACCCCGGAGGTCGTTGTGCGTGCCATGCAGATCGTCGAACTGACCGGACCAGCTTCCATGCGGCTGGGCACCGTTGCCGATCCAGTTCGTGGAGACGGACAGATCCTGATCGACGTGCATGCTGCCGGAGTCGCCTTTCCGGACCTTCTGCTCACTCGCGGGCTGTACCAACTGCGCCCCGATCCGCCGTTCATTCCAGGCTCCGAGGTGGCGGGCGAAGTCATCGAAGTGGGACCTGGTTCCCGGTTCGAGGTAGGAGATCGCGTCGCCGCACTGTGCCTGCTCAACGGCTTCGCCGAGCAAGTCAGCGTTCCCGAGGACGTGGTCGTCGCGCTGCCACCGAAGATGTCGTTCGAATCCGGTGCTGCACTGCCGATGAACTACCTGACGGTCGAGTTCGCGCTCACCACCAGAGGACGGCTCGCCGAAGGCGAGAGCGTGCTCGTACATGGAGCCGCCGGCGGGGTGGGCACCGCCGCGATCCAATTCGCCAAACTCACCGGCAACCGAGTGATCGCCGTAGTGTCTTCGGCGCGCAAGGGCGAGGTCGCACGTCGATCGGGAGCCCACGAGGTCGTGCTCGCTGACGGATTCCTGGCCGCGGTCAAAGACCTGACCGGCGGTCGTGGAGTGGACATCGTGGTTGACCCGGTAGGCGGAGACCGGTTCACCGACTCGCTCCGGTCGCTGGCGCCGTTCGGTCGGTTGCTGGTACTGGGATTCACAGCGGGACAGATTCCGACTGTCAAAGTGAACCGTCTACTGCTGAGCAACACCGAGGTGGTGGGCGTGAGTTGGGGAAGCTACGCCCTGGCCAACCCCCCATCGATCAGAGCGCAGTGGGATCGGATGGCCGAGGCCCTGGCGGACGGGCGGCTCGACCCACCACTGGGCGCGCAGTACCCGCTGGAGAGCGCAGCCACCGCGCTGCTGGAACTCGAGGCCAGACGCGCCACCGGCAAAACCATCCTCCAAGTCCGCCCCTAACCCCACACCGGCCCGCCGCTGTGCCAAAACCAGCGCGTTGAGTGGGGAGTTGTCGTCGTTTTTGATCATGAAAACCCGACGACAACTCC
>JBAXOQ010000432.1:0-3407 GCA_037133175.1 Actinomycetes bacterium
ACGGCCCGGATGATGGAGCAGCTCGTCGATGCGGTCAGCCCGAGCGCGCGACTGATCCTGATGGGGGACCCGCGACAGCTCACTTCGATTGACGCCGGTAGCGCCTTCGCGGACATTGTCGGTCCGGTCGTCGACGTCGATCGCGATGCTGGCGTTGTGGTGCTGCACAAGGTGCATCGGTTCGGTGGGGCCATCTTCGACCTGGCAGCCGCAGTGCTTCGCGGCGATGTCGACCGATCCGTCAAGTTGTTGCTCGATGGTCAAGCGCAGGGTCTCGATTCGCCGGTGCAATGGATCGAAGCAGACGATGTTGGGCCGTCGCCGCAGGTCAGTGACCAGGTGCTGGCGGCGTTGGTGCCGCATTGGGTTGCCCTGGTCGACGCCGCTGAGCGCGGTGACGAGTCGGCAGCGTTCGCCGAACTGCGCAACTGCCGGATTCTGTGCGCCCATCGCGACGGTCGCCTTGGCGCATCATTCTGGAACCAGTTGGCGTTTCGGTCGGTGGCGGCGGTGCGTGCGATCGGCCGCGACCATGGCGGCTGGTACCCGGGCCGACCACTGCTGATCGTTGAGAACGACTACCAGTTGACCGTGTTCAACGGTGACACCGGCGTCATCATGGTCAGCTCCGAAACAGGTGCTGCCGGATCGGGTAGCTCGGTACCCGATGCCGGTCCGGTCGCGGTGTTCGACCGTGCGATCGGCCCGTTGCGGATCAGTCCCGAACGGTTGGGTCCGGTGCAGACCGCTTACGCCTCGACGGTTCACAAGAGCCAGGGATCTCAGTTCCAGCAGGTCTTGGTCGTCCTCCCGCCGCCCAGCTCGCGGGTCTTGAGCCGTGAGTTGCTCTACACCGCGATTACTCGCGCGCAGCGAAAGGTGATCGTTCTGGCATCACGGGAGTCGTTGGCGGCCGCGATCGAACGCCGGACCGTCCGGTCGTCCGGTCTGCAGCAGCGCCTGTGGCCGTCCCAGAGTCCGAGTTGAGGATGACCGACAAACGATGGATGCGCGCAGAGCCCGATTGCTGTTAGGTTCCCGCCATGAAACCCTTTGCCGTCGCAGTCGTGGCTCTTGGTGTGGCGGCGGCCGCCGCTGTCGTGGGTGTCGGTCCGGCACGGTCGTCAGCGCCGGTGGCGGCGCAGCAGTCGGCCGGGCCGACGACGCCGGCCGACGCTCCCTGGCCCACCATGCGCGCGAATCGGCGCAATACCGGCTCCGTGGCCACCCCGGGTAAGGATCCGGGCACGAAGCCCTGGTCGTTCACCACCGGACGCGGCATCTTCTCGACTCCGGTCATCGACGAGACCGGGACGATCTATGTCGGGTCAGCCGACGAGAATCTGTACGCCCTGTCGCCGCTGGGCAAGGAGGTGTGGCGCTTCACGACCGGCGGCATCATTGACAGCGCACCCGCGTTGCTAGCCAGCGAGCCTGGAGTCGGGCCGACGATGATCATCGGCTCGGGCAACCCGGACCTGTACAAGCTCAGGCGCCAGCCGGGGCTGGCGGCCAAGGATCGAGTGGTGTGGACATTCAAGCCCACCCTCCCTCCGGTGCCGGGCCAGACCGTGTCGTGGTGGGAGGGCAGTCCCAACGTTGCACCGGACGGCACGATCTTCCAGGGGAACACCGGAGGGGCCGCCTACGCGATCAACCCTGACGGCTCGGCGAAGTTCGCCTTCCAAGCGGGCAACTCGGTATGGACACCACCGGCGATGAACGATGCCGGTGACACGTTCTGGGGTTCGGTCGATACGGCGTTCTACGGCCTGAATCCCAACGGAGATCAACTCTGGAAGCGGTCCACGTTGGGCTACGTCACCAGCTCGCCAGCGCTGGATCAGCGCGGGACGCTTTATGCCGGCTCGTTCGACTCCAACTTCTATGCGCTGAACGCGGCCGACGGCTCAGTGAAGTGGAAGTTCCCGACCGGCAACCACATCTACTCCTCGCCTGCCCTGATCGAAGGTTCCGACGGATCCGGGCAACAGGTCATCTTCGGGTCCACCGACGGGCTGCTGTACTCGCTATCACCAACCGGCACGCTGTTGTGGAGCTTCGACACCGGCGCGCCCATCCGCAGCTCAATCGCGGTCGGGACCGGTCCCGACGGTCAGGGGCATATCGCCTATTTCGGCGCAGCCAACGGACTCGTGTACGCGATCAACGCCGACGACGGTTCGCTGCGGTGGAGTTACGACACGACCTCGGATGATCCGCAGCTACGCAATCTCAAGCAGCTCAACGGTTCCCCGGCTCTCGGGCCGCAGGGCGTGTACATCGGTAGCCAAGATGGGGCTGTTTGGCACGTTCCCTACGACTACTGCCTGCGGGCGCCTGCGGATCGCAGATGCGTCGCGGCGAAGACCCTGGTGCTGCCCTCGGACGGGATGCACATGATCGGAGTCGATCCGGGCGGGTCGCTGGTCGTCAACAGCGATGCCCGCATCTCGCCCGCCGGGGTGTTGGTGGGGCGGATCGTCGTTCGCGACCACGGCAAGTCCGTGCCCGCTCGGCTGGTGCCGGTTCCGGACCCGGCACAGTTGGTGACGCTGACGCCGTCGTTCCCAGCGCAGGTGAGCGTTTCCGGGGACGGCGAATACATCTACGTGCGGCCCGAGCAGCTGCTCAAGCCCAACACGCGCTACCAAGTGGATGTCAAAGCCATCACCACGATCGGTGGACCCAGGCTGGCCAACGTCAACCTGGGCCCTGGTGAGCAGCAGCCGTTCGCCGCTAGCTTCACCGTCTCGACCGGTCCGCCGGGACAACAGTGGGCGCCGACGGCGTCCGCGGATCAGGTGTCCGGCGTGAGCATCTCCCGGCTTGACTTGCCTCTGCCGGCGATGCTGCCGTCCGTGAACCAGATCGGCTTCGATTTCTACAACTGGGTCGGTGGCTACGTGCCGACGGCAAACCCAGATCGGCAGCTGATCTGGTTCATCGGTGCCAAAGCTCAGGGCCCGAATCTGGTGGCGGACCCAGCCGAGCAGCCGTTCCTGTTCCCGATGAGCGGCAAGATGGTCGATGGCACGTTCTCGTGGACCTCGGCGCCCGGGCTGTCGCTGAAGTTCGAGTTCGGTCCGGTGCCGGTCCGGCAGTTCAACCTCGGCGGAACCCTCGATGCCGCCGGAGTCGTCCAGCCGGACGCGCAGCTGTACGGGCAGTCCGTCTGCGGGGACATTCCCAACTACGGTGCCACCATGCCGTTGACTGGCATGTGCGACACCCAGGGTGTGCTCACGACGGTCGGGACTTTCCTGGGTCGCACGGTGACATCGCCTGCCAATCAACGCGTCAAGGGACTGACGGTCGGGCCGGTCAGCGTGCAGACCGGTGCCGGGACGACGTTCAGCGCGCCGATCACCCTGGCTCCCGGCACCATCTACCGGGCCAAGGAGCAT
>JBAXOQ010000433.1:0-3406 GCA_037133175.1 Actinomycetes bacterium
GTCCAGGTCTGCCGCTCCTACAAGGCTCGGGGCGCCTACAACCTCATCTCGTCGTTAGACGAGCAAGAACGTATGCGCGGCGTGGTGTGCGCCAGCGCGGGCAACCACGCGCAAGGGGTGGCCTTCGCCTGCCAGACACTGGGTATCCGCGGCAGAGTGTTCCTACCCACCAACACGCCGCGGCAGAAGCGCGAACAGATCCGCGCCATCGGCGGCGAGTGGGTTGAGCAAGTCATTGTCGGCAGTTCCTACGACGCTGCCAGCGCTGCTGCCCACGCTGACGCCGTCGCGACGGGAGCGGTCTACGTCCACCCGTTCGACGACCTTCGCACGATCGCCGGCCAGGGAACCGTCGCGCGCGAGATCGGCGAGCAGACCGGCGGCGACATCGGAACCGTCATCATTCCGGTCGGTGGTGGTGGACTCATCGCCGGCATGGCGCTCTGGCTGCGCGCGAACGTACCGACTGCGACGATCATCGGTGCAGAACCGCAAGGAGCATCCAGCATGCTCGCTGCCTTAGCGAACGGCGCGCCGGTGACGCTCCCAACGGTCGACACATTCGTCGACGGTGCCGCTGTCGGACGGGTCGGAGCCCTCACGTACTCAATCGTGCGCGAGCTGGTCGACGAGGTCGTCGCGGTACCGGAGGGTGCCGTCTGCACCGAGATGCTGGGGCTCTACCAGAGCGAGGGGATCATCGCTGAGCCGGCCGGAGCGCTCGCCAGTGCGGCCGCACGGATGCTCCGAGGGCAGCTGAGGGGTCCGGTGGTCTGCGTCGTCTCCGGCGGCAACAACGACGTCAGCCGCTACTCCGAGGTGCTGGAGCGCTCGCTGCTATACGAAGGCCTTCGACACTACTTCCTGGTGACATTCCCGCAGGAGCCCGGAGCCCTGCGCCGATTCCTGGACGAAGTGCTGACGAACGGCGAAGACATCGTCGCTTTCGAATACGTCAAGAAGAACAACCGTGAAGCCGGGCCCGCCATGGTCGGGATTGACCTGGATTCGCCGTCGGACATCACCGCGCTGTTGGAACGCATGGACGCCAGCCCCCTAGCAATCGAGCGCATCCCGCCCGGATCGACGCTGTTCAGCTTCCTGTTCTGACAGCCTTCTGTTCTGACAGCGCCGTCGCGCCTGCTGCTACTCCTGGTCAGCGGAGCGACGCCGCCGGATAACGACGACCACCCCGACGGCCAAACCGGCGACGGCCACCACAATCAGCAACTTGGGCATCACCCGCCGACCCCGCTCCAACGCGACCTCGGTCAACTCCAAGCCGGCGTCGATCTGCTCCAGCAGCCGATCGCCGTTGGTCAGGACCTCTTGTGCCTTCTCCAACGCCGCGCTCGTCTCGGCAAGGTCTGCTCGCAGTCTGGTGATCGTGTCCTGGCCCGCGCTCAGACGTTCATCGATGGCAATGCTCACTGTGGCTCCAATGGCGTTGAGTGGTTACTAAGGGACCCATCTCAGCACAACGACCCTCCGTGATGTCGGTCCACGACCGCAATGTGAGAAACGGCTCGCGCCTGACTGCGCCGAACGACGGACTGTGACTTCTGGACACTCTTCACTGCTCGTCAATCCGCTATCTTCCGACCATGAGCAGCGAGGATTCCTCTGAGTCGACGGCAACCGCCACTCCCAAACATCCGTGGTGGGCTCTGACCGCACTGCTGCTTGGTCTGTCGATGATCATTATCGACGGCTCAGTGGTCAACGTGCTGCTGCCGGACATGGTCAAGGACCTGGGGCTGACCCAGACCGACACGCAGTGGGTGAACTCGATCTATTCGCTGATCTTCGCCTCGCTGTTGATCACCGTTGGGTTGCTGTCGGACAAATACGGGCGACGCCTGCTGTTCCTGCTCGGCATCCTGATCTTCATCCTCGGCAGCATTGCCAGTGGCTCATCTCAGGACTCGTCGACGCTGATAGCTGCCCGGGCGATCCAAGCCGTCGGCGCGTCCATGATGCTGCCGTCGTCCATAGCCGTCATCAACGTGCTGTTCACTGGCCGCAACCGGGCCGTGGCATTCGGCATGTGGGGCGCCGTATTCGGCGGTGCGGCAGCCCTCGGGCCGCTGCTCGGCGGCTGGCTGGCCCAGGACTTCTCGTGGCGGTGGGCTTTCTACATCAACGTCCCGATCGCCATCGTCTCGGCGATCGCCGTGTTGCTGACGGTACCCGAGACGAAGATCAAGAATGTCCGCGGATTCGACATCGGCGGAGTGTTGCTGTCCTCGACCGGACTGGCCCTGATCGTCTATGGGCTCATCGAGGGACAGCAATTCGGATGGTTTACCGCGATCTCGACGTTCACCATCGGAGGGCTCAATATCGGCCCGACCGGTCTGTCTGTGGTTCCGATCGCGTTCTTGCTCGGCTGCCTGCTGCTACTCGGACTGTACTTCTGGGAAAGCTGGCGGGGCAGGACCGACCGCACGGTCCTGGTCGACCTCAACCTCTTCACCATCCGGCGGTACGGCTTCGGAAACATCGTCGCGATGGTGGTCAGCCTCGGGGAGTTCGGCATCCTGTTCGTGCTGCCGCTGTGGCTACAAAGCGTCGCCGGGCTGGATGCGTTGACCACCGGCATGCTCATCGCCTTCCTGGCGGTCGGTACCTTGACCGCCGGCGGCAGTGCTCGCAAGGTGTCGGCTCGTTGGGGTGCGACGCAGGTCGTTCGAGCGGGAATGGTGCTGGAGATCATCGGCATCGTCGGGATTGGCTTATCTTTCAGCACCACCCGCTCGCCGTGGTGGATGGTGATTCCGCTGATCGTCTATGGCCTCGGCGTGGGTTTCGACTCTGCCCAGCTGACCAACGTCGTGCTGGCGGACGTTCCGCCGGACAAGTCCGGACAAGCCTCCGCGATGACCTCGACGTTCCGGCAGATCGGTTCGGCGTTGGGCAGCGCCATCCTGGGCGCTGTGCTGTTCAGCGGTCTCGGCGCAGAGTTGGCGCACCAGTTGGCCAAGGACCCCGGGCTCACCCCGGACCAGCGCAGCCAGATCGTCGACTCGGTCAAGGGCTCAGCCGGCCAGTCGATCGTGGCGATGGAGAAATCCCCGCAGTTGGCGCAGGCTGTGGCCCAGGCAAAGGACTCCTACACCGACTCTGCCCGCTGGACCGCCTGGGCAGCGGCGGTGTTCGTCCTGTTCGGCCTGCTGACCTCGTTCGGGCTGCCGAAGGACGATCCTGAGACCGAGTCCGAAGACGAGCGGGAAGTTGCCAACGCCTAGTCGAGGCCACTTCTAGAACGAAACACCACGTAGCCGATAGGCTACTTTTCGAGTAGCCGATAGGCTATTCTCGTGAGATATTTGACACAGCCGACGGGGAGAAGTCGGAGGCACTCTGGTGACCGAGAGAAACGGTCTCAGGCCGTCTGTGCCGTCCG
>JBAXOQ010000434.1:0-3404 GCA_037133175.1 Actinomycetes bacterium
CGTTCACCCAGGTCACATACACCATCCCCGTTACCGTTGCGGTTCCCGGATCGGCCCCGATCAAGGTGCCGCGCGTCGTCACGGTGTCGACGCGTTCCGACACCAAGAAGGTGACGGTGTATGAGACGAACTAGATGGATGCTTCCCGCGGTTGCTGCGCTGGCGCTTTCTTGTATTCTCTGCGTCGCTGATCGGCCGTCACCCGCAGCTGCGGCTTCCCGGTCTGGGGTGCTCGTGGTCACGTCCAGGCAGCAGCTGTCGGATCGCACCGGGATGGCTCTTAGTGAGATCGACCAGCTGATCTTCCCTGTCGGCGATGTGCTCGACGTGCCATATGGCACCGGTTCCCCGTCTGTCGTGGCCAAGGCGATCCGGGCACAGGACAAGTCGCATGGAAACGGCTATGCGGTGATCCAGATCGTTGGCGGTGACGGGGTCGTTCCTCTGCCTGTTGCGATCAACCCCGTTCAGGATCAGCCGCCCGCCATCCACTACGACCCAGTCATCCTGTCCGACGACAACTACGGAGATCTTGATTCCGACGGAAAGATGGAGGTTCCGGTCATCCGGCTTCCTGATGGGAACTCGGCTGACCTTGTGCGCGCTCAGTTCAAGCGGGCCCGAGCGAAGGCGAACCCTTCGGGCGGCGGTTTCATCTATGTGAACAACACACCGAATCGAGTGACCGCCGGCAACGATGTGAGGTCAACGGTCAAGGCCAAAGGGCTCATCACGAGTGGTCCGTGGGTGTCAAAGGGGGCGCCCGCTGGAGCGGGCAAGAAGCCGATAGGCTATCCCGCGGACGCTGCTTTCACCTTCATCCTCCAGCACGGCAGTTATCAGGTGCGAACAGCATGGACCAATGACGCAAATGACGAGGCGTTCACGCTCTCGGACGTTCAGCGCAGCGGCGTGGTGATGAGTGCAGCATGCTGGGGAGGCTGGATCGCGGAGCGCGAATACCGCTGGTATTCACCGCGCGATGCCGCGGAAGTCCGGAACTACGGTGACGGACGCTATCCCGCCCAGAAGCCGACATCGACGGACACGCTTGTGCTCGCGTTCCTGTCCAAGGGATCCGCGGGTTTCTTCGGGTCGACCGGGGTCAGCTACACGCCTACCGACGGTAAGCTCGCGCAAGAGTTCTTTGGTCGCATCCTGAAGGGCAAGCCAGCATATAGAGCGGCTCTTGAGGCCAAACAGAAGTTCGCGTCCGAGCCGGATGTCTACTCCAAGAAGATGTCGATCCAGTACCAGTTCTATGGGGTGGTTCCGGCATCCGATTGGAGCGGCGTAAGCATCCCGAGCACGGTTGCTGCCGGCGACTCCGCCACCGCCCTGGTCATGGATGTCTCGGGCTCCATGGCTGACTTCCTGGCAGATGGCACCACGAAGATCGATCAGGCCAAAGAAGCTGCGCGATCGGTCGTCGAGATCATCGGAGGGGCGGGCTCGGCCCTGGGAGGAAGCCCTCAAGTCTCCCTCGCGACCTTCACGACGGATGCGCAGTCGGTGGTAGAGGCCACGGCCGACTACGATAAGGTCAAGGCTGCTGTCGACCAGATCACTCCGTCAGCATCCACCAACCTCGGAGCGGGTATCCAGGTCGGACTCGACCAGCTCAAGTCCGCGGGACAGACATCTTCCTCGATGATCGTCATGTCGGACGGACTCACCAACACGGGGCTCACCGCCGACGAGATCATGGCCGGACCCGTTGCTGACGCCAAGGCCGCCGGAGTCAAGATCTTCACCGTCGGCTTCGGGGAGCCGGGACAACTTGACGAGGATCTGCTCCGACGCATCGCTACCGAGACGGGCGGGGAGTATAGGCTCGCTGACGGCAAGAGTATCGCTACCAGTCTGACCAGCGTCTTCCTGCGGCAGTCGGTCGCCGCTCAAGGCAACGTACTCGCCGACTTCGTTGGTCGGGTCGCCCAAGGGCAGACAGCCGTGGCCGGAACGTTCTCGGTTCCCAAGGCCGGCGTCTTGCAGGCGGTCCTGAACTGGCCGGGCAGCACGTTGCAACTCAAGCTGAAGGACCCCAACGGCGCGAATGTCTCTACCGCGACGCCAGGAGTCACCGTGACAGGGATCCGGCCGGTGCAGTTACTGGTCAAGAACGCCGTGCCCGGAACGTGGACAGCATCCGTGTACGGGCAGGATGTCAGTCAGCCTCAAGAGGACTTCTACGCCGTGATCGGTCTTCGGGAAAGCACGGCCGCCGCGGGGCCGGCTGGAGGCGGCGGCGGTGGGAGCGGCGGCGACACGGCGGGCTGGCTCGTCCTGGTCGCCGTGCTGGGACTGGCCGGTGGCATCACCTGGGTGACGGTGACCAGATCTTCGGCCTCAAAGCAGGCCTCATCGACGGGCGCCGCGAGTGCCGGCTCGGCGCCCGAGCCTTCGTCAGAGTGGGTTCTAATCGATGTGACGGGCGCGCGGTTTGCGCTGAAACCAGGCCCCAACGTGATCGGTCGTTCGCCATCCGTTGATGTTGTGCTTGCCGATGATGCCTCCGTGTCCCGACGCCACGCACTGGTGACCGTTGGTCCGTCGCGTGTGAGCGTCCGTGACCTGGATAGCAAGACCGGCACGCTGCTTGATGGCCGGCCTGTGCGCGAGGCCGATGTATCGCAGGGTGCTCGCCTCGGGATCGGCACCCACGAGCTCACGTTCGAGCGCACGGATCTGGATGGCTTGCGCCAAGGGCTGCCGTCGTGATGCGCTGCGGGAAGGCGAGTGTGTCACCAATGCTGTTCTGTCTGTGCAAATCCGCTAACATACTAGGAGCGACGCGGGGGTACGGCGTCGCCGGAAGGTCGGCCGTTCGAGCCGGTCATCGTTTTTGGGGAGCCGCGGCGTCTTTGGCGTCGCTTCAAGTCACGGTTCGCATATCCAAGGAGGAGTCTTTGTGAACGGCGCACAGACCTTTATCGAGTTTCCTATCAACCGTCTGTTTCTGGAGTCCCGCATCCTTGCGGCCAACCAGTTCGCCTGGTTCTTCGACTGGGGGATGTATCTGTTCTTGCTGGCCGCGCTTGGTGTGGTCGCCTGGATCTTCATCGACTCATCCCAGAAGCGGAAAGCGGACAAGGCTCTGGCCCCCAGGATCGTTGCGCTCGTGGGGACGTTCATGGTGCTGCCGGCCTTCATCTTCAAGTTCACGCAGAACGCAGACGGCCAGGTGATAGTCCTGAAGCTGCTGGGGGAGCCGGATCCCACGCAGCAGATATTCACCGAGCCGGTTCGCTGGAACGTCCAGTGGCTTATCGGCGGCTACGGACCCATGATCGCCATCGTCGGACTTGTCGGGCTGGGCATCGTCATCTTGGCGGGCATCCTCTACTCGACGACGGTCTCGAGATCCCGACCGGACACGGCTTTCGTCAGCGCTCTGAACAACC
>JBAXOQ010000435.1:0-3395 GCA_037133175.1 Actinomycetes bacterium
GTGGGCCAGTGGGTGGATTGGGTGGGGCCAGATCCCGCCGCCGCCCGGAACTCCAGGGGGCACAATCGATCTTACCGAGGCCGGACGCAGCGATCGTCTGGTTCAACGCGCCGGCTGAGCCTGGTCGAAGCCCGGCTTCGGTTGTCCTTCTTTCTCGAGGCTGCCGTTATTGGTGACAGTGCTATACGATCGCCTGCATGGTCAGAACCTCAATAAACGTTGGCATTCATCTGCTGGCAAATGCCGTCGGCCTGTTTGTAGCGTGGCTGCTGCTGAAGGGCAGCGGCATGAGCATCAGCGGACTCTCGTTCGTCATTGCGGTGGTCATCTTCACGTTGGTTGAGGTGCTTGCTGAGCTAGGGCTTGGCAAGTTCGCGGACAAGAAGGCGCCGGTGCTGCGCGGTGGGGTGGCACTGATCGCGACCTTCGTTGGCTTGCTGATCACCTCGTTGCTGTCCCAGGGCCTGTCGATAAGCGGTTTCTCGACCTGGGTACTGGCAACCTTCATCGTCTGGTTAGCTGCCCTACTCGCAGGTCTGTTGCTGCCGGTCCTGCTGGTCAAGAAGGCGGTCGACCCCAACCAGCCCGTCGCGAAGAAGCGCTAGCGCGCCATCGCAAACCTCGCTGTGCCTTCGCTGGCTGGCGTCTGGGCGGTCAGATGTAGCGGTAGATAACCATTCCGGCGAGGACAGCGATCAAGATGATGGACAGGGCGACATCGGCGCCCATACGCATTGGGTAGGCCAGGCGGGTTTGCAGCCATTTGCCCAGGTGGCCCTCCATGATGTTCACTCGAGCCATCGAGAAGAACACCAGCGTTGTGGTGACCGTGATCAACAGGCACCAGGGGCAGAGGGCGCCGATCACGAAATACGCCTGGTAGAACAGCCAGTAGGCGAACCCCAGTCCGATCGCGTACACCACTTGGGCGCTGATCATGAACCACCGCGGGAACCGCACGCCGCCCAGCGCAGCGACGGCGAGAGTGATGACGACCGGTTCGGCGATCAGCCCAAGAAAGGCGTTGGGGAATCCGAGCAGGCTGGACTGCCACGCCCGCCCCACCACCGCGCAGGAGATCTTGGTAGAGATGTCGCACGAGAATATGGCGTTCTGGTCCGCCGCGAGCGTAACTGCCTCGGCCGAGAGCACCAGTGAGGCGATCAGCCCGAGGACGCTGGACACCAGCATCTCTGAGAAGGCCCACCGGTGGGTTGAACCCGTCGGTTCGACGCCCGTTTCAGTGTCCGGATCGGCGTTTGGTTCGGTGTCGAGATCGGAATCCACGGGGTACACGGTGCCATCAGCGGTCGGAGGCTGTGAAGGGCAGGTCCCGGAACCCCTGTCGAGGCCGTCTGGTGGCGCAGGCAATCGGTCCGCTCCAACACGGCGGTCGATCCTGGGATGCCGCCAGGTTTCGGTGGTAGCTTCGGGGGTGGTTGTGGAACGCTCGGAACCGAGCTTGTCTCAACGAACGTGTGGAGGGCACCGCTGATGGTCAAAGGGCCGAGCCAATTACGGCAGGTGGCTTCGCGGGCGGGGGTATCGGTGGCCACCGCATCGGCGGCGCTGCGCGGGGTTGGACGGATCTCGCCGGCGACAGTTGCTCGAGTCAGGGCTGTGGCCCGCGAACAGGGATACCGCGGCGACGATTCAGCCGTCGGTCTGGGATCGTCGGTCGCCTTCATTCTGGACCTTAATGTGGCTTCCGGAACTGGTCAGGCTCCCGCGCTGTGGTGGCCCCGAATGCTGGTCGCCGCCATGAGTGAACTCGTCTCGCACGGTGTCGTCGTGTGCATGGTTCCGGCGGACCATGCCGAACTGGCGGGCTCCATCGAGGCTGACGCGGTCGTGTGCTTCGAACTCCCAGAAGGCGGAGCCGTGATTCCTGAGTCACTGCCAGCCGAGACACCCTGCCTGGTGGCCGGAACGGTGGCTGACGATGGACGGCTCGTGTCCCACATTGCGCCCAGCCACGAGATCCCGATTCGGCTCGCCTTTGATCATCTGGTGAAGGCGGGGGCGAAGATGCCGGCGTTGGTCACTTCCAAGAGCCAGCTGAGCTACGTCACGTCGTCGACCGATTCGTACCGATCATGGTGTGATCGGACCGGCCACGACGCTGTTGTGATCGAGGTCGGTCCGGGTGTCGATCTAGAGTCCGAGTTGGCGGCGCATTTCTCGAACGGAGTGGACGCGGTGTACTCGCTGGCCGGCGAGACCGAGGTGATGCTGGACCGGATCGAATCGACCGGCTGGCGGGTGCCGGACGACGTCCTGTTTGCGGCGCAGTCAGAAGGTGTGCTGGAACGACTGTTGCAGCCGTCCGTGACGACGGTGTCGTACGACGGCGCGAGCGTTGGCAAGCGGATCGCGCAGTCGCTGCTGGTCGGGATCAGGACCGGTAGGTGCGTGGATGTGGAATTGCACCCAAGGCTCGCGGTTCGGGAGTCAACGACCCGACGTCACTAGCGCGAGCTCTGGGCGGACGGTGCTCGGGCCTGATGCCCGCGGTGCGGCTGGACACGGCAGTCGGTTCGGTGCTTTCGTTAGGCGGGTTCAGGTCGTCCTGTGGACTCGCTCCCGCTCCGCGGGTATCTTCGCGACATGGTGGCCTCACCAACTGGGGAGTTCGCGTTGCCTTCGGGTGCGAACCTTCGTCGCGTTGCACGTGCGATGAGTGCGGCGCATGAGTTGTTCATTGCTGGCGATCGGACGTCGGCCGCCTCCTGGGTCCGACCACTGATCGTCGATTCGTGGCGCCGGGCCGCGACCCAGGGCGTTGATCCGAGTGCCGCCGAGATGCCGGTTGTGCTCGATGACTCCGAGTTGGCGGAGGCACGGTCCGGTAGTCGGCTGGAGGCTGTGGTTCCGCTGATTCGCTCGATCCTGACCGGTGCGGCGACCGAGGCAGGCCATGTGGTGGCGGTCGGCGACGAGTCCGGCCGACTGCTATGGGTCGAGGGTGATTCGCGGGCTGTTCGTCGCGCCGAGAGCATCGGATTCACGCAGGGTTCGGTGTGGTCCGAGGCGGTGGCCGGCACCAACGCGCCCGGCACGGCGCTGGCACTCGATTCGCCGGTTCAGATCTTTCGTGCTGAGCACTTCGTGGGGTCGGTCCACTCGTGGAGTTGCGTGGCTGTGCCAGTGCACGATCCTTCGACCGGTGAGACCATCGGCGTCGTCGATGTCACTGGCGGTGACTCGGTTGCCTCACCTATGTCGCTGGGACTCGTGCGCGCAACGGTGGCCGCGGCCGAGAGCGAATTGCGCACGTTGGCAACTGTGCCGCGGCCGCGGCGGCCGACGTTGGCGAATCAGCCGTGGCGGTTGGAGGTCCTAGGCCGCGACCGGGCAGTGCTGGTGCGCGACGGCGAGAGTGTGCGACTGAGCGC
>JBAXOQ010000436.1:0-3345 GCA_037133175.1 Actinomycetes bacterium
GGCCACAACTTCGCAGTCAACGAAACGTGAGCTCGGTGTGGGTCCACACAACCGGGGTACTCGACTAGACTCCGAAGGAGCGTCGTACCGGCAGGGAGGCTTCATGAAGGGCATCGTTTTCACCGAGTTTCTGGACATGGCTACGGACACGTTCTCGCCCGAGGTCGTCGAGCAGGTGTTGGACATGTCCGACCTCGAATCCGAAGGCGTCTACACCGCGGTGGGCACGTATTCCCCCGAAGAGATGACTGAGCTCGTCACCAACCTGGCTGAGGTCACCGGCATCCCCGCACACGACTTGGTGATGGCCCTGGGACGGCACCTGTTCTCGCAGTTCACGGTGAAGTTCCCACAGTTTCTCGACAACCACACCTCGGTGATGGATTTCGTCCCGCAGGTCGAGAGCTACGTCCACCTTGAGGTTCGCAAGCTCTATCCAGACGCTGAGCTGCCGACCTTCGAATCTGTGATCATCGATCCCGACACACTCGAACTGACCTACCGCTCCTCACGGCACCTGGCGGACCTCGCTCAGGGCCTGCTGGAGGGATGCATGGAGCACTTCGGCGAAGACTTCGCCATTGACCGCACCACAATCCCCAGCGATCCGGACGCCGAGGTGTTCACGATGGTTCGACGCCAAAGCGATGGCTGACAACAACCCAGCACCGCAGAACCAAGTGCTGCAGAAGCGACTGAGCCGGGCACTCGGGCGCGCGCAGGCAGCGGAGAGCATCGCCGAGGACACCAGCCGGAAGTTGTACCTGGAGCAGCAGCGGCTGCAACACGTACTGGCCAGCGAGACCCGCCTGAAGAACGAACTTGAGACGCTGCTCGACGCGATGGAAGCGTTCCTGCAGTCGTCTCTGCAGCTGCCCACCATCGCCGCCGAGCTCTACCGATTCGTCAATCAAGTGCTGCCATGCGACGGACTGCGCCTGTCGATCGATGGTCTGGAGGCCATGTTCGAAGCAGGTGACACCGGGGTCGCGAACAGCACCAGCCAGCCCGGAATCGACGACCACGCACTTTTCGAGTTGCGGATCCCCATGTCGCTCGGCACCGACGGCCGCGGTGTGGTGGTGCTGCTCTCGTCGAGCCGATGGAGTCCGAATCTCGATCTGAGACTGCCGCACATCCTCACCGCAGGAGCGTCCGGAGCGGTCAAGAACGCGCTGGCGATGGACCGGGTCCGCCAACACTCCCTGACCGATTCACTGACCGGTTTACTCAACCGGCGCGGCTTCGATATCGCCGCCAGCAGCGCACAGTCCGCCTGCCGACGAAACAGTCGGCCGCTGTCAGCAGCCATGATCGACGTCGACCTTTTCAAGGCCGTCAACGACGCGCACGGCCACGCCGCCGGCGACGAGGTGTTGGTTGAGATGGCACGAGTGTTCCGGGAGCGGACTCGCTCGGGTGACGTGGTAGCCAGGATCGGCGGCGAGGAGTTCGCCCTGATCCTTCCCGATGCGCCGCTGTCGGCGGCCTGCCAGTTGGCCGAACGGATCCGACTAGCCGTCGAGAATCTGCGGTTTGAGTCGCAGCAACAGCAATTCGCGGTCACTGTCAGCATCGGCGTTGCCGAAGCCAGGATGTCCGAGAGCTTGGAACAGCTCCTGGCCCGGGCAGACGGTGCGCTCTACCGCGCCAAGGCGGCCGGCCGCGACCGCTGGCTGGCAGACCACTGACTGACGCGGTCGTACCGAACCCTCACCAGGAGGGGTTGTCGCCGTCGACGTGGTGCCAGCAGTACCAGGCCGCAACTGCCCGGTAGGGCCGCAGCGGCTCGCCGAGGGCGTCGAGCTCAGCCGGGGCGACTGCTCCGCAGCCGTGGAGCTGCTGCCAGCCGCGACGCATGGCCAGATCGCCCACCGGCCACACATCCAGCCGGTGAAGCGTGAAGATCAGAAACATCTCGACTGTCCAGCGGCCGATCCCCCACAGCTGCTGCAACTGTGCGCTGACGTACTGGTCATCGCCGCGAGCGATCGCCGCCTCAAGGTCGAGCGACCCGTCTGCGAAAGCCTGCGCCAAGCCTCGAATGGTGCGGGTCTTAGCTCGCGACAGTCCGGCGCCGCGCAGCAGCGCATCATCGAGTGCCAAGATCCTGGCCGGAGTCAGCTCGTCATCTACCCGCACGTTGAGCCGACCGCTGATCGTATCCGCGGCTTTGGTGGACAACTGCTGGGCGACAACCGAGTACACGAGGTCGGCGAAGTGGTCCCCTTTTGGACTGTCGTCCCGCCCGATCCGGCACAGCGGCGCGCTGGCAGTGATGGCGTCGAACGCCGGATCGGCCGCCACGATGTGGGCGACCGCAACCCGCATCTGGGACTCGCTGATGCCGATCGTCACAGACGTCACGGTACGACGGTCGGGCGGACGGGCACCGCGGAACCCTGCGTGAGCCAGTCCAGATCGACACGCGCCAGCGTGATCGACTCGCGCAGCTCGTTGCGGCCGGCCTCGAACAGCACCAGCACCGTGCCGTCGCCCAGCACCCCGATCTGTGAGTAGCCGCTCGCGCCGTCGTAGAGCATCCGGGCTACCGGCCAGGTGGAACCGTCGTCATAGCTGAGCCGCAGCGTCTCCTCGCCGCGGTACCAGGCGCCGGGATTTGAGAACAGCAGTCGACTGGGCTGCCCGCCACCAACACCGGAGTACCGCATGATCGACGCCTGGGTTCCGGCATCGGTCAAATGCTCGTCGAGCCGCCACGGCAACCAGCTAAGCCCGCCATCCGGGCTGCAAGTCACGATGCGCGGCGCACCTGCGGCGTTACGCAGATTCGCGCACACCGTGCCGTCGACCTTGGCAAAAACCGCCGGCTCCTCGCCAGCCCCCATCGACTCGCCCAGGCGCCAGGTCACGCCGTGGTCGTCACTGATCAACGTCCGCGGAGCGCCCTGGTTCGTCGGTATCACCAGCCGACCGCCGGGCAGTTGGATGCCGTTGCCCGGGCCGTTGTGGCAGTACGTCCCAGCAGCCAGCCCGAGCTCGGCCGACAGATCACGCTGCGGCGTCCACGTCACGCCGCGATCGACACTGCTGGTCAGGTACAGCCGTTCGTAGTCGACGCAGTACGGCAACCACACCGTGCCGGTCGTAGCGTCGAACACCGGCGTCGGGCTGTGAACGGTATGGCTTCCCTCGTCCTGGACCGTCTGGATCGGCGTCCACGTCCGTCCGCCATCGCCACTGCGACGCTCGACGATATTGATGTCCAGCAGGTCGCTCATGGCGTCCTGCCTCGATTCGGCGAACGCCAGCACTTGGTCGCCTGGCAGAACCAGCATCGCCGGAATCCGGTAACCGCGGTCCGGCTCATCGCCGGGAGTGAAC
>JBAXOQ010000437.1:0-3326 GCA_037133175.1 Actinomycetes bacterium
CCCCTTGGACGTCTTCGGAACGACTCGACCCAGCGACCACCCGATCGGACACCGGTCGTCCATCGATGGCCGAAATGTCGACCGCGTGTCCGATCGGGTGGTCGCTGGGTCGAGTCGTTCCGAAGACGTCCAAGGGGTGTCCGGACGCCAGAATGCTGATAGTGATCGCGTGTGTTTTGGACAGATTGTTGAGGGTACGCAGGACCGTCGCCGAGATCGTGCCTGACCGGATGTCCGCCTGGGCCGCGAAAGGCAGGGTCAGTCGCGGGTTTGCCAGGGCGGCCCGGGCTTGGGGTGTCAACGTGGCGGCGGGTGGCCGCAGGACCGCAGGATTGACCGCCGTGATGGTCCAATGCGGTGAGGCGGCGGTCAGACGGACGTCGAATGTTGTTCCGGTATGGGTGATGGCTCCGTCCTTATCGACCAACCATTGCTCGGTCACCAGCAGCACACTCGCCGAGTCGGACAGGATTCCGCCGTACTGCGCGAAGTCAACCCTCGTCACTGCTGCGGTCGCGGGAGTCAGCAGTGGGTTGGTGGCGCTGACGAGCTCTGGATCGTCCCCTAGCCCGACGACTCGAAGTCGTGCCGTCGCCACCCCTTGCTGGCCACGCGACCAAGTGCCGATCGCTTCTATGAGTCGGGCCGCTCGCAGCTTCACCTCGGGTTGGACGTCGTTGCTGGCTGGTTGCCAGGGCTGGATTGTGGGCAGTGTGGAGGGGGCCGTGGATGCGCCAGAGGGGGTGGAAACCTCGGTCTGCGTGGGAGCGGGGGTCTGGGTCGTCCGTGTTGCCCCGACCGCGCACCCGCCAACGCTGACCGCAAGAGCGGCGGCCACTAGCCAACTCGCCGCCGTCGCCATGGCCCTCATGACATCGATGTTGTCACGCATGTTCGATGGCCGGTAGGGGGGTGGCGGTCGTCGCGCCGCGGTCAGTTGCTGAGGTGGTCCGCGCGGTCGCGTGCCCTGGTTGCGTCGGCCGGTCTGCCCATCCGGGTGTACACCACCGCCAAGTCCAGCCATGGCGCCCGAGAATCGGGGCTAAGCCGGGTTGCCTCCAGAAAGAGATCTTCTGCGTGATTCAGATCTCCGGCCTCCGCGGACACAACCCCGGCAAGGAGCACGACATCGATGTTGTTGGGGTCCGACTGGCGAGTAGTGCTAAGTACGGTCAGAGCTGCACGGTAGTCGCCGCTGACCTCAAGACACCGCGCCCGGTCCAGCGCTGCCTCCGAGGAGGTGGGGAGCAGCTCCACGGCCCGGGCAGTCGCATCGAGGCAAGCGTTGGCCGGCGTCTTGCCCTTGGCCGCTACCACGGATTGCGCGTGGCCCTGACGCAACCAGAGGTCACCGTCCCACGGCCGCAGCTCATGGGCAAGCTGCCAACTTGAGTCTGCTGCGGCGAAATTGCCCTTGGCCGTGCTCTTGAGTGCTGAGGCGATCGGGTACTCGGCGAACGCCGCTGTGAACAGCACGATGCTCGAGACACCAACTGCCACGACCGAGGACCAACGCGCTGCCGATGCGGCCGCCCGCCGCCCTTCGGTCGCCGACCGCGGAGGTGTCGCCACCACCCAGCCGGCCAGCACGGCGGCCAGCGGAACCGTGGCCGGGGACGTGAAGTGGGTGAGCAGCGACACTACTATCGCGACCAGAGCAGCGATCGCAAACAGGACCGAATCCCGGTCTCGGGCCCACGCTCGTCGCGCGGCCAGCACCCACACCACAACCAGCGCGATGGTGGCCGCTGCCAGCAGCAGCCCGCCTGCGGACAGGATCTGCAGGATGAGGTTGTGCGGTGAGTCAGGCGGGTTCGACGGTCCGACGGCCGCCGCCCACTGTGGGCTGTGAGCTCGGCCGATGCCATCGACGAATCCCGATGGCCCGACGCCGAACAACGGGTGCTCTCGGATCAGTGTGAGGCTGTCACCCCACAGGTACCAGCGGATCTGCGCGGTGTGGCTGGCGATTGAGTCTGCGCCGATCAACCGAGACCGGGTGGCCGGCAGCAGCAGGGCAAGAGCGCAAGCGCCGAGGGCGATGGCTGCCACCCATAGCCCCTTCCGCGATCGGTAGGCGAAGATCAGCAGGAAGGCAAGGCCGACGACCAGGCCCAGGATCGCTCCGCGCGACGCGCTCAGGCCGATCGTGGCGACGGCTGCGGTCAGGCCACTGATTGCCAGCCAATTGCGGTCCAGTGCCCGTGGGACGAGGACGATCGCGACGATCACAGCCCAGGCACCGAGCTCGTTGGCGTTGCCAAAGACGGACTCCACTCGGTGCAGTCCGTGGGGTGCAATCTGTTGGTAGATCGCGACGACCGCCGCCACGATCGCCGCCACGGACAGAGTCCGTTCAAGGACTGTCCTGGCTGCGGGCCAGGCCCGCGCCCGCGCGCCCGCGGCCAGTGCCCCGAGGTATACGGCTGCCACCCATACCCCCTCATATCTGGGATAGCGACCGAACACGGCGCCCAAGGGGGTGACGGACGTGAGTGCAGACAGCAACAGGACTGCCGCGCCCGCGCCGAGCAATAGGGAGATCCACCCCGGAAGCGCTAGGGTTCGCCTCGTCGACAGCACCAGCGCCGCGCCAAGTCCTGCTACCGCAGCTTTGATTAACGGATAGGGCTCGGAGGCTCCGGGAAGCACCGCTAGTGCGCTGACCAGGATCAGTATGAAACCCACTGATGCCCGCAATGGCCACTTGCCGTCGGCCGGAACCCCACTCACCGACGGGGTCCGAACCTGATTTCTCGCCGACCCGGCATCGGGCAGGGATGCGCCCGTATGCAGTGGTTTGACTGTCAAGTCGATCGACCTTCTCTGGTTGGTCGTCGCCGGTCGCCCGGGTTAGGGCGACCGGCGACTGGAACTGTTCGGACCTGCACGTTGAATGGCGCTCGGTGCCGGAATCGGTTCCTGGTTGGTGCTACTTCACCCGAATCGAGTACTGCTGCTTGAATGCCAGCGCCGAACCGGTCCCACCCGCGACGGCGCTAACTCGGCACACGCCCTTCTTGCCGGTCAGGACGAGCTTGCCTGCCTTGACCTTGCAGATCTTCGGCGTCAGGCTCACCCACCGAATTGCAGTCCCGGCGTCGGTCTTCTTGGGCAAGGCCAGCGGCTTCTTGTTCTTTGCCTTCGCGTCTTCCGGCTTCTTGCCGGTCCAGGCTTTTACGCCTTCCCGGACTTCCACGGTCAAATGCGTCGTCCGCTTCAGGATCTTGTCCGCGCGCCCCATCGAACGCGTGAGGAACCGCTTCAACACCGGCCCTCCGTCCGCGCGGGTGTCCGAAACATAAAGACGGTCTTCATTAAGTCCG
>JBAXOQ010000438.1:0-3317 GCA_037133175.1 Actinomycetes bacterium
CCGGTTCTCAAGCACGACCCGTTGCAGTTCCTCCGCCATCGGCCCGCTGCTCTCGCGGGCGGTGGTCTCGATCGCCTGCGACGGTGAGTGTCCGGCTGCCAGCGCGGCGGCGAACGCGGACAAAGCATCCGGCAACGCGGCGTAGAACGCCGACCGCCGCCGGGCCTTGCGGAACTTCAACACCCCGACCGGGCCCGAGACACCCACGAGCAGACCCAGGAACAGCGCCGGGGCAGAGCCCCCTGACAAGGCGAACAGCACCAGCGCCACGACCAGCGTGATCCCGGCCGACAGGGCAACCCACTCACCGGGCCGCAGACCGATCGCCGCGGCCGACAGCGCCGTCGACAGTCGTTCGTCCCAACCTCCCGCAGCGACGATCCGATCGGCGGCGGCGACCGCTTTGCCCTTCTCACGTGTTGCCGCGGTCCCGGCCAGCTCCTGTTCGGCGGTGCCGGGGCCAGCGAGTTGGTAGGAGCGCAACCGGGTCTTCAGCCCGGTCGTTTGCGGCCGCGGGCCCGAAGACCACCACAGCGCAATGCCCACGATCATCCCGAGAGCAATCGCCGCGCACGACAACGCAAGCACGAGCGCGCTCATGATCGCGGACCTGCCTTCAGTTGTGCCCGCGAGAACTCGTCGACGGCGAACATCGCCCGGTCGATGCGCCCGCTGCGCTCGGCGATCTCGGACAGGCAATCGGGCACGATCCCAGTGGCTGCCAGACGGCCGGAGCCGTCGAGCTCGAAGATGTTCTGCATGGTGACTTTGTCGCCTTCCATCCCGCACACCTCAGCAATGCAGGTGATCTTGCGGGTGCCGTCGTGCATTCGGTCCTGGTGCACGACCAGGGTGATGGCGCTGGCGATCTGAGCCCGGATCGCCTGCACCGGCAGTTCCACCCCGGCCATCAGCACCATCGTCTCGATGCGGGCCAACGCATCGCGCACACCGTTGGCATGCACCGTGCACAGGGAACCGTCGTGGCCGGTGGACATCGCCTGGAGCATGTCCAGGGCAGCCCCGTCGCGCACCTCTCCGACGATGATGCGGTCGGGGCGCATCCGCAGCGCGTTGCGCACCAAGTCCCGAATCGTCACTTCGCCGCGGCCCTCCATGTTCTGCGGCCGTGACTCCAGTCGGAAGACATGCTCCTGCTCCAGGCGCAGCTCGGCGGCGTCCTCGATCGTGACGATGCGTTCAGCCTCGGAAATGAACGAGGACAACACGTTCAAGGTGGTGGTCTTGCCCGATCCGGTGCCGCCCGACACGAGCACTGTCTTGGCGGCCATCACCGCTGCCGCCAGCACGTCGGCGGCATCAGTGGTCAGCGTCCCGAATGAGATGAGGTCCTCGATGCCGTACGAATCAACGGCGAACTTGCGGATGGTCAGCCCGGACCCGTCCACCGCGATCGGGGCGATGACCGCGTTGACCCGGGAACCGTCCGCCAGGCGGGCATCGACCATGGGGGAGGACTCATCGCAGCGGCGGCCCACCTTGGCCACAACCCTGTCGATGATGCGGCGCAGGTGCTGTTCGTCGACGAAGGACGCGTGGACCCGCTCCAACGTGCCTGCCCGCTCCACATAGATGGTGGACGGCCCGTTGACCATGATCTCGGTGATGCTCGGGTCGCGTAGCAGCGGCTCCAACGGGCCCAGGCCCAGGACTTCGGCCGAGACCTGCTCGGTCAGCCGTGCCCGCTCGGTCACCGACAACGGGGTGCCGTCCTCATCGAGCACGACCTGCAACTCGGCCTGAACCTGGCGCGCCAGGTCCTCGTCGGTGACGTCGGCCTGCCCCAGGATCGGGCCGAGACGCTCGACGATGGCCACATGGATGCGCCTTTTCAACAAAGCGTGGCGGTCGGTCACGCCGGAAGCCTCGACTCGGCTACCTAGACGAGCGCTCGTCGGCGCCGTCACGGCCACCTGGCCCCGCTCCACGTCGCGTAGGCGCGCGGCCAACGTCAGCCCGGTCACGCCGTCGCCACCTTGGCGCGGCGTGAACCCAGGCGTCGGGCGGGTTTGCTGCGCGCGGGGGCCGACTCGCGGACATCGACCACCTGCACGATCGAGGTGGTGGCCAAGGCCCGCAACGCGGCCACGACCGGGTGCGACGGGTTGGCCGCGGCCAGGGTGCGGCCGGTGTTCGGGGCGGTCTGCACGTCCCTGGACTCCGGGATCCGCGCGGCGAGCCGCACGCCGAGGGCTTCTTGAACATCGTCAGCGGTCAGGGCCAAGTCGGGGGCGTCCCGGTTGACGATGACGCGCAGCCGCTCCGCCGGCATCCTCAGCCTGGCCATCGTCTCCAACGCCAACTTCATGTTCTTGATCGAGGCCAGATCCAGGCTGGTGATCATCGAGATCGTGTCGCATCGATCGAACGCGGCCAGCACATGCGGGGTGAAAGCCGGGGGACAGTCCACGATGATGTGGTCGAAGTCCTGCACCAGCAGAGCCAACACATCGCCCACCAGGGCGGTAGACACATCGGCTGCGGCCGCCGGATTCAGCGGTGCGGGCAGCACCGCGACTCCGCTGGCCGTGGCGCTCATCAGCGAGTGCAGCGCACCTGAATCCAAGGAAGCTTCCAGCGCGACCGCATCGTGGATGCTGCGGGTCGGTTCGATCTGCGTGGAGATCGCGACGTCGCCGGATTCCAGGTCCAGATCCACCAGGGCGACCCGCTGGCCGAGCTCGCGGGCCATCAGCGTGGCCAAGTTCACCGCAACCGTGGTCTTGCCGGCTCCTCCCTTGGGGGAGAACACGGCATGGACCTTCCCCCGGCCCGCGCCGGATTGCCCCGCGCCGCCGTGCAACGTGGCGGCCAAGGTGGCGGTTGCCGTTCCGACGCGGGTGACCGCCTTGGTCAAGGCGATCAGGTCCTGCTCGGGCACCGCCTCCTTGATCCCGGCCTGCATGCATTGGGTCAGCACGGTGCTGTCCAGGCGCGTACGGACGATGATCACCCCGGCCATTGGCGCACTGGTGCCCAGCCGGGCCGTGAGCCGCCGCGTGGCGAAGCGCTGGGCCTCCCCCCCGGGGATCAACACGATCTCCGGCGAGACCCCCAGCAGCCCGTTGATGGCCGCCACGATCTCCCCCACCGGCACGGACACCCCGCTGGCCACGTTCACCACGTCGCGCGGGCGCCCCGTCGCCAGCAGGTCGGAGATGACCGCCGCCATGTCGTCCACGCCTGCCAGGTCACGCGCCGCGCCCGCCTGCACGGACACCCGGCCGGCCAGGGCCTGGCGGACCAGCGCCGGGACCAGCTGGCGCTCGCTGCCCGTGGGGCCCACCACGTTGGGC
>JBAXOQ010000439.1:0-3316 GCA_037133175.1 Actinomycetes bacterium
CCACTAACCAGGTGGGAACGAGTTGGCCTCGCCGGGCAGCGGTCGTCACGGCAATGGTGAACACGGCGGCCATCCGAATCCCGAAGCCACCCATCAACTCCGAACTCAAACTCGCTAGCAGATTGACCGTGTCAGTCGGGATTGGCCGACCGCCGGGCGAGAGTTTCAAGATGGTTGCCAACGCGGCCGCCGCGGCGAACAGCATCGCCACAAAAAGGAGCCCCGATCCGAGGAATACCGTCGCGAACAGCCGGTCTTCCGAAGCACCCAATCGAGTGCGGATCACGCCGATGAACCAAAGGAAGGCGATACCACCGAACGGCACGAGATACAGCGCGATACCAATCGAGGACCGTCGCGAGTCATCAGTGAACCAGAGCATCGGATCGGAACCTTGGCTCAGCGACGCCGACCTGGTCAGGAACAACACCGCCCCCAGAATCAGCGCGAACGCAATCCCGGCGATCGCCGCCGCGCGCGGTGTTCTCAGTTCAGCCGGCCCGCCGGTCTGAGCTATCTGCCCCTGCGCATCCTCCGCTGCAGTCACATCCCACCCACGCCTTCCCCACGATTTTGTCGTCTTTGCACCGAAAAGACGATGCGGGTGGGGAGCCTACCGGTGCGGGCTCCGGACGCGTTCGAGCAGTCAGCGACAATGTCGTATGGCATCGATCGGTCCGCATGCGCCAAGCACGGTCGGGCACCCTGCCCGCCCAAATCTGCCGAGCGCGCCGCCTTCGTTCCATGTGCTCGCCAAGCCCACCGGTGCGATCTGCAACTTGGACTGCTCGTATTGCTTCTTCTTGTCCAAAGAAGATCTGTATCCGGGTAGCCCGTTTCGGATGAGCGATGAGCTGCTTGATGAATACATCCGGCAACTGCTGGAATCGCACCGCACGCCTGAGGTGACCGTGGCCTGGCAAGGTGGCGAGCCAACATTGATGGGATTGGAGTTCTTTCGACGCGTCGTGCAATGCGTCGGGATGCACCGTCGGGCCGACCAAGTCGTGGAACACACGATCCAAACCAACGCGACCCTCATCGATGACGACTGGGCAGCGTTCCTGGCCGAGCACGACTTCCTCGTCGGGATCTCGATCGACGGACCCCGCGAGCTGCACGACGTATACCGGGTGGACAAAGGCGGTAAGCCCTCCTTCGACCGGGTCATGGCGGGCCTGGACCAACTCAAGGCGCACGGGGTCCGCTGGAACGCGTTGACCACCGTGCACCACGCGAACGAAGAGCATGGCCTGCACGTCTACCGGTTCCTGCGTGACGACCTCGGTGCGGAGTTCATCCAGTTCATCCCGATCGTGGAACGGCCCTCACCCGGCGGCATCCCGACCGGTTCGCAAGTAACCGAGCGGTCGGTGTCACCAGCCTGGTACGGGCGATTTCTGAACGAGGTGTTCGACGAATGGGTTCGTCATGACGTCGGGCGGGTGTTCGTTCAAATGTATGACTCAACGCTCGCAAGTTTCGTAGGAGCGCCAGGAGCGTTGTGCGTACATGCCCGCACCTGCGGCACGGCGCTAGCACTAGAGCACAACGGCGACTTGTACTCCTGCGACCACTTCGTCGAACCGGAGCATCTGCTGGGGAACATCACGCAGACCCACCTGCTGGAGTTGGTCGCCTCCGGGCAGCAGCGGGCCTTCGGCAACGCCAAGAACGACAGCCTGCCCGAATACTGTCGCAGCTGCGACGTCCGGTTCGCCTGCAACGGCGGCTGCCCGAAGGACAGGTTCGCCATAACCCCTGATGGCGAGCCCGGGCTCCACTATCTGTGCCCGAGCTACCAGTCGTTCTTCCGGCACGTAGACCGGCCGATGCGATTCATGACGGGAGCTGTGCGCACCGGCCGGCCTGCCGACGAAGTAATGGCCTGGATTGCCAGGCAGGACCAACGATCCTAGTCAGGCGAGGGCCTTGGACTTCAGTGCATTGAACTCGTCCTGCGTGATCGCACCCGAGTCCAGCAACGACTTGGCGGAGGCGATCTGATCGGTTGCCGAGTCGCTCGTGCCCGCTACGGATTTGATGTAGTCCGCCTGCGCCGCTTGCATTTCCTTGGCCTGCTCTAACTGACGCTCATGCATGCCCTTGCCGCGGGCGATGATGTAGACCAAGATGCCCAGCCACGGGATGATGATGACGAAGAAGATCCAAAAGGTCTTCGCGCCGCCGCCCATGTCCTTGCTGCGGAAGATGTCGCCGAGGACCCAGAACAGGCACATGAACCAGGCGAAGAACAGGAAGAACTCAAGCATCGCGAGCAGGAATGATCCATTGTCATTGAACACTTCGGTCACTCTCCTTTATGGGGTGGGTTGTTTGTGTGATTGGTTGCGTCGGTGAACATCAGATGTCAGCGTGCGCGTCGGCGGTCGGCAGACCGTCCGCCTTCCACGCCGTGATGCCTCCGGTCATGTTCAGGACATCCGAGAATCCGAGTTCGCTGAGCGTCACGGCAGCAAGCACGGAGCGGGCGCCAGAACGACAATAGACGATCACCTGCTTGCCCGGGTCAAGCGCAGGGTCGTGGCGCGGGCTGGTGGGGTCGGCCTTGGCCTCAAGAATCCCGCGGGGGATCTGGATGCAGCCAGGGATGTGCGTCTCCCACTCAGTCGGCTCACGCACGTCGAGCAGTATCGCGGCCCCGGTTGCGAGCCTGGCGTGCGCCTCCTGCGGAGTGATCGCGGGGATGAGCGCGTTTGCTTCGATGACCATCTGCTTCGCGGTCTTCGCCATGCGTCTACCCCTTCTACCCGAGCCGAGTGGTGGCGGCGTGCAGTTCGGTGCCCTCTGGCAGCTTCGCCGCCGACCGCTTTGTCCACTCCTCCTCGAGCAGGTCGCGCGCCGCCTGCTCCAGGAATTCCGGCGCCGCCCACTCATGCACGTCGAAGTCGTTGGTGATGTAGCCGTGACTGAGCATGAAGTCCTTGCCGATATCGACCGAGACCAGGTTCTGCGGCGAGAGGTTCGGGACCATGTCGATGTCCCGGATACCGCGGTAGGTGTCCTCGACATCGAGGTAGAAAGTTTGCTTGTCCAGGATCGCGGCGGCGGCATGCTTGTGCTCGTTCGCCCACCGCCCAACCTTGATCATGCCCTTCATGAAGGTGGTGACGAGCTCCGGATGCTGCTCGGCCATCTCTGCGGTGCAGGTGATGACCGCCGGAATGTTCGCGACCTGCAGGGTCCAGTCCGGGTAGCGGGACAGATCCTCGATGGCCTTGAACTTGCCGGTCGCCTCCTGCAGATGCTGAAAAGGCTTGCTCTGGCTGTAGATCGCATCGACGACGCCCTGCTC
>JBAXOQ010000440.1:0-3286 GCA_037133175.1 Actinomycetes bacterium
GCCTCTACCAGTACAACGGAACGGCCTGGTCCCAGGTCGGGGGAAGCGGAGGGGGAGGCGGGACCGTCACCAGCGTCAGCGGCACCGCCCCGGTCTCGGTGGTGACGGGGACCACGACCCCCGTCGTCAGCATGGCCGCGGCCGCCTCAGGCGTCCCCGGCTACCTCACCGCGAACGACTGGGCGACCTTCAGCGGCAAGGAGGGCGGTCTGGGGAACCCGTCCGCCGACGGCTCCCTGCTGGCGTCCACGGCCGGAGGAGCGCGGATCTGGACGCCCGCGCTCTGGACCGGCACGACGGACATCACGAACGCGAACACCGGATACGTCGGTATCGCCAAGAACCTGGTTCTTCCCAACGCCACCGGAGGCTCGACGTCGGCGGTCCAGATCTGGGACAAGGCCGGGACGTCGCGCCTCCCCTTCCTGCACGCCACCAGCTCCGAGGGCGCGGAGGCCGGGAACCTCTTCCTCGGCAACGCCGCCGGGAACTTCACCCTGACGACGGACACCGGGCTCACCCAGGGCGCCAACAACGTCGGGATCGGAAGTTCCGCTCTCGGTGCCCTGACGACGGGCTGGAGCAACGTGGCTGTCGGCACCCGCGCGCTGTCGAGCGTCACGACGCGTGGTATGAATACCGCCGTCGGCCACGAAGCCCTCAAGATGAACATCTTCACTTCTAACAGCGCCTTTGGCTACCTGGCCCTGAGCTCCAACACAACCGGCGGCAGCAACAGCGCCTTCGGCCAACACGCCCTCAAAACCAACACCACCGCAACAGCCAACAGCGCCTTCGGAGCCGCGGCCCTCCTATACAACACCACCGGAGGATGGAACAGCGCGTTCGGATACCAGGCCCTCAATGCCAACGAGACCGGGTACTACAACGCAGCCTTCGGGAACGCTGCGCTCGTTGCCCTGAAGGTAGGAATTAGGAACGCAGCCTTCGGGAACAATGCGCTCAACTCTAACCTGGGGAGCTACAACATCGGCATCGGAGACAATGCCGGTCTTTCGCTCACGACAGGGGACTACAACATCGACATCGGCAACGAAGGCGTCGCTGCCGAGTCGAACACCATCCGGATCGGGACCGCCGCGAATCAAACCTCGACGTACATCGCCGGCATCAAGGACACGGCCCTGACCCTGAGCGGCACGGTGAAGTCGGTCGCCGTCGATACCGCCACGGGAAAGCTCGGTGTGACGACGGGCGGCGGTAGCGGCGTCACCAGCGTCAGCGGCACCGACCCGGTCTCGGTGACGGGGACCACGACCCCCGTCGTCAGCATGGCCGCGGCAGCTTCCGGCGTCCCCGGCTACCTCACCGCGAACGACTGGGCGACCTTCAGCGGCAAGCAAAGCGCGTTGTCCGGCACCGGCTTCGTGAAGTCAACGGCGGGCACGATCAGCTATGACACCAGCACCTATCTCACCAGCAGCGCCTGGGCCACGCCCGGCGCCATTGGCGGCACCACCCCGGCAGCGGCAGCCTTCACTACGGTGACCGGAACTTCCTTCAACAGCATCACCGGCTTGGCCAGCGCGGCACCTCTGATCGACGGCACGGTGGCCGTGGGAACGAGCACCCTCACTGCGAGGCAGGATCACGTTCACCCGACCGACACCAGCAGGGCTCCGCTCGCATCGCCAACGTTCACGGGTACCCCGGCGGCACCCACGGCCAACTCCGGCACCAATACCACCCAGTTGGCCACCACGGCCTTCGTGACGACCGCCGTGGCGGGCAAGGAAGCGAGTCTGGGGAATCCCGGCACCAATGGCTATGTCCTGTCCTCCACCACAGCAGGTGGGCGCAGCTGGATTGCCGCCGGAGGGGGCAGTAGCCTGCCGACGCAAACCGGCAACAACGGCAAGGTGCTGCGGACCGATGGCACCAATGCCTCCTGGGGAACTGCTGCCGATAGCCTGACGGTGGTTCCCACGGGGCAGACCTACGCCAACACCTATGGGGGCGCTGGTTCCATGGGGAGGAACACCGTGACCACGGCCATGTACAACACTGCCTTCGGGAATAACGCCATGTTTAGCATAATATCTGGAAACACTAATAGTTCGTTTGGCGATGGGGCAGGGCAGAGTCTCACGACTGGTGGCGCCAACGTGGGAATGGGATACAGCGCCTTGGGGAGGGCTACCACCGGTTCTAGCAATGTCGCGATTGGAGGTAACGCTGGATCTGGCATCACGACTGGTGGAAGCAACACTGCCATCGGAGCTAGCGCCATGTCCGGCGCTACTACGGCTGCCGCTTCGAGGAACGTGGGAATCGGCGGCAACGCCCTTCAATACGCTGCGGGGAATGACAATACCGCTGTAGGTACATACGCTCTCTACGACCAAAGCATGTCAGGAGCCCTCAATGTTGGCATTGGCAAAAGTGCAGGTAGCAGCAACACCACTGGGTATAACAACGTATTTCTGGGGGCCCAGAGTTTAGGCGTGCCAACCGGCAATAATTTTGTTGCTATCGGCAGCGGCGCACTAGCGACCAAGTCCAACCAGGTGATGCTGGGTGGAGTCAGCGCCACCCTGACGGATTGGAATGGTGCCGTGACGGAAGTCGTCCCCGGCCTAAACAACACAGCCACCCTGGGCTCCAGCACCAACCGTTGGAGTGTGGTCTACGCTGCCACCGCAACCATCAACACCTCGGATGGCCGCGTGAAGGGGAACCAGCAGACCATCACCAACGGTCTCGGCACACTGCTGCGCCTGCAGCCCAAGACCTACTTCAAGCACAAGAGCCAGTTCGTGAATGGGTCCCTGGTCCTGGAAGCCGGGGGTGCGGAGGAGGCGGGCTTCATTGCCCAGGACGTCAGCGGCATCATCCCCACCGCCGTCTACCGGCCCGAGGACGACACCAAGGCCCTTTGGGGCATGCGCTACGAGCAGGTCCTGCCCTACACCGTTAAGGCCGTGCAGGAGCTCAAGGCCGAGAACGACGCGCTCCGGGCCGAACTCGACTCGATGAAGGGCCGCATGGCGAGGCTCGAGGAACTCCTCTCGAAGTAAGAGCGAGGCGGGGTCAGGTCTCAACCCTGTGATATTGCTGCCGAGTGAGCCGGCCCCTCAGGCCTGAGGGGTCGGCTCACTCGGGCACATCACCTCCCGTGGGAACGAGCGCCACTCGATCTTCCTGGACGACGAGGACCGGGAACGGCTTCTCGCGCTGCTGGGGAAGGTCGGCTCCAGGTGGAGCGGGAGTCGCATCTGTTCGAGCTGATCCGCTTCGTGGCGCTGAACCCGGTGCGGGCCGGGCT
>JBAXOQ010000441.1:0-3281 GCA_037133175.1 Actinomycetes bacterium
CGAGTACTACAGTCCGAGTGCGGACAATGCCTGGAGGACCGCCATCGGCAGGTTCGCTTACGCCAACCAGGCCATCGCCTTCGCGCAGCCCCCGAACACCGCCATCTCGACCAGTCCGGTCACCTTGTCGGCGACCGGTGGCGGCTCGGGTAACCCGGTCACGTTCGCCTCGACCACCCCGGCCGTGTGCACGAGCGGCGGCGCCAATGGCGCATCGGTGACGCTGGTAGCGCTGGGCGCATGCACCATCGACGCCAACCAGGCCGGCAACGGCAGCTACAACCCGGCGCCGCAGGTGCAGCGAACGTTCCAGGTCACCGCGGCCGCCCAGAAGCCAGTGAACCGGTGCGTCACTGCGCCGGTCCAGATTCCGCGGCGCGGCATCCGCAGGCTCGAAGCGCCGCGGTGCGCTACCAATGCGGGCCAGTCGGTGCAGGTAGCCGTCACCGGGCGGTTGCGTGGCGACCAGCGGTATTGGAAGGTCATCCGCAAGGCGAATGGAGCTGTGTTCATCAAGACGTATGGCTACCGACTCAAGCTTCGCGTCACCTGGTCGGCGCCAGCGGTCGGCAACTTCGCGGCCTATCTGCTGACCCGCACCTACCGCACCTAGCGAGTCGCCGGGTCAGAGCGGTTCTGGTCGACCGTAGAGCCAGCCTTGGGCATGCTTCCAACCCTGGTCGGTCACAATCGCGGCTTGCTCGGGCGTCTCGACTCCTTCAGCAACGGTGTCCAAACCGAGCGCGGTGCCCAGGCCGACCAGGGCCCTGGAAATCCTTTCGTTGTGAGTCGTCTCGGAGCCCAGGTTGGCGGTCACGCTGCGGTCCAGCTTCAGCCCGGCGATGGGCAGTTCGCGCAGGTCGGAGATCGACGAACGCCCAGTTCCGAAATTGTCGATGTACCAGCGAACGCCGGTGTCGGCCAGATCAGACATAGCCTGGCGGACGCTCTCGGTGATGCTCGGCACGATCGATTCGGAGAACTCCAGGTGCAGTCTCGTCGGGTCGACGCCGCGTTGTGTCAGTTCCTCGGTCACCAGGTCCGGATAGTCAGGACTGGTCAAGGTGGTCAGCGAGAAGTTGACTGCGACGTGCAACTCCTCCGGGAGCGTGGCCAACCGGGCGATGGACTCCCGCATGACGAGCAGGTCGAGGTCGGCGATCAACGTGGTTCGTCGGGCCACGACAAGGAAGTCATTTGGTTCGGTCACGCTGCCGTCGAGCCGAACCCACCTTGCCAGCGCTTCGTATCCGGTGAGGTCGCCGGTGACCAGATCCACGATCGGTTGGAACCACGGCACGAACTGCCCGTCGCGAAGGCCGTTGCTGATCCCGATCGCGATGCTCGAGGTGGAGTCGTGACCGGAAACCACGATCCGGTTTCGACCGGAGCCCTTCGCCTCGGCTAGCGCGATATTGGCATTGCCGAGCAGGCTGACAGAGTCCGACCCTGGGCTGGCGAAAGCGATGCCTATGCTCACGGTGATGTTCACCGTGTGTTGCTCGAGCCGCAGCGGTCTGCAGACGGCCTTTCGGATCTTCTGGGCGACGGACACGGCAGCGGCAATGTCGAATACGTCGTTGAGTACGACGACGAACTCGTCCCCATCAAGTCGGGCGACGATGTCCTCGGCTCGAACCATCGCGGCCACGCGTCCGGCCGCCCGGCGAAGGACGTCATCGCCGACCCCGTGCCCGTACGTGTCGTTGACCGCGTTGAAGTAATCAAGGTCGCAGAAGAGCAACGCGGTCAGCCCGCCGCGCCTGGGTTCGCGGTGCAGGATTCGACTGACGACCTCTAACAACTGATCTTTGTTGACCAAACCAGTCAGTGGATCGTGGGTCGTCCGGTAGGACAGTTCCGCCCGCGCCAGGTGCGCGTCGGTGTTGTCCAGCACATGCGACACGTAGAACAGCGGCACGTCCTGAGCGTCGAGCAGCAGCGCGGTCGAATGGATCACCCACACGACGGAGCCGAGGCCGGTCACCCACCGGCTTTCCTCCACCGTGGTTGCGGCGGTGCCGGTGAGCATGTCGTTCAACTCGGCGAGGTCGATGACGCGGTCGTCCGGATGGATCACGTCCGCCAACGAGTGGGACAGCAGCCATGACTCGTCCCGCCCCAGCATGGTGCGCAGTGCCTGATTGACCTGCTGGAATTTCAGGTCCAGCCCGATGAGCGCCATACCGTGCGGCGCCCGATCCATGGCCAGCCGAAAAAGTCGCTCGCTTTCGCTCAGGCGCTGCGTCAGGATGCGAAGCTCGTTGCCCGAGTCTTTCGGCTCGCTCACCGCTGGACCTCCCGCCCGGCCCGCCTGTTCTGCGTGCTGACTGGAAAACTACTGGCGGTCGACTGCGGTTGTCCCGGCAGCGGAGCCATCAGCGCACTAGTTCGCCGAGCGTCGCAAAGCCGAACCCTTTGTTGGTCAAGCCTCGGATCACGGCTGGTAAAGCGTTGGCATCCAGCGTCGACCTGTCGTTGGGGTTTGACCCGCAATGCATAAGTGCGATCTCGCCTGGTTGGGCGGCGCCGACTACGCGCCGAGTCACCGATGCCGCACTTTGCCCGGTCGAGGTCCCGAGCCACCCCAGCGAATCGACTGTCCAGCCGATCGTCGCGTAGCCGCCGCGGTTGACCTGGCGTACGGCCGAACTGTTCGAAGCTCCATAGGGGAAGCGGAACCAAGGGCGGGGGCTGCTGCCGGTGTCGGCAGTGATCGATCGTTCAGCCTTGCGCAGTTGGGCCGTCTGACCTGCAGGTGACAGTCCAGTGAAGTTGGCGTGGGTGTCGGAGTGGTTGCCCACTAGATGTCCATCGGCGACGATCTTGCGAACGGTCTTGGCGTTGGACCGGGCGAACTGACCGGTGACGAAGAACGTCGCGCGGGTGTTGGTTTTGCGCAGGGTGGTTAGGATCGACGGCACTCCGGCACCGTTCGAGCCGCAGTCGAAGGTCAGCGCGACCACCCGACGTTTCGTCGGTGCGCGGTTGATGATCTTCCCACTCCAGCCGCGGGGCAACGGCGCGTTGGCACCTGGTTCACTGATGCGGGCCGCGGTCATCGACTCGGCTGCAACCGTGGGACCGGGGCCGGGACTTCCGCTGGCTTGGGCAGCGCAGGAAGCTACGAGTGCAATGGCGCAGACGGTACCGATGGGCACCCACCTGCGGCTTGCGACCGACAGCAGCGACATCTGGACCTCCGTAGTTGCCGACTCATGTGTCGGTTTGAACCCGCCGATTGCCCCAACCGCCGACCCTCCCCCCAAATCTACCCCCCG
>JBAXOQ010000442.1:0-3229 GCA_037133175.1 Actinomycetes bacterium
CGCGAGCACCGGGGTTCGCCCCGGGAACAAAAGCCGCCCCCAAAGCGAACAGCAGCGTGAACAGCCCACCCGGACCCACCAGGCCCGCCAACAGCAGGCCGGTCACCTTCTGCCGCGCCCGCAGCGGATACGAAGCCAACGTCTCGGGATCGACGGAGTTGTCGCCGACCGGCACCATCAGCGGCGTCAGCACCCAACCCGCGAAGATGGCCGTCAGCAGGGCCAGCAGGCTGGCCCCCATCTGCGGGGAGCCGTCCCACAACGCCACAGCGACCAGGACGCCCCCTGCCACCCCGCCGACGACCGCGAAGACCCACAGGAAAGCGAAACCGACCCGCTGCCCTGTCGAACCTGACCGCAGGGCGTTGGCCTGCATGGCCAGTTTCAGTCGGACGAGGGTGAGAGCCACCCGAGATCACCTTCTTTGAGTTCCCGTCCACCGACCAGGGCCACGAAGGCGTCCTGCAGCGATTGTCCGTTGGTCAGTTCCGCCACAGTTCCCTCCGCCCGCACAGCACCGTGGTCAATGATCACCAGGCGGTCGCACAGCTTCTGCACCACCTCCATGACGTGACTGGAAAACACCACCGTTCCCCCGCCGCTGCGATAGCGCTGCAGCATCTCTTCCATGACGTTGGTGTTGACCGGGTCGAGCGAGCCGAACGGCTCGTCCAGGATCAGCACGCGAGGGCTGTGCAGCAAGGCGACGGCCAACCCCATCCGCTTCGTCATGCCGAGGGAGAAGTCGGCGACCAGCCGGTTCCCGGTGTCCGCCAAGTCGAGCACACGCAACAAATCCTGCGAGCGCTCGGCGATCACAGCGGAATCCATCCCCCGCAGCAGCCCGGCGAACTCCAACATCTCCAAAGCGGTCAGCTTGGTGAACAGCACCGGGTTATCGGGAACGTAGCCGATGACCGACTTCGCTTCTCGAGGGCCGGGCCAGACTTGGACCCCGGCGACACAGGCGGATCCCGCGTCGGGAGCGAGCAGGCCGGTGAGCACGCGGATCAGCGTGGTCTTGCCGGCTCCGTTGGGCCCGGCGATTCCGTAGAACGAGCCGCGCGGCACCTGCAGATCCACCCCCGCCACCGCATGAACATCGCCGAACGATTTGGCAAGGGCCGTCGTGGTCACGGCCATCTCTGTTGTAGCACTCATCCGGACACCTTCCTGGTTGGCCCACTCAGATGCTAGGGGATGACCACCTCTGATGTTAGGCAGTGAATCCGTCGCGGATGGGACGACCTGGGGTTTCCCCCAGACCCGGTGTTCCGGCGGTTTGCGGGACGCGCAGTCGGATGCGGCGCGGCCCGGCGAGAAACTGAAACGCCTTCAAACTAAGGTGGACGACACCGAAAGGCCGACTTGTTGAGCATGGAGCCGCGATGACACAGTCCACGATGGTGATCACCGATCCGCGTCGGTTGCGCCTGGTCCTCATCGTCGTGTCCTTGGCGCTGATGATGACCGTGTCGGCGGTCAGTGGACTGAACGTGGCGTTGCCCGACTTGGCCCGCGACACCGGTGCTTCGCAGAGCGAGATGCAGTGGATCGTGGATGCCTACACCGTGACCCTGGCCGGGCTGTTGTTGATTTCCGGGGCAATCGGTGACCGCTACGGCCGGCGCCGCCTGCTAATGGTGGGCCTGGTGATCTTCGGGGTAGCCGCTGGGTGTGCTTTGGCCACGAGCAACGCCAGCACGCTCATCGTGCTACGGGCAGTGATGGGCGTCGGCGCCGCGCTGGTGATGCCAACCACCTTGTCGATCATCACCACATCCTTCCCGGAGGAGAGGCGCGGAAAGGCCGTCGGCCTGTGGGTCGGGTTCTTCAGCGCCGGCGGCGTGCTGGGGCTGTTGGTTTCAGGGCTGCTGCTGGAGTTCTTCTCCTGGAGCTCGTTCTTCGCTCTCAACGTCGCCCTGGCGGTGATCGCTCTGATCGGCACGATTGCCGTCATCCCGAACTCGGTTGACGAAAGCCCGCCCGCGATCGATCTGCTGGGGGCACTGCTGTCGCTGCTGACCATTGGCGGCCTGGTATTCGGCTTCATCGAGGGCCCGGACAACGGTTGGACGTCGCTGACATCGCTGGGTCCCATCGTCGTTGGTGTGGTCAGCGGTGTGGCGTTCGTTCTCTGGGAACTGCGACAGGCGGCCCCACTACTCGACCCGCGGCTGTTCCGGTTGCGGGGGTTCGGGACGGGCACGGCCTCCAACATGGTGCAGTTCTTCTCAGCCTTCGGGTTCTTCTTCATCGCGTTGCAGTACCTGCAGTTCGTCATCGGGCTCTCGCCGCTGAAGGCAGCCCTGGCGATGTTGCCGATGGCGATCGTGGTGATCCCGCTGGCTCGTAACGCACCGGCGATCTCGGCCCGGTTCGGGTACAACAAGATCGGCAGCCTGGGACTGATCCTCATCGCCGCCGGCTTCGTGGTGATCTCGTTCGTCAGCGTCGAACTGAACTACGGACTCTTCCTGGCCGGCCTGGTGCTATTCGGATCGGGAATGGCGTTGGCGGGGGCGCCAGCGACGACCGCGATCACGAGTTCACTGCCGGAGGCCAAGCAAGGCGTCGCCTCGGCAGTCAATGACACAGCCCGCGAGTTCGGAAGTGCCCTGGGCATCGCCATCTTGGGCAGTGTGCTCAACAGCGCCTACCTCAGCAACCTGGGCAGTGCGACCAGTGGCCTGCCCGCGCAGGCGGCGCAGGCCGCCCAGAGCTCCGTTGCCGGCGCGCAGGAAGTGGCCACCAAGCTCGGACCCGCCGGGCAGCGCCTTGCCGCTGCCGCCGACCAGGCCTTCGTCGACGGTGTCTCGAACGCGGTTCTGGTGGCCGCCGTGCTCCTTGTGTTGGGAGCCGCGTTCGTCTTCTTCCGGGCACCGCGACAGGGCGAGCAGTAAGCGCACACGGCGCGCCCGCCGCAGAGTCGACTGGTGGATTGCCGTTCGTTGGTGGATTGAGGTCCCTGCAGGGCCACTTCCGACCGACTAAACACAATCCACCAACCAACGGTGACGCCGATCGCAGAAGCTCCGGGTATCCTGTGATTGGTTACGGCAACCTCCACCGGCCGTATGAAGGGGGCGAAACGATATGAAGTCAGCAGTGGTCGTGGCTGCAGTCGCAGTTGTGGGCTTGGCGGGCTGCACGTCAACCGCGTCGAATCCCGGCCAGTCGAGCGGGTCCGCGTCGGCCAGTGCGTCGCAGAGTCCGCTGACCCCAACTC
>JBAXOQ010000443.1:0-3227 GCA_037133175.1 Actinomycetes bacterium
GACCCGGGCAAAATCGAGCAGCTTTTCGGTGATCCCCTTGCAGCGAAAAGCCTCGGTCTGGATCATTTGCAGATAGTTGCCGATCACGGCCGTTTGCTCCGGGTCGGCATGCGCCGTCGCGTCCGGGCCCATCACTTCGGCAACACGGCCTTCCAGCGACTCGGCGGGCGTGGTCGGCAACGCCGTCCAAAACAATGCCCGCTGCCAACACTCCTCGCAGCGCTTGGCGGCGTGTGCGCCCGAACCACTTCTCCTCGTAGATCAGGCGTGATCGCAGCATTTCAACCGACACCTCCACGCCTCCCGAGGACCGTCCAGCATCGTGATCAATTTCAAGATCGGCGATCAGCATCGAAGGCACTCCGAGCAGGCGAAGCCGATACTGCAGGTCCACCTCTTCCACATACATGAAGTAGCGCTCGTCGAAACCGCCCACCGTCTCAAACAGTGTTCTCGGCAGCAGCAAAACCGACCCGACCAGCCAATCCACCGGTCCTGTGGCGTCCAGTTCGGGATCGCTGTTCTCGGTCGGGAGCCAATCGGGACGTCGGCGCCGCACTTGCGCCAGCAGCCCGATGTAGGATGCGGCGGTCGAACGGAACTTCGGGAATGACCGATAGGTGGGTTGGTACCCACCCCTGCCCCGGGACCGCACACCGCAGGCTGCTGGCTGATAGGTCTGCGCTCGCGAAACGAACTCGTCGATGAAGTCCGTCGCGACCCGCACGTCGCTGTTCAGTATCAACAACCAAGGCTGGCTGGCCACCGCTGAGCCTCGATTCACAGCGGTCCCGAACCCGCCGTTCACTTCCGATCGCGTGACCATCACACCCTCGGTCGGAGGGAAGGGAATTGGTGAAGCATCGTCAGAAACGATGATCTCAATCTCGCCGCGATAGGTCTGACTACGCAGATCAGCTATTAGCTCCAGGGTCATTGCGGGTTCCCCGTAGTGGGCAATAACCGCGCTGACACCATCGCCGGAACGGGCGCTCCAATAGGAGCGCACCGGTACCGGTCGCTTCGCATTCACTGGTTGCCCCTCACCCACCGAGCCGTCACCACAGGGTACTGAGACATTAGGGAATCCAAGGTGCATGAGCGCAGGCCAGAGGTAGCGAGCCAGTCGGTGACCGAACTTGTAACCGAGAGTTTGAACTGGGACTCCTCTTGACTGAGCGGACCATCACAAGCCTCCCCATCTCCGTCATGGAGCAAGACCACAGAACCAGGGACGGGGTTGCGCGGTAACTGAGCCAGAATGCTATCCAGGCTGCCGTGACGATAGTCCATCGGGTTTGTCGCCCAACCAGCAATTTCAAACCCTGCGAGCCGCGCCAACAGGTAGCTCGCTCGAGACTGCGCTCCATAAGGGGGTCTCATCATCCGGATCGGCTCCTGTGTCAAGTCCTCCAGCCGAGCCCGGCTGTCGCGCAAGGTGCGGAGCAGTTCTCGGTTGCCCACCTGACTCAGTCTCACGTGGGCGAACCCGTGCAGGCCGATCTGATGGCCATGAGCTAGTAGTCCATGGATAAGTGCCGGATGGGCCGTTGCCCGTGGCAGCAGAACAAAGAAGGTCGCGAAGTGACCACGGTCGGCAAGGTGAGTACCAACACGTTCAGTGATCTCGGGCGTCGGACCGTCGTCATAGGTTAGGGCGACCACGCGGTCAGTGGTCCTGACTCCAACCACCGCACTGAAAACATCGGCTTCAACCCAATCCCTGGCGAATACTGCGGCGCCCCGCAACTGAGTGGCCACAATCTGCCGTCGGGTTGGGAGGGGCTCATCAGGCCCTGACGCACTAACTGGAAGATTTCGAAATGCCACGGTTCACCCCGTCCAAACACAGCACTTGCTGAGAAGTTGATACTACATGCGGGCCTGTTCTCCGCAGGCTCACAAGGGCCAGGATCACCTACGCTGCAACAACCTCCGCCCGCGCGCGACGACTCCGCTGGCAGCCAATGATCCCTGGTAGACCACAGACGCACCGGTGGCGAATCGATTCTTGAAATCATTGTCTCCGGTACCGAGGTCGATGCGCCAAGTTGTGGAGGCACATTCCGCTTCGACGATGTGCCAAAAGAGAATCAGTCCGGGCGAGTACATTCCGAACTCCGTTCGGTATGCGGGGAACCAATAGTGCAACGTGTGTTCGTTGCGCAGTCCCAGGTGCCAGGCTAGTGGCTCGCCCCCGACGCGCAGCACCGACAAGACGGCACGACATTCCGACTCCCGACTCGCGAGCAGGATTGCCAGCAACTGCCGTCGCCAGCGATCTGCGAGCGCATCGTTACGACCGGTTCGCCGATACTGCGCTCGCTTGGCAAGCACCAGGTCGGCGAGATCGGCCGACGAACGGGTGTCAAGTTCCGCTTGGATCGGCCCGACTTCGCGCTCGAGGCGACGGCGAAGGTAAGCAACCCGCTTACCAATTGACGAGCCACGGCGGCGGAGCGTGTCGCAAAGGACCGAGAAATCCTGACCAACGTCCACGAAGGGCGATGAAGATGCCGCGTTGACCGATGGGGCGAAATTGGCACCTGGATCAACCAGGTGGTCGTAGTCGTAGGTGAGGTTGCCGCTCGCCAGCAGGAGCGCGGCGGGATCGACTCTCAGCCCTTCCTGAATCACCATGCCCTGCGCGTCCGCAAGACCAAACCCAACCGGGTCAGTCATGAACCGGCGCCGCTGTTGCATCGGCCAGGCGAGCAGCAGGCGAGCATCCTGCGTGCCCAGCACGACGCGGACATCGCCGCGCACTTCTTGCACCGCCTGAGCGAAACTCGGACTCAGGAATGGGGATAGGCGCTGTTCGCGGATCATCCCTAACCAGCCGCGGGCCAATTCCGGCGGGAGTTGATCGGCGGAGGCGTTCTCTAGGTTCATGAGCCTCCCTCCAGTTCTTCAATCCGTGCCTTGGAGGTTTTCTGCCAAGGCGAGCGAAACTTCACCAGGGAACTCCGCGATCCGCAACTGCCCCGGGTTTCCGCGGATCCAACACAGTAGAACCTACACGCGCCGACCAATTCCGGTGGATTGCGTCTGACCTAGAGCTTGTTGCGAAATGGTGTGTGTCGGTCTCGGCGCCGTGTTGATCTAGGTCGACAACTGGGGTATGGCGTTGGGTTTTCGTCCGGTGGCCCGTGATCAGCAGTTCTTGTTGCCTCCGGATATGAGGGATTGGTTGGCTGATTCGCATCCGGTGTGGTTTGTCATTGATG
>JBAXOQ010000444.1:0-3217 GCA_037133175.1 Actinomycetes bacterium
CAGCCGAGCCCGGCCCACTGCCTGCTGGATCAGGGCACCACGGTATTGCGCTGGTGCCCTGATCAGGGGCCGCTGACGCGGAGCTATCACCGCAGGCCGCTGTGGATTCCTCGAACATGTGTACTATTCTACCCGTTTTCGCTGACACCACAGCCGAACACGCCGTGCCGGTTGTGGAGAACCCAAACCACCCCCCAAACTCCCCCGCCTTTGCACCCGAAAAGCCGCCTTCCCGGCCAGTTCGGACGGTCTTGGGCGGCTTTTCGGTGCAAAGGCGACAGGGGTTGGTGTGCCGGTACGGCACGTCGTCGGATCTGGTGGACTGTTGGAACGGCGGTTCACACACCAGGTCGGGGCAGGGTAATAGTGAATGTTGCGCCCTGGCCGTACCCGGCGCTTGCCGCTGTGATGGTTCCGCCCTGCGCAGCGATCAGAGCTCGAGCGATCGTCAAACCGATACCGCTGCCGGGGTCTGCCGCGTCAGCCGAGACGGGTTGCACGGCAGCTGCTCGGTCCAATGGCCCCGGCTCTGAACCCCGGTAAAACCGCTCGAACAGCAGCTCGGCCTCGGTCGGTTCGAACCCGGCACCGGTGTCGTGAACCGTCAGTTCCACGCCGGCGCCGGCCGCATGCACCGACACGGTCACAGTGTCGCCCGCAGCGCACGCCCGCAGAGCGTTGTCGAGCAATTGGCCGACGACCTCCGCGACCCGATCAGGGTCGGCGATTGCCAGAACCGGCTCGGTGGCAGGCACGACCAGGTGGACCCCGGACGCTACGAATCTGGCCGCAGCGGCCGCTGCGGAATCCCGCGCAACCTCGGCCAGATCGGTCTGCCGCGTCCGGATGAGGAAGGAGTGCTCGTCCGCCCGCGACGCCAGCGACAGATCGGCGACCAGCTGCGACATCCTTCGCGACTGCTCGCGGAGGGTGCGCAGCGACTCATCGTCGGCGGGCAGAACGCCGTCGCTGATCGCCTCAACGGTTGCTTCGATCGACGTCAGCGGTGTCCGCAGCTCGTGGGCAACATCGGCAAGCAGCGCCAGTCGCGTCTGTTCCGCCGATTCCAACCGCTGAGCCAGGGCGTTGATCGAGGCAGCGAGATCTGCCAACTCCGGTCCCATCCGGGGCGGCGAGATCCGGGCCGAGTAGTCACCGTCGGCCAGTCGTCCAGCGGTACTCGCGGCCGAGGCGACCGTGGCGTTGATGCGGCGGGCGACGAGCAATGCAAGACCGGCTGCCACTATCGCCGCCGCAATCACGCCGCTGGTGATAGCGGCGAGCAGCGCCGTGGTGAAACCCTCGTCAACGTGCGGCCAGATTGCGGACTCGGGCGCGACGCCCGCTTCGGCCAGGTGCTGCCGGAAGACTGCAGGAGCGACGAGCAGAGCGATGATCGACAGGGTTCCAGCTCCTGCGACGATAACGAGTGCCATCGCCCCGAACACTCGCATTCCCAGGCTCGCCCCGCCGTCGCCGTCGTCGTCATCGGTGCGGTGAGGCGCGGTGCCCAGCCGACTCATCCGCTGTCGATCCGGAAGCCGACCCCGCGCACCGTCAGGATGAAGTTGTGACCGGACTTCGCCGGGTCGAGCTTGGCCCGGATATGAGCGATGTGAACATCAACGATGCGGTCGTCGCCGACCCAGTTCTGCCCCCAGACGTGGTCGATGATCTGGCGTCGCGAGTGGACTCGCCCGGGTTGGGCGCTCAGCGCATCCAGGATGTCGAACTCGGTCCGGGTCAAGTCCACGGCGCGGTCGCCCACCCAGACTTCACGACTGTCAGGGTTCAGAGTCAGTGAGGCGATTCGTCGTGTGCTCGCGTGTCCCGGCATCGGTCCGGCTACCGATCCACCGCGTGGCCGACGCATCATCACGTGGACTCGGGCCACCAGCTCCCGAGGGCTGAACGGTTTAGTCAGGTAGTCGTCGGCCCCCACCGACAGTCCGATCAGTTTGTCGACCTCCTCCGCGCGCGCAGTGAGCATGATGATGTACGCATCCGTGAACGTCCGCAGGCGTCGGCACACCTCGACGCCGTCGAGGCCGGGCAGCATCAGGTCGAGCACCACGACGTCCGGCATCTGCGAGGCAGCGAGGTCCACCGCCTCCAGTCCGTTGCCCGACTCGACGATCGTGAAACCCTCGCGCCGCAGGTACTCCACGATCACCCGGCGGACCGACTCCTCGTCCTCCACCACCAGGGCCGTGGGTCGGGTGCTGCAGTCGGCCATGGTCAGCCAGTAGAGGTGGGTGTCGGGGTTGGCGCCGCGGATGCCCCACCCCACGCATGGAACACGACTGAGCCGTTGTCGTCATTGACCATGACCGTCCCGACGCCGGTGCCGTTGCGGGTCACCGGGAAGACATAGCCCATAGGCATGGTCACTACGGCCCCGGCGGTAGCGCCGGGCTGATTCTTGGCAAGCCAGGCATCCGCGAGGACTCTGGCTTGGTCGGCGGAGACGGTTGCGGCGGCATCGTCGTCACCCTGGTCCATCATGCCTCCGTAGCCCCCGCCTCGCCCCATCATGCCTTGGCCGCGCCCGTTGTCCTGGCCCATCATGCCGCGGTTGTTGTCGTTCGTTCCGGACCCGGCCTTTCCGGCAGCGACCGTTCGATGCGAGCTGATCCCGTGGGCGACCGCCATCCCGACCGATCCGAGCAGCACAACCACCGCAACCACCAGTGCCACCAGGTAGCCGGTCTTTTGGGTACTCATGATGACCTGCGCATGTCGTTGAGGGCGGTGCGCCGGGCTCGGTAGGTCGGTTCATCGATCTCGCCAGCGGCGAACATTCGATCGAGCATCTCGTCTGGCGACTCCTGCGGATCCGCCGCCCGCGAGACCCCGGTGGCGGACGCCCCGGACCCGGGGAGCAACTTGATCACCAGAAACACGATCACCACGATCAGCGCAACCCAGAACAGTCCCATGAAGATCCACATGAACGGTCCGGCTCCACCCATGCCGCCGTTGTACCAACCCATCATCGAGTACTCCCATCTCGTGAGTTGGAGGCAGTTCCCCAACCACTTGTCCTAAGTGTGTGCCGGGAACCTGTCGAAGCTACTCGGACAATCGTGAAGGTTTCGTGTAGAAGTCCACGGTGAACCACGCAGGTTGGACGCCGGATCACCACGAACGGTGTTTGCCGCAGCTAAGTACCCAGGGACGGGCGGTACGGCTCCTCGCGCACCGCGTGGGCCAACAC
>JBAXOQ010000445.1:0-3216 GCA_037133175.1 Actinomycetes bacterium
CGACGGGAGCGTGTACCCCGGCGGTCATGGTTGTCCGTCACGGCGAGGACCAAGCCAACCCAGCCGGTGGACCCGACATCCTGAGCCGGGTGGGTAAGCAGCACGCGGCGTTGTATCCGAAACTCTTCCGGGATTACCTGGCCAAGACTCACGGCGTGGGACCCAACGGGACCGAAGCCACAGTGTGCCCGATCGGCAAGATCATCGCAATCAACCCTGTGTCCAACCCGCAGAACACCAGTCCGGGGACCAATCCCTATGAAACGATCAAGCCTCTGGCGCAGTCCCTCGGACTGCCGATTCAAACCAAGGACCCGATTCAGACCAAGGACGGCGCCACGGTGTCCTACTCGACGGTCTACAACTGGGACACTGCCCGTCGTCAAGGCCTGCTGGCCAACAGCACCGCGACACCAACGTCGACCGTGATCGCCTGGGACAAACAAGGACTCAATCCCAGCGCGGACGATCTGAGCAGCAAGACCATAAACGGCAAGACGCTCGGGAGCTACGGGTTCGTTCCGCTCCTCAAAGCACTGCCCACCACGCAAACTGCGATCGTCGGATCGGGCGCCTACTACACCCCGAACCGTACCGACCTATACATCTTCACGCTCCAGGACCCGGGCACCGGCACATTCGCATTCGCCAAGACCTACAAACAGAGCTTCAGCGACAACGGCGGTAGCACTTGGTACGACACCACCGCCCTGTCCCCCACCAACAACCCCAACGACATCAAGGTCTAACACCGTGAATGAGCAGCCCGACGCGCAGCACCGAGCCGGCCACACCATCACCGGCACGCTATCGGGAAAGACCGTCTCGATACCCGACGACAACACCGCCCTGACGCCTCAAACGAAGTTCGACACTAAGGAAGACCTGCTGGCGTACAAGGAGCAGTTCCTGGTCGGGTTGAAGGCAACGATGGATGGCGCAGGGTTGGCACAGCCCCGGTACGTGATCATGGGAATGAGCTAGGAACACATCCTTCGAGGAATCGAACAAATCAGATCCTCTGCCGCAAACATCGAGGCGTACTCAGGTTTGTCGTGGGCCACCTGGCATGAGGCTATAGCCGCGGCCCTGGGCAAGTACAAAGCGAAGCGCATTGGCATCTTGACGCCGTTCGATTCGCAGGGAAATCAATCCGCCACCGAGATGTTCGAGGACCTGGGATGCACAGTGGTAACTCGTGTCGGGTTTTCGTGCGCCAATGCCGTGCAGATCGCCCACATTCCGGACTGGGCCAAAGAGAAAGCCATCCTTGAGCAACTGGCAACCGAGGCCAATGACCTAGATGCAATCGTCCAGTGCGGCACGAACATGGGCCTGATCGAGGTCACCGAGAAATTGGAACCCATCATCGGGATCCCGATTCTGGGAATCAATGCCGTGACGTTTTGGTACGCGCTCAGGGAGAACGGATTCAGTGCACCGCTGACCGGCGCCGGCAGGCTCCTGCGAGAGTTCTAGCCACCTTGCGATCCGTTCAGTGCTACGACAAGTCCGCTCTGCGACACCTGAACCCATGGGTTCAGGTGGGTATGAAGACGGTGCCGAACAGCACCCGCTGCTTGCCCTCCACTGGCGCAAAGTAAGGCTCAAGCGCCGCCTTCAGCGCCTCTGCCATCGTCGTGAGATCGTTCACATCGAGGTAGAGGGCGAGGGCCCGGTAGCCGGCAGCCTCTTTGGCCGCCTCTCCTACGTCGGTCCGTGAGTCGTCCCAATCCAGGTTCTGCCAATCCGCTTCGGCAAGTTGACCGCCAGCGTCTGGATTGGCCAGGTAGCCGTCGTAGGCGGCGATCAGCCCGGCCGCGAAGACGCCGAAGGCCGCACTCTTCTCCTCTTGGGTCATCTTGGCCGCTCCGGCCTGACCGACCAAACCGCCCCCGGGGCGCAGGGCGAACGTTCGTTCCACTGCACCACGCACTCGCCGCTCGGCGACGACATCGAGCACGCCTGCGTCCGACAGCGCCGCGATGTGCCGGTACAGCGTGGCAGTGGGCACATCCGGCATCTCTTCGGCGATCTCATAGGTCGTCAACTGCCGGTCCCCGACCAATGCCATGACGATTCGCAACCGAATGGGATGAGTCAAGACGTGGGGAGTTGCCATGAGCAGAACCTACCACCGCGAGGCTCCTCGATGAAAAAGGTTGCAGAAGTGACAATGGTCCCGCTGCGTGAATGCGTGCGCATGGCGCTCCAGCCTGACGCGGCGTTGAGTCGACCTTGAGGTTGTTGCCAGACAGTCATGTCGACAGCCTCCAATCAGGAATGGCTTCAGAGTAGGAGGGACGACGGATGCACCGCCCCATCATCGCGATTGCCGCGGTCGCGTTCGCCGCATCGCCTACAGCAAGGGAGCGCGACGTCACCTTCCGCAGCGGCGCGGTGACCGTCCATGCCACCGTGCGAATACCCGGGCACGTCCGGGGTTTGGTACCGGCCGCGTTGATCATCGCTGGCAGCGGTCCGACCGACCGAAACGGCAACTCTCCGGCGTTCGCCGGCGTCCCAGCCGACACCGGCCGGTACCTGGCCGATCAACTCGATGCCGCGGGCTACGCCTCGCTGCGGTATGACAAGCTCACATCCGGGGCGACCGGTTTGGGCCCCTACCAGATCTCGGACATCGCCAACCTGACGTTTCAAGAGACCTTCCTCAAAAACGCACAGGACGCCCTTGCCTACCTGGCCGCGCAACCCGAAGTAGACCCCAAGCGCCTGACCGTCATGGGGCACAGCGAGGGCGGCATGATCGCCCTCGCTGTGGCAGACGACCCCGGCTCTGCCCCAACGCCGGCCCGCCTGGTGCTGGTGGAGCCGCAGTACGCACCCATGATCGACATCCTTGATGTGCAGCTCTCCGACCAGATCCAAGGCGCAGCCACAACTGGCCTCATCACCGGGCAGCAGGGGCAGGCACTGACCGCATGGCTGCGGGCAGGTCTTGACGCGACCCGCACGGGCGCACCGTTCCCCGATCCGCTGACACCCCCGTTCCCTGACGCGACGGGCGCCGTGGCGCAGTTTCAGGCCGCGATCAGCCCGCTGGCCTACAGCAAGATCAACCGGCGGATGCTGCAGACAGAGAACCAACTCGACCCCAAAGCCCTCGCCGCCCGTGTCACCGAGCCGCACAGCGTGCTGGTGACCTGCGGGACCAAGGACCTCAACACCCCGTGTGACCAGGTGCGCCCTCTGGCC
>JBAXOQ010000446.1:0-3214 GCA_037133175.1 Actinomycetes bacterium
AGCTGAGGGTGGCGGCGAGGGCGTCGATCATTCCGGGGACCAGGTTCTGGCCGGTGAGGACCTCATCGTCGGCGTCGTTCTCGCGCAGCCGAATCGCCGAGGTCTCCCGGCCGTCGCGCATGACGGCAACGGCGATGCGCACCTCGCGCTTTGCTGGGTGTCCCATCGCCTGATCGACCAGCGAGCTGAGCTCCCCGTCGTCGTCCAGGTCGGCCTCGGCCTCCGGTGGCAGCAAGATCCGTTCCAGGGCGATTGCCACGCCGACCACCTCTTCTGGCCAGGCAATGTGGGCCAGAGCGTCGTCGACGCCGGTGTCGTCCGGGGCCCACTCCTGCTCCACCGGGATCAGTTCCTGCGACTCGGCGAGCTGCGGGCCAAGGCCCATGGCCTCGGCCAGGTCGGGTTCACGCTCGATCAGATCTCGGGCCAGCGCCAATGCGAACAGGCGGGGCGGCTGGTCCCACCCGTCTTCATTGACGAACGCTTCAAGTTCCAGAACCGCGCTCGTGAGCACGTGCAATGTCGGTCGGGCTGCACTCATCTGGCAATCCTCTCGTACAGTGGCGCATGTGAGCTACGCGGCACCCGTACCAGGTCAGGCACATGAGGGTTCAGATCCCAGTGAGCGTGGTCGTGGTCGCATACTGATCCCCACCATCATCGTCTTGGTGGTGCTGACCATCGTCACGGTTGTCTTCACCGGCCTGTACACGGACTGGTTGTGGTTTAAGTCGGTCGACAGTCCTGACGTGTACACGCGGCAGTTGTCGATGAAGTCGGGACTGTTCCTCGGTTTCGGTGTGCTGATGGCGGTCGGAGTGGGGCTGTCGATGGTCATCGCGTACCGGACGCGGCCGATGCAGCGGTTTCGGACTCCTGAGCAACTGAGCCTGGAGCGCTATCGGGCGGGCTTGGAGCCGTTGCGCAAACCGCTCGCGGTGATTGTTCCGGCGGCGATCGGGTTGCTGGCCGGAGTGTCGGCGGCTGCCGAGTGGCAGAGCTGGTCGCTGTGGCGGAACCAGCAGCCGTTCGGTCAAACCGATCCGCAGTTCGGTGTTGACATCGGGTTCTACGTGTTCACCTATCCGTGGCTGAGGTTCCTGCTCGGCTTCGGGTTCACCATGGTGCTGCTGGCGCTGGTGACAGGAATCGTCGTCCATTACCTCTACGGCGGGATTCGGCTGCAGTTGCCCGGTCCGCGGGTCAGCGACGCTGCCCAGACGCAGATCTCGATTCTGCTGGGACTGCTCTGCCTGCTCAAGGCTGTGGCGTATTGGCTGGACCGATTCGGGTTGGCACTCAAGAGCGAGAGTTCGCTGGCCGGCGGGATCACCGGGTTGAAGTACCGGGATCTGCACGCGCTGCTGCCGGCGAAATCGATTCTGGTGGGGATCGCGCTGATCTGTGCGATCTTGTTCTTCGTCAACGCCTTTCGGCGGTCTTGGCCGATCGCGCTGACGGCGCTCGGCCTGATGTTGCTGTCCGCACTGGTGATCGGGGGCATCTACCCGGCGATCGTGCAGCAGTTCCAGGTCAAGCCAAGCGAGCTGACCAAAGAGGCGCCATCAATTCAGAACAACATCAATGCGACGCGGACGGCCTACGGGCTGGATAACGTCCAGGTCAATCCCTACGACGCCGCCGCTGAGCCGAACAAGGCCACGGTGGCCACCCAGCAGGGGACGCTGGACAGCATTCGGATCGTGGATCCCGCGGTCGTGTCGCCGACGTTCCGGGCCCTGCAGCAGTGGCGCGGTTTCTACTCGTTCCCGGACACCCTCGATGTCGACCGCTACAAGATCAATGCCAAAGAGAGCGGCGCGGTCGTCGCGGTCCGGGACCTGAACATCGACGGGATCCCGGCGAATCAGCGCAACTGGGCCAACGATCACCTGGTGTACACGCACGGTTATGGCTTCGTCGGTGCGTACGCCAGCGCGAAGACGGTGGACGGGCAGCCGGTGTTCTTCGAGAAGGACATCCCGCCGACGGGTCCGCTGAATCTGGACCAGCCGCGGGTGTACTTCGGGGAAGACTCCCCGCAGTACTCGATCGTGGGTGGCCCGCCCGGCTCGGCCCCACTTGAGATCGACTCACCGGATAACTCGGCCCCCAATGGCCAGAAGAACAACACCTACGACGGCTCCGGTGGCGTGCCGGTCGGATCGTTGTTCGACCGCACGCTGTTCGCCATCAAGTTCCAAGAGCCCAACATTCTGTTTTCATCGTTGATCAACGACCAGTCGAAAATCATGTGGAACCGCGATCCGCGTGCCATGGTCGCCAAGGTCGCGCCCTGGCTGCGGCTGGACACCGATCCGTACCCTGTCGTCCAAGGCGGACGCGTCAAGTGGATTGTCGATGGCTACACCACCTCGAATGAATACCCGTTCTCATCGCGGGTGACTGTGCAAGACGCGATCAGCGACTCGACTATCGCCAAGACCGGCGCGTTGTCGGCTCCCCGCGATGACATCAACTACATCCGGAACTCCGTCAAAGCGGTCGTCGATTCGTTCGATGGCTCGGTCAATCTGTACGGCTGGGATCAATCCGACCCGGTGCTGCAGACCTGGGAGAAGGTCTTCCCGGGGGTCGTGAAGGACAAGTCCGAGATGCCAGAGGAGCTCGCTGCGCATGTGCGGTACCCGGAGGATGCGTTCAAGATTCAGCGGCTGATGTACTCGCGCTACCACGTCACGGATCCGGCGGCGTTCTACAGCGGCCAGGACTTCTGGGTGGTGCCGACCGACCCGACGCAGAAGCAGGCCACCCCGCTGTACCAGCCGCCGTACTACCTGAGCCTGCAACTGCCCGGGGAGACGGCGCCGAAGTTCTCGCTGACGACGACGTACGCACCGGTCAACCGTCAGACGCTGGCGGCGTTCATGTCGGTGGACTGCAATCCGGGGGTGAAGTTCGGCCAGTTCCAGGTGTTGCAACTGCCGCCGAACACGACCATCCCGGGCCCGGCGCAGGTGCAGAACAACTTCGAGGCCAATCCCGCGGTGTCATCGCAGTTGTCGCTGTTGCGCCAGGGTGGGTCGCAGGTCGATCTCGGCAACTTGCTGTCGCTTCCGGTGGCGGGCGGGATGCTGTACGTCGAACCGGTCTACGTTCGCTCGACCGCCTCGGCGGATGCCTACCCGCTGCTGCAGCGAGTGCTCGTGGGCTTCGGGGATCAGGTCGCGATGAAGGAGACTCTGCCTGAGGC
>JBAXOQ010000447.1:0-3211 GCA_037133175.1 Actinomycetes bacterium
GCGGTGAACCTCACCCCACCCAAGCCCACCACCGTTCCCAGGTCCCGTTCCTCGTAGATATAGCGATGCACGTGCGTCTGCGCCCACCCCCGCAATTCGGCGGCGGCCTCCGCCCGGGAACCGACAGCGCGCCCGCCCACCGTCATCGCGAAAGCATCACCGGCGGTCGAGTGGGAGGCAGCCGCTGCCGCCGCGATCGTGGGAAGGTCGGCCTCGGCCGCCGCAATGTCGGCTGAGGCGCAGCCGATGCGCCAGTCCAACTGCCGACCGTTGCGGGCATACGAGGTGGACAAGGCGACGAGTCGGGCGAGCTCCCCGTCAGCCGCAACCTTGTCCGCCATCAACGGGTTTCCGCTGGCCAGAGCCTTCGCCTCCCCAGCCGACAACGTGTCCCCCGACGTCAGGTCATCGACCGCCCGAGCGTTCGGCCGACCGGCCAGAACCTGGGCGATGAACTTGGACTTGCGTTCCACGGTCTGCCACATGTACGCATCAAACGAACCCGTCGTCACGTACCGGTAGATCCCCACTTCGGGGTTCTGGTTGCCCTGGCGAATGATGCGACCGTCGCGCTGTGCGATGTCGGCTGGCCGCCACGGGCAATCAACGTGGTGCAACGCAACGGCGCGGGCTTGAATGTTGGTCCCGACGCCCATCTTCTGCGTCGACCCCATCAGTACGGCGATCCGGCCCTCGCGGGCGTCGGCGAACATCTGCGCCTTCGCTGTGTCGTTCTTCGCCTGATGAATTGCCCGGATCTGATCGGGGGGAATCCCGTACGCGACCAACTGGTCGCGCAGCTCGTCATACACGTTCCAACTGTCGTCGTTCTTCGGCGTCGACAGGTCGCAGAACACCAACTGCAATCCGCCCGGTGTCGGGTGCTGACCACCGGTCACGGCATCGTCGAAGATGCGGCCGGAGTTGGCCGCCCAGATACGGGCGATCTGCTCGGCGACCACATCGGCCTTGGCCGGGGACCCGTCGCGGATCGGGGTTCGATCCCCCACCAGGCGCATATCCAGGGCCGCGTGACGACCATCGGTGGACACCTTGAGCATGTTGTCCTCATCCGGCCGGACAGCGCGCCTGGCGATTCTCTCGGCGCGCTCCCCGATCGCGGCGATGTAGCCGGCGAGTTCGGCGGAGCGGGGCACCGCGACCGTGACCGGCGCGCGCACCCCGGTGTCCGGATGGACGTGCAACTTCGGGACATTCAACTGCAGATCGGCGGCCGTCTTCACATCCCCGAACACACCCCAGATCTGCATCATCTCCGGCACGTTCGTGAACTGCGCCAGGCGGGTCTTCTGCCGAAGACCGGCACCGGTCGGGTCCATCTCCACCTCGGTGACCTGCTTGCCGAACGTGGCGGCCCACGAGTCGAAGTTCAGGGTGCCGCACGCGGCCAGCAGATCCGGACGCATGTAGCGCATCATCACGTGGGCCTCGGCGATCGAGTTCGCGATCGGGGTCGCGGTCGCGCCGACGAACACCGACCGGCCGGGGTGCCTCTCGCGCAGCAACTCCACCTTCATGTGCAGATCCTGAGCCATCTGGCTGCCATCGGTGTTCATGCCCTGCATCGCCGACAGGGTCTTGAGGTTCTTGAAGTCATGCAACTCGTCCACGACGATCATGTCGATGCCGGTCTCCTCGAACGTGATCCCGGGGTCCTTGACGCTGTCGAGTTTGCGCTTGAGGTTCTGTTCGGCGGCCAACAGCTTGCGTTCCATCTTCTTCACCGTGCTGGGGGTGCCACTTGCGCGGGCGGCCTCCAAATCGGCGCGCAACGCAACCACGGCGCGCTGTTCGTACCGCTTCTGCGCTTCCGGGGATACTTCGATTCGCTTGAACGCGCCGCGGGTCATGACGACCGCGTCCCAATCGTTCATCGCGACCTTCGCCACGAACTGCCGGCGATTGTCCTTGGACAGGTCATCACTGGAAGCGGCCAACAGGTCGGCCTGCGGGTAGAGCTGCAACCACTCGCGGGCGAACTGCTCCAACATGTGGTTGGGAACGACGACAACCGGCTTGGTTGCTTTGCCCAGACGCTTGGTCTCCATCACCGCCATGCAGACCTCGGCGGTCTTGCCGGCACCGACCTCGTGGAACAGGCCAGCGGCTGGCTCAGCAAGAATCCTGGCCACCGCCGATCGCTGATGCGGATACGGGGTGAACGAGCGGGACAGGCCGGGCAACGTCAGCGTCGCCCCCGCACTGGCGTAGTCCCGCGGTACCAGCGAATTGAACCTCGCGTTGTACTCGGCGGCCAGCACTTCGGCCCGAGCCGGGTCCTCCCACACCCACTCGGCGAACCGCGCCTGCAAGGCCTGCGCCTTGTCCTGAGCGGCGATGGTCGCCTCGGGGTTCAGGATGCGCCGACCCTCGATCACCGGGTCAGGGTCGAGCACTTTGATCTCGCGCTGCTCCATGCACGCCGTCACCAAATCCAGCGCGTGACGGCGGTCGGTCCCCCACTCGCTGGTCGCGGCCACCGACCAGCGGTTGCCCTCCACGAACCAGGTGTTCCCGGTCGGGTTGGCCACCGTGACCGACCGGTCGCCCAGGATCTCGGCCAAGAACGCGCGATGCATGTCTGGGCTGATCCACACCGCACCCAGGCGGGCCTCGATCTCACCAGGACCTAAGTCCGCCGGCTGCGCCTGCACCAAGGCCGCCACATTGACCGCCAGCGTCGGATCGGTCAGCGCGGCTTCGCGGGCCTGCGTCAGCTTGACCCGAACATTGCCCGACAGGTACTCAGCAGCCAACACCAGCTTGTCCTGGGCCGGGTCGTGGAACACCATCTGGCCGAGGGCAACGCGCGCCTCGGGCTCACTGACGCCGAGCAGCCGGGCTATCTGGGGCAGGTCGACGGCGCCGATCGTGTCCATGCAGATGTTCAGCGCATCGTCGGCGGTATCGGCGCCCATCGGCGGGCGCCGCACGGTGATCTGACGCTCGGACAACACCCCGGCCGGCTTGGCGACCTGGGTTTGCGGTTTGAACAACTCCAACGCGGTGACCCGGGCAAAGTGCGGATCGGTGCGCAACCTGCGCACCGCCGGGGCACCCGTGCGCGAGATCGACACGTCACCGTTTTCGTCCGGAACACCGCGGCGCTCGGTGAACCGGTTGATCGGCCCGTACTGCAAGACGTAGGCCGCGTACCGCTTCGCCAGCCCGGCACGCAGCTGGTCCATCG
>JBAXOQ010000448.1:0-3205 GCA_037133175.1 Actinomycetes bacterium
TGCGACACTCCGCCAAGATCGCTGGTCCACCCGCCCGGTGGATGGCGCCATCCACGCCGCCACCGCCGAACAGCCAGCGGTTCGCCGCATTCACCAAGGCATCAGCCCGGAAACGGGTGATGTCCCCCATCACGAGATCGACCGGCACAATCCGCTCCTCGCCATGCGCGTTGCCCATGAGTCCGCCCAGGTTACTCCGCGCCCCCGGTCGCGGAGTAACCCACGGCGCCACCGCGGGTGCACGAGCACCTCAGCGACGACTGGCCCACCGACAGGCGGCTCCCCCAAAGATCAGCACAACTGCGATCCACCGCATCGGCAAGCTGGTGCGCTCACCCACCGCTGGTTCACCGAAAGCTGTCGCGACATTCTCAACAACTCACCGGGATTATCAGCAGCATGGCGAACGACCCTGCATCTATGGGACCACGAACCTCTGACAACGTCATGTCCCCTGTTCGGGGGACAAGAACGTCGGTGCAACAACGCGTCAGGGCAACCCAGTGCGTCCCCACAACTGCCGATTACAGGGAGTTCGGGCGCTTTCGGCGCTGCCGGACCCGCATGCCTCGGGGCATCCGACGTTCCAGGTCGGCGGTGAATCGCTCGGCGAAGGCTTCGCTGTCCCATACCGGCTGATTCGGGTAGGCAGCCAGCCAGTAGTACTCGCAGGTGTTCAACCAGGCCTCGCCAACAGCGCGAGTGGTACCTCCGGTGGTCAGACCGGTGACGATTCGGTATCTCATCCGACCGCCGCCATGACCCGCCCACACCACTGCCTTCTCAAGGCTGGCCGGCTTGGGCTTGCGGCGCTTGCTGACGGCAGCGGATACCTTGGTGATGATCACCGGAGTCGGCCCGAGAGCGACCAATCCGGCGCGGCCGACATAGAGGATCTTGCGAAGTCGGAGCATCACCTGCGAGGTACGCACCGTGCCGATGGCGGCCGGCTCGGGCAATCCGTAGATCGTCGAGATGCCAGCCACCATGCCTGCCCAGACCCGCGCCACGCGGTCCAAGAAGATCTTTCCTTGCAGTTCCCTGACTGCGATTGCCACGATCTCTTCGGACTGACGACGCTTCGCCGCCCGACTGACCTGCTGGGCTGCCGCCAGTGCCGCGCGTACACCCTCGGGTGCGGCCTCGTTGGTGGCATCCAGCAACTCCGGCAAACCGAATGCCGTGGTGCCGGACCACTCATCCGCAACCGCATTGACCATGTACACCCGGTTTGCCCAGATCGGCAGCCGAAGGGACTCGATGTGGCTGGCCAACTCCAGCGCATGGCGGTCGATAGCACCCGAAACCCGCGGGGTCTGGGTCAGCACGAGCAGAACGGGCAGGCCCAAGTTGGACAGTTGCCGAACGAAGTCGGCCTCGCTTTCCTGGAATCTCGACGACGATGCGGCGACGGCGTACCAGACGACGTGGATGTGGTCTGACAGCGGCTGCAACCGCACCTCGTTGATCAGATTCCGCAGGTCAGACAGGATCTCCTTGTCGTGTTGCCCGACTTCCAGGCCTTGGGTGTCGACGATCCCCATGCCGGAATCCTGATGGCGGTACAGGTGTCGGCCGACGGTCACCGGCCGACCCACGCCGGTCTGCGCGTAATGAGCACCGAAAACCGTGTTGACCAGCGTGCTCTTACCCACCCCGGTCGGTCCGAACAGAGCCAAGTTGAATCGGCCGATATCGTTGCGCGCTCGGGCGTAGCCCGATTCCATCGCCAGCGCCAGACCCAACGGCTCGGAGTCCAACGGACCGGAGCCCAACGGACCGGCTGTGGGTTCGTCCACTAGCTGTTTTCCTTCTTGCCCACCCTGCTGAACTGCCGCTTGAACTCCTCCAGGAACGCGGCCTTGATGTCACCACTGTTCAGCGCGGCCTGAGCACCGAATCGCCCGGTCGCGATGCCTTCGCAGATCTCCCGCCAAGACCGCCCCATCGCGTAGGTGAAGGATGCGGCCACCCCAGCGCTGATGGTGCCGCCGACGACACTGCCCCCGCCGGGGATCAGCTTGATGAGGTTCAGCGCAACCGCCCGGCCTGCCTGGGTCGCCAATCCGGTCGCCGCCAGACTGGCCGCCAACGCAGTATCGATCGCGATGTCGTAGGTGATCGCGATCGCGGCCATCATGCCAGCCTGAATCGGCACCAGCAGCGCCGCGTCAGAAAACGGAATCGGACTCGCGCCGGCCGCCGTGGCCGCCGTAACAGCCACCGCGATTCGCTTGTTGGCCGCGTCCCGCTTGCGAGCCATGTCGATGCGCTGCACGGCCGCCAGCGCGGCCGCCACACCATCAGGCGCAGCGTCAAAAGTGGCATCCAGCAGTTCCTTGAGCCCATGCACGTCAAACCCCAGAACCGGGTCGGCCAGCGCGTTGGTGAGCAGCGGCCGACCGAGGTAGATGGGCAACCCCAGTTGGTAGATGTGCTGGGCCAACTCCAGCACTTTCGGGTGGTACTGCTCGCCCTTCTTCGGCACTTGGGTCAGCACCAGGATCACCGGCAGGCCCATGGAGTGCAACTCTCGAACGAACTGCTCCTCAAACTCCTGCATCCGGAAGTTGGTCGAGCGAACGCAGTAATACGCGACGTGGATCTGGTCCGACAGTGGATGACTGCGCTGAGCCTCCACGAAGGCGCGGACGTCGCCGAGCACAGTGTCGTAGCTCTGACCGAGCTCGACGCCGGCAGTGTCGAAGACCCCGAATAGGCCCGAGTCGTGGACGTAGAGGTGACTTCCCTGGGTGACCGGCTGACCAGTGCCGGTCGCAGCCACGCCTCGGCCGAAGATCGAGTTGATCAGGGTTGACTTGCCGACCCCAGTCAGCCCGAACACTGCCAGGTTGAAGGCCCCAATCTTTGAGCCTTCTTCACGGTACTTCGACGAGAACTCGTCCCGGAAGCTGCCGCCGCCATCGCTTCCGGAATCCCCTGTGGCGCCCACAATTCCTCCTGTTGTTGGATCAATCGCGGCATCGGCCGACGATTGAGTGCCAGCGTCAAACCCTCTGTCTCGACCCTACCTGCGCGCAGCCGGATACACGATCGGGCCTGCGACAATCGTGATCAGGCTGCCGACGCCGGACAACCCTGCCCGTCGGGTACCGCCACCGCAGAGCCAGCCCCTTTGACTGCTGCGTCAACAACCGCCACCACCGCCGGGTCCCAGGTGATGGCAGTAGTCCAGGCCTGCTGC
>JBAXOQ010000449.1:0-3166 GCA_037133175.1 Actinomycetes bacterium
CTCGAGTACCCGGCCGGTGGCGATCCTCACGACCCGGACCTCGGCTTCACCAACGGGGTCAACGACATCGTCACGCTGGGCAACGGCGACCAGCTCGCTGCCACTCGGTCCTACTGGTATGGCGACAACGTCAGCCAAGGCTTGACGCAGCTGAATCCGAACGGCACGTACAACCCTTCATTCACACCGGGATCCGGCATTTACGGGGGAACCGGACCCGTCGAAGTCATCGTGCCCCAGGCCAATGGCAACCTCATGGTCGGCGGCGGCTTCAGCGAGTACGGCGGCGTCTCGCGCTCGGGAATTGCCCGCCTACACGCCGACGGGACGCTGGATACGACGTTTGATCCGGGAACCGGATTCAGGGCTGACGCTGGCCCGCCCAACGTAGTTTCGATCATTCCTTCCGGCAGCGGATTCATCATCGGTGGTGCCTTCACGCTCTACAACGGCGTCTATCGCGGCTTCGTCGCTCGAGTCGAGGCTGACGGATCGCTCGACCAAACCTTCGCAACGGGCAGCGGCTTCGATCTGCAGGTCAACGCCATGGCCGTCCAACCCGATGGCAAAGTGCTCGTGGCGGGCAACTTCTACCACTACAACGGCGTCGAAGCGAACGGCAGCGCCCGACTGTTTCCCAACGGGGAACTGGACACATCGTTCACCGCTGGTACGGGACTCGACGGGGTGGTCACTTCGTTGGCGCTACAACCCGACGGAAAGGCACTCGTCGGCGGATACTTCTCGCACTACAACGGCATCGCGCGCAACGGAATAGCCCGCCTCTACGCCTACACGCCGCCACAGCAACAGTTCCCCGTCAACGGTTGCGTGACGGCGGGCGGCACTACGTCGATCCCGACCACGGGGACAAAGCAACTAATGAAGGCTGGCTGCCGAACGAATGCCGGACAGGTCATCGGTGTCACGGTCGGAGCGCGGCTACGCGGGGATCTTCGCTTGGACACGCTGTACTGCAAGAAGTCCAACGGACGAATCACCGCCACCAGCTCAACAGGCCGAGGAGACGGGTCCCGATATTGCAGGAGCGGCGTGCTGAGGATCCGGACCCACGGAAAACACCTGCAGATTCGGGTCACTTGGTCCGCGCCGCCCAAAGGCGCGTACACCGCCTACCGGACGAGCCGGAACTACCGCAACTGAGCGCGGGCGAGATCGGCGTCGACGGCCCGCGATTCACGCTGCGGCGGGAAGGCACGGCGAATCGTGTGGTTTCCGGCACCTGAAGATGACCCAAAGACAGTGTCTTGTCTCTTCGGCAAGAAGCCCGATGAACAGGGAACCCGCGTCGTTTAGAAAAGCGCCGCCCAACAACACTATCTGCCGCACTGTGCTTTTCGGGTGCTCACGCGACGAGGAAGAGACGCTCCGGGTGCAGGCTAGGGTTCGACTTGCCCCCCGATGCCGGTCAGGCCCTGCAGGACGGCGTCTCGGACGGCGGCAATCTGTTCATCATCCAACCGTCGGCCATCCGCGAGCAGGTAGAACACGTCGACAACCTCCGAGCCCAGCGTCTCGACCTTGGCCGCATCGATGACCACATCGGCTGACGAGATCGCCGTCGCAATCACGTGCAGCAAGCCGGGCGCGTCGTGGGCCCTGACCTCGACCACAGTGGCCCGCTGCGAGGCCGCTCCAATCGCGTCGACTCGCGGCGGTGGCCTTCCGATGGATCCGGGTCGGCGTTGCGCCGCGGCCCGCTGGGCCAGCTTCGCGGTCACATCCAGCGTGCCGGCCAGGGCCAGCCTGATGTCCTGGCGCAGGGTATCCACGCCAGGCGGTTCGCCAAACTCCGGCTCAACGTTCCACACGGTCACTGCCCGGGCACCAACGGTCTCGGTCCGAGCCGAACGCACGGCCAACCGGTGCAACGCGAGCACTCCGGCGACGGTCGCCAACAGCCCGAGCCGGTCGTCCGCACCAACCGTGACCTGCCAGGCGCCAGCGCCCTCTTCGACCAGCACAGCCACTGCAGGGGCATCCGCAACGGCCAACTGAGCCGGGGTCAGCACCGGCGGCAGCGGTGCCGACTCCCCCGCCAGCACGGCATGCACCCGGCGAACCAGATCACTGATCAACTCGGACTTCCAGGTACTCCAGGCCGCCGGTCCGGTCGCAGCCGCATCAGCCCAGGACAACGCGCCCAGCAAGTCGAGTACTTCGCCGGTCTTGACAGCATCTGCGACCATCAGCGCGGTGGCAGGGTCCGTCAAGTCCCGCCTCGTTGCCGTGTCCGGCAGCAACAGGTGGTTGCGCACCATCGAGACCAGAACCTCACTGTCCCGAGCGTCGAATCCAAGCCGCGGGCCAAGCTCAGTGACAATCCGTACACCAATCTCAGTGTGATCACCACCCTGGCCCTTGCCGATGTCGTGCAGCAGGGCACCCACCAGCAACAGATCCGGTCGAGCCACCGAACGCATCCGGTCCGAGGCGTTTACCGCCGTTTCGACCAGATGACGGTCCACCGTGAACCGATGCACTGGGTTGCGCTGAGGTGCACTGCGGACGAACCCCCACTGCGGGATGAGCGCAGTAATGACATTCTGCTGCTCCAACGCCTCCCACACAGCGATGGCGGGCTTGCCTGCGCCCAGCAGGGACACCAGCGCATCGCGGGCCGTGGCCGGCCAGGGCACCGGCATCGGGGCGCTTTCGTTGGCAAGACGCTCGACTGCGTAGGGGCTGAGGCGAAGCCCCGCCTGCGCTGCGGCGGCCGCGGCCCGCAGCACCAGCACCGGGTCACGGTCCGGTCGGGCGTCGGCGGCAAGCACCACGTCTCCGTCCTGCACCACGACGCCCTCGGTCAGCGGCGCACGGGCCGAGGCGCTGGAACGGGTGAAGCGAACCGGGATCCTCCTTCGCTCACTGATCAGCCGATCAACCCGGTGCCACGCCTCATCGGACACGTAGGCGATCGCCCTACCGGCCGCGCTGACCCGGCGCAGGAAAGTGTCAGGGTTGGGATCCCCCAGAATCCGCGACGCTGGGCCCTGTTCTTGCAGCGTGAGACGATCGCCTACCCGACCGGTCGCGAGGTGCAGGGCATCACGGGCGTCCAGCAGATCAATCGTTGGACCCTCCAACGACCGCAGCCGGGCGTCAACGAGCCAGGAAGCACCGATCGCTCGCAGCACCGTCAGAT
>JBAXOQ010000450.1:0-3148 GCA_037133175.1 Actinomycetes bacterium
GGTCGCTCAGGCAGCGGGCCCAGTATCGCAGGCGACGATCAACGCCATCATCAACGTCCCTGGGACGGTTGGGCCTGGGAAGCCCAGCGCCCAGCAAATCGTCACGGGGCTGCTGGCGGGTCTACCTGTCCTCCTCGATAAGATTGCCGCTCAACTTCTCGGAGGTCCTTGCCACACTGGCGCCAAGCTTCCAACTGACGGCATCAAGCAAATCGCTTGCGGCGGAAAGGCACTTGCGGCTGGAGCAGCGACGCTATCGGCCGGTATCGGAACCTACCCGGGGTCCGAGAGCGACCAGAACACGCTCGTAGGGGGCGCCATGGCGCTGGCCGCAGGTGCATCAACGCTGTCGAACACCGTGGACGGAACCCTCGCCCCCGGTGCGGCACTGATCGCGGACGGAACGGTGGCTCTGCCTGCAAGCCTGACAGCAGCCTCTGAGGGTGCTGGACAGTTGGCAACCGGGCTCGGAGCGGCAGTCACCGGAGTCGGCGCGATCCAAGATGGTGCCGGACAACTGAAGGCAGAAGGTTCAGACAAGCTGGCGACAACCGGCGAGAAAGCGCAACTCGGGTACGCCACCGACGTGGCCACGATCAACGCCCTGCAGCAGGTCGGCGTCTCGGGTACCGCGATTCCCTACGGTCCGGCAACTGGTCCGAACGTCCAGACCACTGGCGTCTACCAGCTGACCCTGCCGGCAGCTAGCACCGGCGGCAGCAACGCGCTGCTGTACGGACTGGCGGTCCTGGGTCTGCTGATCGGCGGCGCACTGGTGGCCGTCGCCTGGAGGCGCCGCGCCTAGCACGCACAACCACGAGGGTGGGGCGGAATCCGACAACGGGTTCCGCCCCACCTTCGTTTCGTGTCGGGGACCCATCGAGAAACCCGGCCCGCAGCAACCTGGCCGGATCACCACCCGCTCCCCGGACGAAGGACCAAGCCTTGCGACTGGCGCGCGGGGCGTGACCCTCTTCGGAGTCCACTGGACATCGCTGGCTCGACGACGACTGGCACGGCTTCCCGAGGAAGCTGGGGTGGCCGCAGTTGATTTCATCTACGGACCGCCGAAGCCCGAGCGAGTCGGAAAGCCGCTGAGGCTCGGTCTGACCGGGCTTCACCCGGCTCGACGAGCCACTCGAAAGGCTGGAGCGCGCCTGCCGACCACGCTCAACCTAGTCCGTCGGGTGCCGACGAGTGGGGGCAGTTACGCCCCGAGGTGCTACTATGTAGCACATGGAGACGATCGGTATTCGCGAACTTCGGCAGCATGCCAGCAGGGTGCTGGATCGTGTCAGGCGCGGTGAGGTCGTCGTCGTAACTGATCGCGGCCGCGCTGTCGCGCGCATCTACCCCGAGCCGGACAGCGAGTGGACCTGCCTTGTCGAGTCCGGCCAACTGCGGACGCCGACGAGTACTACGGCCCTGCAGGACATCGAACCGATCGCCGGATCGCTGTGCGGTTCGGCACTGCTTGAGGAGTTGCGGGCCGAAGAACGATGAGCATCTACCTTGATACGTCTGCACTGGCGAAGTTGGTCTTTGCGGAAACGGAGTCAGCAGCACTGCGCCACACAATCGCCGAGTATCCCCAGCACGTGACGAGCGCGCTCAGCGAAGTTGAACTGATGCGGGTGGCCCATCGGGCCACCACAGAACACGTCACCAAAGCGCGTGAAGTCCTCGCAGCGCTGAACATCATCACCCTCGGGCCCGCCGTGTTACGGTCCGCTGGGAACCTGCTCCCCGGATCACTTCTGCGCAGCTTGGATGCAATTCATCTGGCCGCGGCCAGCGCGACCCCGAGTCTTGAGTACGTGATCACCTACGACCACCGAACGCTGGACAGTGCACAACAACTCGGCATCGCTTGTCTCACCCCCGGATGCGCCTGACCCTCGGCTCACGCACCGGCCACTGACCACGGCGAAAACGCATGGGGTCATGAATGGGCAAGGCCTTTGCGGCAGAAGCTATCCGGCCTGAGCACCACTTACGACGATGCAGGGACATCACACAACCGGGGCCACAGAGCGTCCACCTGGGCTTTCAGGTCCGCCAGGTCGCCGTGATTGTGGAGCACGGCGTCAGCAATGGCCAGGCGTTGCTGCCTGGTTGCCTGAGCAGCGATTCGACGGCGCGCGTCGTGCTCTGTCAGGCCACGGTTCAGCAGACGTCGCACCCGCAACTCATCGGGACAATCAACGACGATGACCATCCGGTAAGCCGGTGCCAGACCCAACTCGGTCAGCAGTGGAACGTCATGGATCACGACGGCACCAGGTGGCGCGGCGTCGAACAGCTCTGCGGTTCGGGCGAAGATCAACGGGTGGGTGATCGCATTGAGCCGGGAAGTGCTCTCGGGGTCAGCGAAGGCAACCGCCGCAAGGGCGGTGCGATCCAACCCACCGTCTGCCGCGAGGATCTGCGGGCCGAACTCCTTGACAAGTAGGGCCAACCCCGGCGTGCCCACGGCAACAACTTCTCTCGCTACCGCGTCAGCGTCGACCACATAAGCGCCATGACGTACGACCATCGCAGCCACCGTGGACTTCCCCGAGCCGATGCCCCCGGTCAGCCCGATCACCTCAGAGCGCTCCAATGCTGGCTACGAACCTGCCTTCTTGGCGACCACCCGGAACACCGGTCGCGGCAAGTGCCGCATGGTCGACATCAGCGGCCGCACGGTTGCTGGCGCCCAGACCAGCGACGAGCCCTTCCGAATCCCCTTGACCGTCACCTCCGCGACAACCTTCGCCGTGGTCGCCAGCGGCGCCGGTGAGATCCCCTCAGTCATGACGGTATCGACGAAGCCGGGACGTACCACCAGCACCTGCACTCCGGATCCGACCATGGCGTCGGCCAAGCCGCACGCCCAGGCATCCAGGCCTGCCTTAGTGGAGGCATACACGTAGTTGTCCAGCCGAGCTCGCTCTGCTGCCACGGACGACAGCACGACCAGCGACCCGTACCCCTGGGCCTTCAGATGCTTAGCGACGATCGTTCCTGAAGTCACTGAAGCCACGTAATTCACGGTCAGCAGTCGACGGACGGCATCAACGTCGTTCGGGTCGTCGTTGTTGCCGAGTTGCCCGAAGGCACTGATGGCGACGTCGATAGGGCCCTGGGCGAACACCCCGTCCAAAAC
>JBAXOQ010000451.1:0-3148 GCA_037133175.1 Actinomycetes bacterium
ACCTCGTAATCGATCGATGTGCGAGCCGGCTGCGCTAGTTGAACGAAGGCTGCCACATACCGACGGTAACTCGCCATGACGGCCACAAGTCGAATCGACACGGGTAAGTGACGCGTGCCGCCGCCAGTAGCGATGGCAACCACCGCTACTATTGGCAATCATTGTCAATAAGGACACTCCGGCAACAATCACCGCCTTGGGAGGCAGGCTATGAACCCTCCCGTCGTATCCATGCGCGACGTGGCGGTTTCGCGTGGCGGTCGGACAATCTGGTCCAACGCCACCTTGGATATTCCGCAGGGCTCCTTCTCAGCGGTGATCGGACCAAACGGATCGGGCAAGAGCACCTTCGTTGCGATGGTTCTGGGCCTGCTCAAACCCTCACACGGGCAACTGCAGGTGTTCGGGAAAGACCCCGAAGTCGGAAACAGAAACATCGGCCTGGTTCCGCAGAACCACACTCTGGACAACGCCTCCGCGGTGCTATGCCGAGACCTCGTCGGACTCGGCGTAATGGGAACGAGGTGGGGCCTGGGAGTCCGCAACAAGGCGATCGCCGGGGCCGTAGACGAGGCGTTGGCCGCCGTCGACGCCACCGACTACGCAGACCAGCGCTACGGCAGTGTGTCCGGAGGACAGCAGCAGCGGATCTCGATCGCGCAGGCGCTGATCACCCGTCCCAAGCTACTCATCCTGGACGAACCGTTGGCCGGACTTGATCTCTTGGGACAGGTGGACATCGTCGAGCTCGTCCACCGGATCAACCACGATCGCGGCGTCACGGTGCTGTTCGTGACCCACGATCTGAACCCGCTGTTGGCCCATATTGATTCAGTGCTGTACGTGCTCGACGGCCGGCCGCAGTTCGGTCCCACCGACGAGGTCGTTGATTCGCGCTTGCTCACCCGGCTCTACGGGACCAGCGTCCAGGTCACCCGCGCAGCCGACGGCTGCATCTTCACCCGCACTGAGTGAGCAGCAAATAGCCAACCCCGCCGACAGATGACCACCCCGACAGGAGACGCGATGCTGCTGGCAACGCTGGTCAACGATTCGCAGACAGCACATGGGTTCGAACTACTCGTGATGCCATTCATGCGCAATGCCCTGCTCGCCGGGACTCTGATCGCCCTGGCAGCCGGGGTGATCGGCTACTTCGTGGTGCTGCGGGACCTGGCATTTGCCACCCACGCCATCGCCCACATCGGTTTCCCGGGCGCCACGCTGGCCGTGCTACTGAGCATCACACCGGTCGTCGGCCTGCTGGTCGGATGCGTCGGCGGCGGACTCACCATCGGCCTAGCAGGCCACCGGGCCCGCGACCGAGAGATCGTCACCGGCACCGTACTGGCCTTCATGTCTGGTCTTGGCATCCTGTTCAGCAGCGTCGGATCGAGCCAATCCGGGACTGTGACAAATATCCTGTTCGGGAACATCCTGGCCATCAGCTCCACGCAGGTCGTGCTGTTCGCAGTGATCACGGCAGTGACGCTCGCGGCCCTGGCAGTGACCGGACGACGGATGATGTTCAGCTCGATCGACCCGGCCGTCGCGCAGGCCCGCGGCGTCAACGTGCGGGCCCTCAGCGCGCTGTTCTTGGTGCTGATGAGTTTGGTCATAGCGATCTCGGTCACCGTCGTGGGAGTCCTGCTGATCTTCGCGCTGCTGGTCACCCCGGCAGCCACCGCAGTCAAGATGTCCGCCCGACCGATGTATGTGATCGCAATCGCTACCGCCATCGCCCTGGTCAGCGTCTGGAGCGGGCTGGTAGTCGCCACCTACCAGCCCTGGCCCCCGACCTTCGTCATCACCACAATCGCCTGCGTGCTCTGGCTTGTACTGCCGCCGCTGAAGAACGCGGTGGTCCGCCGCTAGCCTTCCCTCGGTGGAGTTTTACAGCGCTCTAGCCCACACACAACTCCACCCATGGGATCCCGGAGGGTCCCCCTACGCCTGATCAGGCCGGGTGATCGGGAACAACATCGTCTCGCGGATGTTGCGTCCGGTCAGCAGCATGATGAGTCGGTCGATCCCCATGCCCTGACCGCCAGTTGGCGGCATGCCGTACTCCAACGCTCGCAGGAAGTCATTGTCGATCTCCATGGCCTCAACGTCGCCCGCCGCGGCCAACAGTGACTGCGCTGTGAACCGCTCCCGCTGGTCAATCGGGTCGATCAACTCTGTGTACGCGGTGCCTAGCTCGGCACCCCAGGCGACCAGGTCCCACCGCTCGGCGAGCAACGGGTTACCCGGCTTCTTGCGGGTCAGCGGCGAGACAGCCGTCGGGAAGTCGGTGTAGAACGCCGGAGTGGTTGTCGGGCCTTCGACGAACTCGTCGTACAGCTCGAGGATCAGGTGGGCAGCATCCCAGTTGGGATCGCGCGGTACACCCATCCGTTCGCAGATCCCGGCGAGCACCGCCATGTCGGTCTCCAGCGTCACCTGCTCCCCGACCGCAGCAGACACCGCGTCGAGCACCGTCACAACCGGCCACTCCCCCGAGATATCAACCTCGTCGAAACCGTCGTCAGGGTTGGACGTGCGGGGCCGCAGCACAATCGGCTTGCCGTGCACTGCCACGGCCGCTTCGAGGATCAGGTCTCTGGTGAGCACCCGCATGGTGTCGTAGTTCCCATAGGCGTCGTACATCTCCATGCTGGTGAACTCCGGGTTGTGAGTAGCATCCGCACCCTCGTTGCGGAAGTTCCGATTCAGTTCGAACACCTTCTCGGCACCACCGACCAACAGTCGTTTGAGGAACAGTTCCGGCGCGATCCGCAGATACAACTGCATGTCGTAGGCATTGATGTGAGTCAGGAAGGGCCGAGCGTTGGCTCCACCGTGAACGGCCTGCAGCATCGGGGTCTCGACCTCAAGGAACCCGCGCGACCACATCGTCTCGCGGATCGTCTGAATGGCGTGTGAACGCAACTCCAGCATGTCGCGGGCGCCCGAATTGACGATCAGATCCACATACCGTTGGCGAACCCGGGCCTCGGGATCATTCAGGCCTTTGTGCTTGTCGGGCAGTGGCACCAGACACTTGGACGTGACGACGAATTTGGTCACCAGCACGGACAGTTCGCCTCGCTTGGAGGTGACCACCTCTCCGGTCGCGCCGATCATGTCCCCGAGGTCGACCCAGGAC
>JBAXOQ010000452.1:0-3126 GCA_037133175.1 Actinomycetes bacterium
CGACCCTGGCAGACGAGATGGGCGCCCTGCAGGAGCGGGTCACCTCGACCCGCGGTCACTCGATCACCTCGCTGCAGGCGATCTATGTGCCAGCTGACGACTTGACTGACCCGGCTCCGGCCACCACCTTCGCGCACCTTGACGCCACTACCGTGTTGTCCCGGCCGATCACTGAGAAGGGCATCTACCCGGCAGTCGACCCGCTGGACTCCTCGTCCCGAATCCTGGATGCGCAGTACGTCGGTGACGAGCACTACGCCGTCGCCGCTCGCGTCAAGGAGATCCTGCAGCGCTACAAGGACCTTGAGAACATCATCGCCATCCTCGGTATCGACGAACTGTCTGAAGAGGACCGCGTGATCGTTGGCCGCGCCCGACGGATCGAGCGGTTCCTGGGCCAGAACCTGTTCGTGGCCGAGGCGTTCACCGGTCAGAAGGGGTCGTTCGTCCCGGTGGAAGAGACGGTATCCGCTTTCAAAGCACTGTGTGCCGGGGAGTTCGACCACCTGCCGGAGCAGGCGTTCTTCATGTGCGGCGGCGTCGACGACTTGGAGCGCAAGGCGAAGGCGCTAGCGGACAAGGGAGAGTAGGCCGACATGGCTGATCCGTTCAAGGTTCGGCTCGTCGCGACCGACCGAGAGATCTGGTCGGGGGAGTCGAGCATGGTGTCGTTGGAGACACTCGATGGCGCGACTGGCTTGATGCCGGGGCACTCGCCGCTGCTCGGCATCCTGCGCGACGGTCCGGTACTGATTCGCACGGCCGAACACGGGGATCTGCACGCCGCCGTGCACGGCGGGTTCGTGTTGGTCGACGCCGGCGAAGTGATCATCCTGGCTGAGACGGCCGAACTCGCCGAGGAGATCAACCTCAAACGGGCCGAGGATCTGCTTCAGAGGGCATTGGACAGCACCCCTAGTGATTCCGCCAAGGCCGCTCAGAAACGCGCTGAGACCCGCATCAAAGTCGCGGCAATCAAGTCCTAGTCGGGCTTGCCGTCGCCCACGGCGGCAATCGACCGGCCTGCCGGTTCGGGCTAGCGATTCCGCAGTAGCGCGTTCTGGACAGCGAGGCCCGAAACTGCACCAGCCGCGTTGTAGAACACGCCGTGCGCCAGTCCATGGCCCCGGCCGGCGAACAGTGAATCCTGGACGAACAACACCCAGTCGCTGACATCAATGGGACCTGTGAACCACAATGCGAGTTCCACTGCGCCGAGCTGCAGATCCGTGGTCTGCGAGCGACCGCCGTGAGGGGTGAGCGCAGTCGTGCCGAGCGTGATGTCGGAGAAGTAGCTCAGTGTCGATGCTGTGGTCATGGGGTCATCTGGCAGTTGCGGCACCACACGCATCCAAGCCTTGCGCTCGAAGGTGACTTCGTCGGACGCTGGACCGTCGTCTGGCTCCGCCACACGCAGCTCGATCAGCGATTCCGCGGGATACCCAAGATCGTCGAAGTCCGCGTCCAGCGGCACGATGGTGGGGTGGATCAGCCGCTCCTCTGGCGGGATCGACTCCGGCCGCGGCGCATCAGGCCTGCGGTACTGGTGTTCGGGCCCCGGTAGGGATGTCGCGAACAGCGCCAGTGCGGTTCCGCAGAGCTTGCCGTTCTGGCGGATCAGAACCTGGCGGCTTGAGACACTTCGGCCTTCCTTGAGCATCTCGACGTGGTAGTCGATGCGCGAGTTCGCGCGCACTGGAGCGAGAAAGTGCATGTGCAGTGACCAGGGTTTGAGCGCCTCGTCTTGCCGGGCGTTGAACGCCGCTTGCAGGCTTTGGGCTGCCAACTGGCCTCCAAAAGCACGGCCCGGCCACGCGGGGTAGCACGTGCCGGCGAAGCTGCCGTCGGACTGTGGATCGACCCTGAGCCGGTTCAGGAACTCCGCTGTGCGCGGATCGGTACTCATGGCGGCAATCTACCGCAGTGATCTTGGCAGTCCCACCGGAATGAGAGCGGTGGGGGCCCGCGGGGCTAGCGGTTCGCGCCGGGTACCCAAAGTACGTCGCCGGTTCCGCGGTTGGCGTACCGGCTGAGAATGAACAGCAGGTCCGACAGGCGGTTCAGGTACTTCGCCGTGAGGATGTTCGTCTCGTCGGGGTAGGCATCGATCGCGGCCCACGCAGACCGCTCGGCGCGGCGAGTGACAGTCCGCGCGACATGGAGCAGCGCTGATCCGTGGGTTCCTGATGGAATGACAAACGAACGCAAGGCGGTCAGGGAGTCGTTGTACCGGTCGCAGGCGGCTTCGAGTCGAACGATGTAGTCCGACTCCACCCGCAGCGGCAGGAACTGCGGATCGACAACGATCGGGGTGCACAGGTCGGCACCGACATCGAATAGGTCGTGCTGGATACGCGTCAGCAGGGCGACCACATCGTCGTCGAGATCCCCCATCACCGCCGCCACGCCGATCGCCGCATTCGCTTCATCCACGTCGGCGTAGGCGATCAAGCGGGTATCGGTCTTTGTGGTCCGGGTGCCGTCGCCTAGGGCTGTAGTGCCGTCGTCTCCGGTGCGCGTGTATATCCGTGTCAGGTTGACCATTGCCACAGCGTATCCTCGCCGGTTGTGGAAGCGTTTGAAGTAGTCGGCGGAGCCCGCCTGGTTGGCGAGGTTCGCGTGGACGGGGCCAAGAACAGCGTGCTCAAGCTGATGGCCGCCGCGCTGTTGGCGCCGGGCACAACCACGATCACCGATGTGCCCAACATTCTGGACGTTTCCGTCATGGCCGAACTCCTGCGGCGCATCGGCTGCGAGGTCAGCCACGACGAGCAGGCCGGAACAGTCGTGATGATCGTCCCTGAAGAGCTGAATCACCAGGCCGACTACGACCTCGTCCGCCGGATGCGCGCTTCCATCTGCGTGCTCGGCCCGCTCATCGCGCGCTGCGGTCGGGCCGAAGTTGCGGTGCCGGGCGGGGACGCCATCGGATCGCGCGGACTGGACCTGCATATCGCCGGACTGCAGCGGCTTGGAGTCGATCTTCGAAGCGAGCATGGCTACCTGATCGCAGACGCCAGCTCAGGGATGTCCGGTGCATCGATCTGGCTCGATTTCCCGAGCATCGGCGCGACCGAGAATCTGCTGACAGCTGCAGTGCTGGCAAAGGGATTCACGGTCATTGAC
>JBAXOQ010000453.1:0-3088 GCA_037133175.1 Actinomycetes bacterium
TCCGACGCGGCGATAGAGCGGAGCGTAACGGAGGCGAAGCCGACGCTGCGGCGATTGATTGAGTGCGTGCGCGAACGGTCGGGCAAGCCAGCCGCAGAGTCGTCGCAGTGGCTGACCGATTGCCAGGGGCAGCGGGGGTTGTGGGAGGCGTTCAAGGCGGCTCGGTTCGCGCACCCGGTGCTGTATGACGAGGTGTGGGGCCGGGCGGTTCTGACTCAGCCAGCGGCGATCGACACGGTGACCAGGATGGCACATGAACGGGCGGCGGTGACCTTCTTCGACGCCGGCGATGTGCAGGCCAACGGCTTCCAACTGGCCGCAGACGAGACCGAAGGCTTGACGATCACCGATGGCGGCGCGTCCTACATGGGGTTCGCGACCTCGGCTGTGGTGGCGACCGGACTGTCCGACCGGCCGTGGCAGGCTGTTGCGATGACCGGGGACGGATCGTTCACGATGAACCCGGCCGCGCTGATCGACGGCGTCAGCCATGGTGCCAACGCCGTCATCGTGATCTTCGACAACCGCCGGATGGCGGCTATCTCCAGCCTGCAACTGGCGCAGTACGGGGTGGACTTCGCGACGAACGACTCGGTCGCGGTGAACTACGTCGCGTGGGCCTCGGCGGTGTCCGGTGTGCTGGCTCTGCACGGCGGATACACGCTCGAGTCGCTGACCGATGCGATCACCGCGGCGCTGGATTACCAAGGCCTGGCGGTGGTTCATGTGCCGGTGTACTTCGGTGAGGACGCACTGGGCGGCTTGGGCGCCTACGGAGATTGGAACGTCGGCAACTGGGTGCAGGCCACCCAGGCTCGTCGTCACGACATCGGCCTCTGAGAGTGGAGCGGACATGAGTGAACTCGTCGATCGGCTAGCTGTTCCCTGCGACATGTTCATCGGTGGACAGTGGCGTTCGGCGGCCGACGGCCGACGTCGAGACGTTGTCGATCCGGCCACCGAGGAAGTCGTCGCGACGGTTCCGGAGGCTGCCGATTCCGACATCGACGACGCCCTGGCCAGCACGGCTGCGGCGTTCGACGTGTGGCGTCGAACGAGCGCCTGGGAGCGGTCCGCAGTGCTGCGCCGGATGTGTCAGATCATCCGCGACGATGCCGACCGTTACGCCGAGGTGATGACCGCCGAGCAGGGCAAGCCGCTGCCGCAGGCCCGGGCGGAGGTGCTGGCGGCCGCTGACCAGTTCGACTGGTGCGCCGACGAGGCGCGCCGCATTTATGGCCGCACGATCGACGGTCACACCACCGATACCAGGATCACGGTTCGCCGCGAACCGATCGGGCCGGTGGCGGCGTTCGCGGCGTGGAACTTCCCGTCGTTGCTGCCGGCGCGCAAGATCGCTCCGGCGCTTGCCGCTGGCTGCTCGGTGATCGCCATGCCGCCGATCGAGTCACCGCTCAGCGCCCTGCTGTTCGGCGAGGCTGCGGCGCAGGCCGGACTGCCCGACGGGGTGCTGAACCTGATCACCGGCGACCCGGCGAAGATCAGCGACCGACTGCTGACCGGCACCACGATTCGCAAGCTCAGCCTGACCGGGTCCGTCCCGGTCGGCATCGCCTTGAACACTCTCGCGGCGCGGACCCTGAAGTCTGTGTCGATGGAACTCGGCGGCCATGCACCGGTGCTGGTGTTCCCCGATGCCGATATCGACTCCGCCGCCCGCGCGTGCGCGCTTGGCAAGTTTCGCAATGCTGGCCAGGTGTGCATCTCGGCAAGTCGGTTCCTGGTTCACGAATCCATCGCCGATCAGTTCACTGAGGCGTTCATCGAGCAGACTCGCGCGCTGCGTGTCGGTCCCGGTCGGGACCCCGGTGTCGACGTCGGACCGCTGGGATCGGAAAAGCGACGCGAGGCCGTCGAAGCGTTGGTCGAAGATGCGGTGAGCAAGGGGGCGACGCTCGCCTGCGGCGGCTTTCGGCCGGACGAGTTCGCGGCCGGTTTCTTCTTCGCGCCGACGGTGCTGACCGGAGTCAGCCAGGACATGGACGTGATGACGCAGGAACCGTTCGGCCCGATCGCTCCGATCACCACGTTCTCGACGTTCGACGAGGCGATCGCGTTGGCGAACTCCACCGAGTTCGGGCTGGCCGGGTTCGTCTACACCCGCGACCTGGACACCGCCTACCGGGCCTCCGAGGCGCTGGAGACCGGGATGGTCGGGGTCAACCAGTTGACCATCGCCACCGCTGAAGCCCCGTTCGGCGGGGTCAAGTACTCCGGGTTCGGCAGCGAGGGTGGCACCGAGGGCGTGCTGGACTACACCCACCCCAAGTACGTCAACATGTTGTTGCCGGGCATGCCGCCTGAGTGGGCCTGAGGGCGGTCCAGATGAGTGCGGGTGTTGACCGTGGACTGACCAACTACGGTGACGAGGGGTTCAGCAAGTTCCTGCGTCGGGCATTCCTGGCGTCGGCAGGATTCGACGCAGATGACCTGAACCGACCGGTCGTCGGGATCGCCGACACCTCCAGCGAGTACACGACGTGCCATCGGCAGATGCCAGAGCTGGTGCAGGCGGTTAAGCGTGGAGTGCTTCAGGCCGGTGGACTGCCGCTGACCTTCGGCAGTATGTCGCTGCCGGAGATTCTGCTGAGTCCGACGTCGATGCTGTATCGAAACCTCGACGCGATGGCGACCGAGGAACTGATCCGGGCGCAACCGATGGATGCGGTGGTACTCGTCGGTGGCTGCGACAAGACCGTGCCGGCGCAGATCATGGCGGCGGTGTCAGCCGGGCTGCCTGCGGTCTCGTTGGTCGCCGGTCCGATGCTCACGTCGTCCTACCACGGCCAACGACTCGGGGCCTGCACGGATTGCCGCAGCATGTGGGCGCGCCACCGCGCAGGTGAACTGGACGACGAACAGATCGCCGAGGTGCAAACGTCGCTGGCCACCACCGCCGGGACCTGCATGGTGATGGGGACTGCGTCCACCATGGCGTGCATTGTCGAGGCCATGGGATTGGCGCTGCCGGGCTCGGCAACTGCGCCGGCGCCGACCGGTGACCGGTTGCGGGCGGGGGTGGCGACCGGCCGGGTTGCGGTGGCGTTGGCCGACGGCGGACCCACCA
>JBAXOQ010000454.1:0-3049 GCA_037133175.1 Actinomycetes bacterium
GCGTTGACCTCAGAGGCCGCGCAGGACGTAGCCGGTGGTGCCGGATTCGACGATGCGGGCACCGTGGACCGGTCCGGTGACCTGATGGACGGACTTGCAGGTGCCGGACGCCAGCAGCGCAGCGGCCAGATCGAGCGAGTGATCGGTGTCGCGGGCAAGGAACGCACAAGTCGGACCGCTGCCGGACACCACGGAACCCAACGCGCCATAGCTGGCCCCAACTTCGAGCACGAACTCCAAATCCGGTCGCAGTTGCAGCGAGGCCGGCTGCAGCTCGTTGTGAAGACTGGCTCCCACACCGACAGCGTTTCCACGGCGCAATGCAGCCATCAGATCCTCGGACACCGTGGGTTCGGGTACTTCCTCATCAGCCCGCAGCCGATCGCACTCGGCATAGACCGCCGGCGTGGACAATCCGTCCCCAGACACGGCAAGCACCCACAGGTACTGACCACTGATCAGTGCAGGGGTGAGACGCTCACCGCGGCCGGTCCCCACAGCAGTCCCACCGTGCAGGCAGAAGGTCACGTCCGAGCCCAGGCGTGCCGCGAGCACGTCAAGCTCCTCACGACCGAGACCGGTGCGCCACAACGCATCGCAGGCCACCAGCGCCGCCGCCGCATCGGCCGACCCCCCGGCTAATCCACCGGAGACCGGGATGGACTTGCGTACATGCAGATCCACATCGAGCGCCACGTCGGCGTACTCGCCGAGCGCCTTGGCAGCCTGCCACACCAAGTTGCCCTCGCCAAGAGCGATCTGCTCGACTCCATCGCCCTCCATCGTCACCCGGATCCCCACACCGGGGATTCCGTCACTGGCGACGACCTCGTCGAAAAGCCCCACAGCGTGGAACACCGTCACCAGGTCGTGATACCCATCGGCCCTTCTGGGCCCGACTGAGAGCTGCAGATTCACCTTCGCCGGTGCGCGTACCGCAATGGACCTGACAACCGGCTGCACGGCTTCAATACTAGGTCTAATCGAGGTCCAACCGCGCGTCAGCCAACCGCGCGAAGTCCTCAATCGCCAGGACTTCACCGCGGTCCGACGGCCGCACGCCAGCGCGCCGAAGCACCTCGTCGGCGGCCTGCACGCCGCCGGCCCAGGTAGCCAACGACGACCTCAGAGCCTTACGCCGCTGCGAGAACGCGGCGTCCACGCAGGCGAACACCTGGTCGCGCGAGGTCCGACAGTCCGGCGGCTGCCGACGCTCGAATCGCACCAAACCCGAATCCACCCGGGGCCTCGGCCAGAACACGTTCGGCCCAACCCGGCCTATCCTCCGAGCTTGCGCGTACCACGCCAACTTGGCACTGGGCACACCGTAGACCCTTGAGCCGGGAGCCGCGACCAGCCGATCAGCGACCTCGAGTTGCACCATCACCAAACCCGAAGTGATGGAGGGGAACGAGCCGAGTGCGGTCAGCAGGACAGGCACAGCGACGTTGTAGGGCAAGTTGGCCACCAATGCCGTCGGCTCCGGTCCAGGCAGCGGAACCGGTGGGTGCAGTGCATCGGCCTCCAGCACACTCAGCCGTCCCGCGGCCGCGGTACCGAGATGCTCTCGCGCGGTGGCCGGCAGTCGCCTGGCCAGCACTGGCTCAACCTCGATGGCAGTCACATGAGCGCAGGCCGAGACCAGCCCGAGCGTCAACGAACCGAGCCCAGGCCCGACCTCGAGCACCACATCCTCGGGACCAACCTGCGCGAGCCGAACGATCCGGCGAACCGTATTCGGGTCGATCACGAAGTTCTGACCGCGCGCCTTACTCGGCCGCAAACCAAGCTCGTCCGCCAATGCCCTGATCTGGACCGGTCCGAGCAGCAGCGCCGGATCGGTATCGCTCACAGGGCTCCGAAAGCGCGCTGGGAGTTGCCGTACAGCTGCTCGACAAGCTCGGCCTCGCCGACATCGCGCACCTCGGCCATCAAACGCACCGTCAGCGGCACCAGATACGAGGCATTGAGCTGGCCCCGGTAGGGCGTCGGCGTCAGGAATGGCGCATCGGTCTCGACCAGGAGTCGGTCGGGCGGCACGACCAGCAATGCCTCCCGCAGGTCGACGGCGTTCTTGAAGGTGACCTGACCGGCGAACGAGGTGTAGTACCCCCGCTCGGCCGCCTGAGCCGCGAACCTGGCATCCCCGGAGAAGCAATGGAGCACGACCACGTCCGGCGCGCCCTCATCATCGAGCACTCGCAACACGTCGTCATGGGCTTCCCGGTCGTGCACAACCAGAGTCTTGCCGGTGGCCTTGGCGATCTCAATGTGTTTGCGGAACGATTCCTCCTGAACCGCAAGTCCGGCACCCTCGGTGCGATAGAAGTCCATCCCCGTCTCACCGATGGCCCGAACCGACGGCAACTGGGCAAGTTCGGAGATCTCTCGCCAGGCCGCTTCGAGCAGTATCAGCCCACCTTCAGCGTGAATCCGGGGCGCCTCGTTCGGATGCAGGGCCACCGCGGCCCAGACATCAGCATGCTCGGCGGCCACCGCGGCCGACCACCTCGAACTGGGCACGTCACAGCCAACCTGGATGATCTTCGTTATGCCGACCGACCTGGCGGCCGACAACGCCTGCTCAACCGTCGGACCATCATCGGCCGCACACAGGTCGAGGTGGCAGTGGGAGTCCACCGTCGCGCCCGGCAGTGGCTCGGGCAGCGGCGGGATGCCTGCGCGGTTACGCCCGGAGGTCGTCGGCCGAGTCATCGTCACCCCTTCCCACGGGCTGAATCACCCTCACGAGCCGGGTTATCGAGCCTCGGGAACAGGCTCAGACCCTTGGTGACCAACGCACCCGGTGGCAGAATCCCCCACTTTGCCGCACTGCCGATCGTCGCCTCCTCGATCGATCCCAGGTGCGGCGCCGCTCCCAGCTGACCCCACAGGCTCTCGGTGGCGATCGGGATGATCGGGTGATACAGCACGGCAATCGCGCGCAAGGACTCGGCGATCGTGTAGATCACCGTACGCAACCGATCACCATTCGCTGGGTCCTTCGCCAAGGCCCACGGGGCCTGCTCGGTGGTGTACAGATTCACCG
>JBAXOQ010000455.1:0-3029 GCA_037133175.1 Actinomycetes bacterium
GGTGGCTGGCGCGCTGGGGGCCGGGTCACGGGTTTGGCCGGTGGCTTGGCCGGGTGTTTGGCGGCCTCGGCTGCCGCTGCGGCCTCGGCTGCCGCAGCCGCTGCCGCCGCGGCGGCAATATGCCGCTGCTCGGCCAGCAACTGCTCATACATCTTCTTGACTTCACCCCTGTGGGTAGCGGCCGTAGCCAGCAACGCCGAACGCTTGGCCACCACCGTCGCGATCTCGGCCTTAGCCAGCTGCGCGTCACGCTGTGCAGTGGTGGCCCGGTCCAGTGCCATCTGCGCGTCGGCCGCGCTGGCCTGGGCAGTGTCCCGGAAGCGGCGCAGCTCGTTGAGTTTGCCGACCAGCTCGGTCTGAGCAGCCGCAAACTGATCCAGCACCCGCGTGTTGTCTCGGGAAACCCGTTTGAGCGCGGCCAGGCGCTCGACGATGGCGGCCGGGTCCTGAGACTCGAGCAGGATCTGCAATTCCTCGACACGCCCGCCGGACATATAGATAGTTCGAGCCAGCAGAGCGATCCGAGCGCGCAGCCCGTCAATCTTGACAGTCAGCGCAGCTACCGCCGCGTCCGTGGCGGCAATCGAAGCGGTCGCCGTCGCCAGTGTCCCCTGCGCCGAAGTCGCCGCTAACCCGGCCTGCGTGGCAGACGACGTCGCGGAGTCAAACTTGGCCTGCGCTGCGCCCAATTGGACCTGTACCGCAGCAAGTTCCTCACTGAGTTTCCTGACCACTGCGGACGCATTTTCAAGATCACCGTTGGCATCATTGAGTTGGTCGTCAATGTTTTCAGCTGGCACCCGGGCAGCTGGCACAAACACGCCGGTCGCCCCATCAGGGACCAATGTGACCGCACAAAACCCGGCCACACCAACCGTCAATACGGCTTGTCGGACCAACCGCTGCTGCCGTGAGGAGCTAGGTACGACCGCCATGAGGCCTCCCAAAAGGCACCCCCACGGCGTGACCGGCTCCTGCGCTCATACCTTCAGGTGCCTTCGAACCGTAAGGAAAGCGAATCCACAGGACAACACAATCCCAGTCAGGAACACCCCGACCATCACTTGCGCGACCTCCGTCGCGTCGACGTTACCCACCGCCGCAAACCGGAACGAGGGTTCAAGTACTCGATCGACGAGGTAGTACTTCTCGGCCGCAAGTGCTCCGACGGCCAGGGCACCACCGATGATCGCCGCGACGCCGGCCTCCAGCACGAACGGCAGCATGATGTAGCCGTTGCTGGCCCCCACCAGTTTCATGATGCCGATCTCTCGCCGTCGGCTCAGCGCCGATACCCGCATGGTGTTGACCACCAGCAACACCGTGACCAGCAGCATGGCGCCAGCAACACCCAGGGCGATCGTCTGGAATCCCGTGAGCAAGCTAAAGAAGCGTTCAAGCAGCTTCTTCTGATCTTGCACCTGTTCCAGGCCCGGCATCCCCTTCAGCGACGTCGCTACCTCGGCGAACAACTCCGGGTTCGTGAGTTTGACTCGGAACGATTCCGGCATCGACTGCGGCGACACGTTGTTGACGATCGGAGAGTTCTTGAACTGCTCCTTGAACCGCTCGTAGGCCTGATCCTGAGACTCGTAGTACACCGTCTCAACCACGCCGGTCAGACCGTCGAGCTTGGCCTTGATGGCGGCTCGCTGGACATCGGTGACGGCACCACCGGGACACAACACAGGGTCAGAGGACTGCCCGCAGAGGAATACCGACACCTCGACCCGGTCGTACCAGTAGCCCTTCATCGCGTCTACCTGACGCCAGACCAGCAGCCCGGTGCCGAACAGCGTCAGCGAGACCGCGATCGTCAAGATCACCGCAATCGTCATGGTCATTTCACGACGAAGTCCATGACCAACTTCGCGCATTGTCAATCCGAATCGACGCATCGTCCTCAGCTCACAGACCCATAGACGCCGCGAGCCTCGTCGCGGACCACCCGACCATCGATGAGTTCGACCACGCGTTTTCGCATCTGATCGACCATCGCTGCATCGTGAGTAGCCATGATGATCGTGGTGCCGGTGTCATTGATCCGGGCCAACAACCGCATGATGTCCAACGACGTTGACGGATCCAGGTTGCCTGTCGGCTCGTCTGCCATCAGCACCGGCGGCTTGTTCACAAAAGCTCGAGCGATAGCCACCCGTTGCTGCTCCCCACCTGATAGCTGCCCAGGCTTGCGGCCACTGAGGTCGGATAGCCCGACGAGGTCCAGAGCCTCTGACACTGCTGGCTTGATCCGAGCCTTGGGTGCCCCGATAACTTCCAAAGCAAAGGCGACGTTTTGCGACACCGTCTTGTCAGGCAGTAGCCGGAAATCCTGGAACACCGATCCCATTCGACGGCGCAGTGCAGGAATCTTGCGCCGCCGCAGTTTGGCGATGTCCTTGTCGTCGACGAAGATCTTGCCTGACGTGGCCTTCTCCTCCCGCAGCAGCAGCCGCAGGAACGTCGACTTGCCCGACCCGGACGGACCGACCAAGAAGACGAAATCCCCCGAGTCAATCGTCACGTCAATATCGGCCAGGGCGCAGACGCCCGGCTTGTACTTCTTGGTGACGTGCTCAAAACGAATCACAGTGTCTCAAACCCTCGGCATACGGCTCGGCTGTTTACCTGAAAGCCGACCACCACTGCTGGTGATCGAACGTGCGTCGTGCTCCTCAAACCCAAATCGTCAGTTGTACCCGAGTCACTCGGACCCGGTTCAACAATCAGTCCACCATACGCCCCCCACTGCCCCCGACCCGGCAATCCGACACGGCTTGCGGTCACCCAAATTGACTGTTGTACCGGCGATAACGCCTTGCGTGGCCGCATCTCGGCTACATCTCGGTCGCAGCCCGCCCGATGGCCGCTGCCAACACCGGCCGGGGCAACCCCACCCGATCCGAGATCATGATTCCTGCGTCGCCGAGCGCTGCGATGGCCACCAGCGTGTGACCATCGAGTTCGACCGGCAACTGCTCGGGCCCAACCCCGCCAAACACACGGCATACCAGAGCCCGGGCCTGATC
>JBAXOQ010000456.1:0-2990 GCA_037133175.1 Actinomycetes bacterium
TCCTTAGCCGCGGTGCCGATGGATGCGTCGTCGTACTTCCCGATGGTCGGGTTCCACGCCCAGCTCGCCAACCCCAGCCGTGCGCTTTCCGTTCGGTAGGCCAGCTGGGCGAGCTCAGCCGTCCAGTCGCCGTGCGCCATCACGTCGCGCCCACCGGCACCGATCGTTCGGGCTGTTCCGTCTTCGCAGATCGTCAGGTTCGCAATCATTGAATGCGCGTGCAGGTGCGGGTCCCCAGCCCGACTGGTGGCCTCAACAGTGACCGTACCGACGAACCCGGTTCCGGCCACTGCCTGCGCGGTCGCCCCGTTGCCGTGATGTCCGCGCACACCGTAGGCGACCCGATCGGCCAAGGCCTCGTAGGCTGATCGGGCGGACTGCGACCACAGGTCCATGCGCTGCGCGCGGTGCCCGCTGGTATCCATTACCAGCGCCAGACTCGCACCCTTGGGTAGCGTCAGTCGCACGTCATACGCCTTAACCCCGACCGTGACCCGCTCGTCCTTGGCCGCCATCGCGGCATCCCATTCGGGCGCCGGGTAGGCCGTGGAAACATCAACGCCGGCGACCGCGCCCAAGGTCGCCAACCGGAAAGCGGGCACTCGGTGGAAGTCACCTTTGGCTTTCACGGCACGTTCCAACCGGCCCCAATCGGCCTTCCCGCGGGCGCTCGTGAACAACTGCACGGGGGTCTTTCCTTGGCTGGCGGCCGCCAGCACGATGGCGTCGTAGGCGGGCACCGCGGCGACCTTCGCCGCCGGGGCGACTTCGATTTTGGGAGCCACCAGGACTTCCCCGGTTACCGGGTTGACGCCCTCCATGATCGCCCGGACTTTGGGCACGTCCGCACCAGTCACGGGCTCGCCGCTGGTGACGCCCAGGGTCCGCGCTGTGGCACCGGCGCCGATCCACATCACCGTGCGGGCGTCCGTGGTCAGCCCCAGCCGGTAGGCGATCTGGTCAGCGCTGAGCGCACGGTCCCCACCGAGGCGATACGCGACCTGCTCACCAGAGCGGATCTGCGTGACGTTCCCAGCCACCCGATGTCCCTCCAGCCTGCGCGTTTCCGCCGTCTAGGTTCCGATAGTATTGGGAACGTCTGTACGATAGTATCGTCACCAACCAGGTGATGATACCTATGTGCCTAGTTTTGGATTTTGATTCTTAGGCCGTCTTGATCTTGGTTTTGATGGTGAGGTTTTTGATCTTTCGTGTGTGCTGCTCGCGCGTTGAGTTGTCACAGTTGGTTTCGGTTGCCTGTTGCAGATGGGGGGTGCGGACGAATGCGCGGTAGCGCTCGCGTGATCGACGGCGACGCCCAGCGGCGGCCTGTCGACTCCTTCGGCGATCAAGTCACCGTCGATAGTCGCAATGCCACGTATCCGCGCCGCGATACCCCCGCCCGACTGCGGACCCAGGGATAGGGGGAACCGAGCGAACATGGCACCACGGCGGAAGAAGAACGACGACACTATGCAGCTAGGAATGGAGTTTCTGTGGTCGACAACGGAGGAGGTCCAAGATGAACTCATACGGGCGGACAGCCCAGAAGTACTGGCAGCAATACGCACCCGAGCAGTACGCCCAGATCCAGGATCCGGAGAGCTATTTCTCGACTTTGGGGACCTCGGTGGCGAACCAGATCGCGGACCTGCAGGAGCAGATCGCGGGGGACGATCCGCAGGACGAGACACACCCGGACAAGGTCGGACGGTTGAACATGGCCCGACTGCGGGCGGAGGAGATCGTGATGAAAGAAGACGTCTGGATCTTCCCGGAGGCTCACAGCCGCCTGGACCAGGACGACCCGGCGTGGGCGGCGGCGAACACGGCGTACGCCGCGGCGGAGCGGGAGATTCTGCTGGAGGGATGGCACGAGGAGTAGCCGAGGCCGCCTCGACCGCGCCCGCGGTGTACCGGCCGTCGGGCTCGCAAGAGGACCTGGCGCCCTCGGGAGCCAAAGCCCGCACGCAGGCGAACTTCGCCGCAATCCGCGTTCTGCACGCGATCGACCGTGACCACCGGCCAGCCACCGCCGCCGAACAGGACGTGCTGGCACGGTGGGGGAGTTGGGGGGCCGTTCCTGACATCTTCGATGTCACCAAAGCGGGTTGGGCCGACGCGCGCACGGAGCTCGCGTCGCTGATCGACCAGGATGCGTACTCGGCCGCGTCGCGCACCACGATGAACGCGCACTACACCGACCCGGCTCTGGTCACGGCGATCTGGAACGGGTTGGCCGAGTTCGGGTTCACCGGCGGTGACGTGCTAGAGCCCGGGTGCGGGGCGGGCACGTTCATCGGTTTGGCGCCGAAGGATGCGCGCATGATCGGGGTTGAATGGGACCCCACAACGGCGAAGGTCGCCGCCGCCTTATACCCGAACGCGACGATCCTGTCCGAGTCCTTCGCCGACACCAAGATCCGGTCCGGCTCCCTGGATGCGGCCATCGGCAACGTGCCGTACGGCGACGTCATCCTGCACGATCCGCGCCACAACGTGGGCGGCCATTCGATCCACAACCACTTCATCCTCAAGAGCCTGGACCTGGTGCGCCCCGGCGGGTTCGTCGCGGTGCTCACCTCCCGGTACACGATGGATGCCACCAACCCGGCGGCCCGCCGCGAGATGAACGCGGCGGCGGATTTGGTTGCTGCGGTGCGCCTTCCCAACAACACCCACCGACGTGCGGCGGGCACAACCGTCGTGTCCGATCTGCTCGTATTCCAAGTTCGTGAGCCGTCATCAGAACCGGCAGACCGGTCGTGGGAATCCACCCGCCTGGTGTCGATCGGTGACGAGCAGGTGCGGATCAACAACTACTTCCTGGACCGCCCACTGATGGTGTTGGGAACGAACACGATGCGCAGCGGTGAATACGCCTCGCGAACCCTCGGCGTCCACACCGACGATGTAAGCACCATCCCGGCCCGGCTCGCCGGCGCCCTGCACGGCGCCGCGTTGGCCGCACACACCGCACCCATCTTCGC
>JBAXOQ010000457.1:0-2982 GCA_037133175.1 Actinomycetes bacterium
CGCTCATCGCCGACGGCGTGCGTCATGACGTCACCAGCTCGACGACAAAGTCAGGCGGCGCGGTTGTAGTGGCGGTGCAGGTAACCGCGCGGCTGCCGTTGTTCGGGCTGTATGGGCCCTCGTCGCTGGTGGTTACCGGGCATGCCCTCAAAGAGGGCCGGTGAGCGGCGTCAAGGCCTGGACACGCAGGTGGGGCTGGACTGTGCGGCTCAGCCGAGTCCCGACCAGCGATCGGGGCAGCGCAATTGTCGAGTTCGTGGTGCTTGCGGTGGTGCTGATGGTTCCGGTTGCCTACGCGGTGGTGGTGGTTTCGCACCTCCACGCGGCCACGTTCGGGGCAATTACTGCGGCGCGCGAGGCGGCCCGCGCCTACGTCACCGCGGACACCACGGCGCAGGGCTCGGCCCGGGCTCGAGCGGCAGCCGCGTTGGCTATGGCGGATCAGGGAATGCCGCCGCCGGTCGTGACGATCGAGTGCCTGAACGGCAGTTGCCTGTCGCCGGGATCGCGAGTTCGGGTCCAGGTTGAGAGCCGGGTTCCGGTGCCGTTCATGCCGGCCGGAGTTCACTCGGTGCGTGGCACGATCCCGGTGATCGCAGTGCAGGAGGACACGGTTGATTCCTATCGTTCGAGTCCCTGACCGCCGGACCGTTTCGCTGCGAGGCGATGACGGCAGCGTGCTGTTGCTGATCATCGGATTCATGCCGGTGCTGTTCTTACTGATAGCGGTGGCCACTGATGCCGCAGTGTTGTTCAGCGCGCGCCGATCGCTTGCCGCGCAGGCCGATGCGGCGGCGATCGCGGGAGTTCAGGCAGCCGATCTGGCGGCGCTGTACACAGGGAAGTCCCTGTCAGCGTTGCCGGTCGATTGCGCAAAGGCAAGGCGGGTTGTTCAGGCGCGCTTCGACGCGGTCTCGACAGGTTCGGCCACGGGCGCAGTCACGGTTCAGGGGATCACCTGTGACGGCGTCTCAGTCTCTGTCAGGTTGCGCTGCTCGGCACAGCTACCGTTCGCCAGTCACTTCGGACTCGCACCTCAGGTCACGGTGCGCGCCGGTGCGGCGGCGCGTTCGCCGCTGCGCTAGGCCTGTGCGCGTGTGGGCTCGGGGCGTCGCACCAGAGCGCCCGGGCGCCATTCCTGCTGCGCCGGGCAACCCCGTCAGTCCAAGTCGCGTCAGCCAGCCCGCGGGACAAGTCCGCACGACCCCGCTGGGCGTGATTCGATCCCGGCGTGCACCGTTCGGCTAGAGCACGCACTGACCGCGTGAGACGAAGCCATTGCAGGTGTCGAGCGTCGTATCGATTTGTCACCAAAGCGCGGCCGGTCGTGCCAACTTTGACGTCGTTTGGGCCCGATTTGGCACGCTGAAGACGTGCTCTTCCCGAGTTTGCTTCGGTCGGCGGATTCGCGGGATTCCCGGGGCGCCATGGGCGACCGATTCTTCCGGGTCGACCGCGTCCGTGGCGGTGGAGAGCCTAGGTGAATTTGGTCTACCCTGGGTAGCAGGACAGTCGTTGCGGGCGGTCGCGGCGTGTGGCAGCTCGTTGGGCGCAGCAGCACCAACGCGGCTCCGTCTGCGAGGAGATGTTGAGATGACCGAGGCAGCAACGGGTAGTTTTCCCAACGTTCCCAACGTTCCCGCAAAGACTGGCGGGCTGGCGAAGTCGCCGACGGGTATCCGGGGTTTTGATGAGATCACCCGGGGTGGGCTTCCTACGGGCCGTCCGACGTTGGTGACCGGGGCGTCCGGGTCGGGCAAGACACTGTTCGCGCTGGAGTTCCTGGTCCGTGGTGCCCGCGACTTCGGTGAGCCGGGGGTGTTGTTGGCTTTCGAGGAGTCCGGTGAGGACTTGGCGGCCAATGTTGCTTCGCTGGGGTTCGACTTGCCCGGGCTGGAGGCTGCCGGGGTCCTGGTGGTGGATGCGTTCCGGGTGTACCCGTCCGACATCGTGGCTACGGGTGCGTTCGATCTTGAGGGGTTGTTCATTCGGCTGGCTAGCGCGGTCGATCAGGTCGGGGCTAAGCGGGTGGTGTTGGACACGATCGAGGTGTTGTTCTCGGCGTTGGGCAACGAGGCGATTGTGCGCGGGGAGCTGTCGCGGTTGTTCCGCTGGTGCAAGGACCGCGGCCTGACACTGGTGGTGACCGGTGAGCAGGGCCGGGACGGTTCGCTAACCCGGTTCGGCATCGAGGAGTACGTGTCGGACTGTGTGATCGCTTTGGATCATCGGGTGTCTGATGAACTGTCGACGCGCCGGTTGCGGGTCGTGAAGTATCGCGGTGCCGCGCATGGGACGAACGAGTACCCGTTCCTGATCACTGAGCGTGGGTTCCAGGTGTTGCCTGCCACCTCGATGGGGTTGGCGTACGGGGCACCCACGGAGCTGATGTCGGTCGGGGTTGACGCCCTTGACCGGATGCTCGGCGGTGGGGTGTACCGCGGTTCCACGCTGCTGGTCAGCGGCGGGCCCGGCACCGGCAAGACGACTCTGGCTGCGCAAGCGGTCGAAGCGGCTTGCGCCCGCGGTGAGCAGGCGTTGTTCGTTTCGTTCGAGGAGTCTGCCGAGCAGCAGATCCGCAACATGGCCTCCGTGGGTATCGACTTGCGCAAGTGGGTGGACGCCGGGCTGCTGACCATGTGGGCCGAACGGTCCACCGCCCAAGGGTTGGAGGCCCACCTGGGCACGTTGCAGCGGTTGCTGGAGGAGGGCAACCCGGACGTGGTTGTGCTGGATGGGACAGGGTCGCTGATGAGGGTCGGTGATGAGCGGGAAGTCACCATGGCGGTGGCTCGCGAGATCGACATGATGAAGTACCGCGGGATCACCGCGATACTGACCACGCTGACCCACGACGATCCGGGTGAGTCCAGTTCGGTCGGGGTGTCGTCTTTGACCGACACATGGTTGTTGCTGCGAAATATCGAGTCTGATGGTGAACGCAACCGTCTGCTATTCGTGATCAAGTCCAGGGGGATGGCC
>JBAXOQ010000458.1:0-2964 GCA_037133175.1 Actinomycetes bacterium
CTTTGAAGGCCTACACCCAGGCACTGAAGGCGGTGGAGACAGCATCGAAGGACAAGTACGGCCAAGGAGCTATCAAGCTCAACATCATCGGAATCGTCGGAATGGTCCCGCCGAAGACGTCCACGCTGGCCGGCGGAGGTGTCAGCGGAGCAGCCACTGCGATCGCCGCGAATCTGACCGCAGTGCTCGCCCGCGGGACCATCGACCGGTTCGGCATCGAAGAGCAGGTCGGAGGCAATCCGTCATCCAACGTCGGCACGGACTACTACGCCCGCGTCACAACCAAGCAGCAAGAAACCATCGACCAGAACACCCCGGACGCGACAGTCAAGTACATGAAGATCGTCAGCAACGCACCGCGGGTGGCCGCAAATCCGGAGGCCCGCAAGCGCGCGTCCGAACTCGCTGGCGTCACTGGGTCCATCAAGGTACCCACTCTCACCCTGCACACCCAGTACGACCCGCTTGCCATCGTCCAGAACGAAGGCAGCCTCATCGTCGCGGCGAACACTGTCGGTAACGATGCTCGCCGACTGCTGCAGCCCGATGTGATCTCGCCGCCAATCTTCTACCCGGACAAGAACCAACAAGTGGCCGGAGCGGGACACTGCAGCTTCACCGCTGATTCGGTCGCCGGCGGCATCGTTATCCTCAATAACTGGGTGCAACTCGGGCAGTTCCCGACCTACGCCAGTACTACTGAGCTGCTCGGTCCGGACAGTGGCTACAACCCAAACTTCCTGATAACGAAGTGGCCGTCCGGTCCAACAGAATAGTTGGCTAACCCGATTGATCGATTTGCCCTCTTTATGTAGCGATCCGAACGTGAGGCACGCTACATTGCGCTTACTGTGTGTACCGGTCCTCTGTGCCGGTACAAGTAGGTCGGAGGAGACATGAAAAAGAACGTCGTCGGTGGAGTGCTTCTCGCGGTACTTGCCGCGCTTGCACTCTGGATCGGTTCCGCATTGAAATTGCCGTTTGAGGCGATCGTCTTCACGGCGGGCGTCGGGCTCGTGCTCGGGATAGTCAAAGTGGGAAGCCCGATCGCTCGGGTGTTTTCCTTCTTGATCGGCTTCGTGCTGGCGTGGGTCTTCTTCGCCCTGCAGGCAGCGTTCCTTCCACAGGTGCTGCTGTCGCAAATAGTTTCAGCCGTGGTCGTGATCCTGCTGGTTACTCTGCTGGCGGTACTGACCAAGAGCAAGATGCCACTGTGGGCCTCCATCTTGGGTGCGGCCACCATGGTCGGTGCCTACCAAACAGCATTCGGCATCGCTCCACAGAACTTCCTGTCCGAATCAATTCCCGCCGCTGGCTCGGCCCTCTTCGGGGTCGCACTCGGCTTGGTCGTGGCCGGTCTCGTTGAACTAATCGCTCCAGATGCCGACGACAGCCCAGCTGGCATCCCGGCTGCTGGAGCGTCCGCCGCTCCAGCCAGTCCCCCAGCAAGTCCCCCCGCTGCCAACCAAGACACCGATTCCGTCGGCGTCAACATTCTGAAAGGCTGACCGCCATGAAACACAAGACAAAAGGCCGGCTCGGAGTTGCCGCCTCGGTCGTGGCCATCGCGGGGGTGACCGCGGTCATCAGCGCAAGCGCCGGCGTCGCGGCACCCACTGCAGCTGGAGGATCCAACGACGTCCAGACCCAGGTCCGCAAGTCTGTCTCGCTGACCGGTAACGCAGACGGATCGGTTGCGGAAGCGGCCATGGTCACCCAAGTGACGGCTGTGGGCAACGGGACGGCGACGATCAACGTGCCGATCGGCACCAACTCAATTCGCAACTTGAACGGGTTCGCCTCGGTGCCCGCGCAAAACAACGAGGCGGTCTTCAACCTCAACGTTAGCGGCTCCACCGAGCAGCGGATCTACACGAAGTCGGACAACGGCCCAATCAACGTGACGGTCACCGCCACCCTCGATGGCCAGCCGATCAAGCCCGGCGACGTGGTCGGCAAGACCGGTGTCCTCAGCGTGAACTACCGAGTGGTGAACACCGCGAACAGCATGCAGACAGTCACCTACAAGGATGCCCGCGGCGATGTCGTGACCGACACAGTCAAGGTCGACGCACCGATTGGTGGCTCGCTCGACGTCTACCTACCGCAGGGCTTCAATGAGGTCACCGCACCTGGTGCCTCCGTCGGTGGAGACGGAATGGGGCAGACCAAGCTGTCGTACTCGATGGTGCTGTTCAAGCCTCTGGGCGACCCGGTTGCCAACCTGACCTACCAGAGCAGGATCACGAACGGGACTCTTCCCGGCGGTGTCTTCACGTTCCTGCCGATCGTGCCGCTGGACAACTCCACCGTCGCCGCCACCAAGAAGGCGTACGAGGGTGGCGCCCAAGTCGGCACCGACATCTACGGCGCCGGCACCCAGATCGGTGAGAACCTGGTCAAACTGCAGACCGGGGCCGGACAGTTGATCACGGGCCTGGGCACTGCGGTTGCAGGTGCGAACGAACTGTCCACCAAGCTTGCAGGCGGTATCCCCGACGCCAACAAGCTGGTGAAGGGTACACGCGATCTATCCAACGGCATTAGCGGTCCGCTGTCTTCTGGAGCAAACCAACTTGCCGCCGGACTAGACAAGCTGTCGAACACGATCAACACGAAACTCGCGCCAGGGGCGGCAGAATTGTCCGGCGGAGCGGCGCAGTTGTCGGCTGCACTCGCTGATCTGCAGACCGGGGTCGAGAACCTGCCTGACACGGTCAAGGGTGAGCAGGACTACCAAGACGCAGTAGCTGGACTCTTGGGACTGCGGGGAATGCTTACCGCCATCACGACTTACGCAACTGACATCGGTGCACCAAGTCCAACTGGTGGCACTGGCAACATGGGGACGATCCAGACTGCGATTGCCACCTACTGCGCCGGCTCAACCACTCCCGATCCGGCCACGTGCCAAGGTCTCCTACTCGCACCCAGCGCAAATGCAATGATCGGAATGGTTGCCGC
>JBAXOQ010000459.1:0-2953 GCA_037133175.1 Actinomycetes bacterium
ATGTCGGCATCGGTAAGACGGTGGAGGCCGCCTTGATCGCCTCCGAGCTACTCGCGACCGGTGAGGCCAAAGGCTTGTCGGTGTTGTGTTCCCCGGCTCTGGCTGAACAGTGGCAAGGCGAGCTGCGGGACAAGTTCGGTTTGGACGCCGAACTCGTCCTGACCAGCACTGCTACCCGGCTGCAGCGCGGTCTGGGCATGAACGAGTCCCTCTTCCAGAAATACCCGATCACCGTCGTGTCCACAGACTTCATCAAAAGCCGCGCCCGCCGCGACGAGTTCGTGCGCGCGGCACCGGATCTGGTCATCGTGGACGAGGCGCACACCGCCGTCTCGGACGGGTCAGCTCAAGGCGGCAAATCTTCCCGAACCAAACGCCACGAACTGATGCGCCTGCTGGCCGCTGACCCGAACCGGCACCTGATCCTGGTGACCGCGACTCCGCACTCCGGCCAAGCCCAAGGTTTCGACAACCTGCTGGAACTGCTATCCCCGGACTTGCCCATCCTTGACTTGAACACGATCGCAGGCCGCGAACGCCTGGCCACGTTCTTCATCCAACGCAGGCGCGCGGACATCCGCCGCTACCTGGACCAAGACACCCCGTTCCCCTCGGATCGGGAAACCGCCGAACGCCCCTACACCCTGGGCGAGGACTACCACCGACTGTTCACCAAGGTGCTGGCGTACGCCCGCGAACGTGTCCAGTCCGAAGCCGATGGCACCACCAAACAACGCGTCCAATGGTGGTCCGTGCTCGCGTTGCTGCGGGCACTGTCCTCGTCCCCGGCAGCAGCCGCAGCAACTCTGCGCAAACGCGCAGCCAACGCTGAAGCCCTCACCGAGGCCGAAGCCGACGAGCTGGGACGCAACTCGGTCCTGGACTCCTCCGATGACGAAGCCCTGGAAGACATCGACGCCACCCCCGGCGCCCTGACCGCCGATGAGGGCGACACCACATCCCCGGACCGTCGCCGCCTACTGGGTTTTGCCCGCGAAGCCGACGCTCTGTCCGGGCCCGCCAAGGACGCGAAACTGGCCGAGGTCATCAACGTCGTGAAGGGGCTGCTCGCTGACGGGTTCGACCCGATCGTGTTCTGCCGCTTCATTGACACGGCCGAGTACGTCGGTGAACACCTCGCGATAGCTCTGAAGAAGAGCGCCCGCGTCGGCGTCGTCACCGGCACCCTGCCGCCAGCCGAACGGGTTGCCCGCATCGCCGAGCTGACTGCCGAACCCGGCCGGGTCGTGTTGGTTGCCACCGACTGCCTGTCCGAAGGAGTCAACCTGCAAGAAGCGTTCCAAGCGGTCGTGCATTACGACCTGGCGTGGAACCCGACCCGCCACGAACAACGAGAAGGCCGCGTCGACCGGTTCGGCCAGAAACGCGACATCGTGCGCGCCGTGACCATCTACGGCAAGGACAACCAAATCGACGGTGTCGTGCTGGAAGTTCTGCTGCGCAAACACGACGCCATCCGCAAAGCCACCGGCGTCTCCGTGCCCGTTCCAACCTCCTCCGATTCGGTCGTCCAAGCCCTCATGGAAGGGCTGCTGCTGCGCGGCTCGGACAGCGAACAACTCGCATTCGACATCGGCAAGCAAGCGCAAGACCAACTCGACAAAGCGTGGACCTCAGCTGCCGAAGTTGAGAAAGCGTCACGCACCAAATACGCCCAGGCCGGGATCGACCCCACCGAAGTCGCCACCGAGGTCGCCGCAATCCGAGCCGCACTCGGTGCCGGATCGGACATCGAGGAATTCGTCGGCAACACCGTCCGCGCGCTCGGCGGATCAATCACCACACGGCCCGACGGACTGACAGCGGCCACCGGGAACCTCCCGCCCGCGCTACGCCAATCCCTGAGCGTCGGACACCACGAACCCCTGCCGTTCCACCGGCAACCACCCACCATGCGCAAAGAAGCACTGCTGGCCCGGACCGATCCCGACGTCGGAGCCATCGCCACCTTCGTGCTCGAAGCAGCCCTCGACCCCGCCATGGTGCCCGCGGGCGTCTCATCCCACCTGGCACGCCGATCAGGGGTATTCCGAAGCCCGGCAGCAACCAAACGCACAGTGGTCCTGCTGCTACGCGAACGAGTCCACCTCACCTTGCCCGGACGTGATACCACCCGCACCCAAGTCGTCGAACACGCCCAAACCGTTGCCTACACCGGCAGCCCCGACCAGCCCACCTGGCTGGAACCGGCCGACGTCGCAGCCCTACTCGACACACCAGCCTCAGCAATCGGCGCCGACGGCCTGAGCCGGGACACCCTGAGCGCAGCCATCACCGGGATCGCCGCCCTGACCGAGGACCTCAACCTGTTCGCGATGATCACAGCCGACGAACTGCGCGACTCCCACCGCCGAGTACGCAAGACCAGCGGTGACCGGCTGCGCGGGTTGGCAGCCGAGGCGATCCTGCCGCCCGACGTGCTCGGCATCTACGTCTACCTGCCGCCGGCGACACGATGAGTAGCGTGCGCATCGTCGGTGGTGTCCTGCCCGGCGAACTCCCGCAACGAGTCCTCGCCCAAAACCTACCCGGCATCAAACCAGCCGCCTACCACCTACCCACCGGCGAATCAGTACGCGCCGCATCATCACGAGCGTGGGCCTACCTGCTCCCCACCTACCAACGGTTCCGCACCGAACTCGCCAAACTACCGACGGGAGCCACGGCGACCCAGCTCACCCGGGAAAGCTGGATCGCGCCGCTGCTCAAGGAACTGGACTACGGACGGGTCCCGGTCACCCCCGGCGGACACCTGAGCGCCGGAACCGGCGACGATATTCGCGACTACCCCATCTCACACCTGTGGGACGACATTCCCATGCACCAACTCGGCTGGAACCTGGACCTCGACTCCCGGGCCCAAGGCGTCAGCGGTGCAGCCCGCGCACCCCAATCCATGCTGCAGGAATACCTCAACCGAGCCCCCGAACAC
>JBAXOQ010000460.1:0-2934 GCA_037133175.1 Actinomycetes bacterium
GTCGAAAGCCCACTCGCGGTGAGCCGCCGTTGGATTCCGCTGGTCGAGGTCGGCAGCGCGATGCTCTGACTCTTGGTGCCGTCAGGTTGGTATTCGTCCAGGAACACTGGCGCGGCCGCGTTGGTCAAGGTCGCTGAGCCGTCGCCCACGCGATATACGACCACGTTGGACGGACCGAAAGCCGCGGCGAACGCCGGGCTCGTCTCGCCGGAGTTGAATACGGAAGGCAAGACGCCGGCAGCCAGTGCGGCTGCCGCGATTGCTGCGGATAATCGCAGAGATCTGCGCATGTATGTGCCACCTTGCGGGACGGTGCTGTGTTCCTCTCGGAGACGGTCAGCACGATGTACGTGGATGGTTTGCTGTGCTACCAGCGCCTTGCGAGTTGCTGTTCTGGGAGAACTTCCCACCAGGTGGCGGTGGCGAGAAATTGATCACCCGGAGCGTGCAGACCGATCGCCGCGAAATCAACCGGGTCTGACATTGTTGTTCGGGTCGCCAGATAGCGGCTGGCGACGGTAGTGAAGGCCCGACGATCAACAAGAATCGCCTAGCCCTTCAGAGGATTTCGTCAGCCAAGATGGAGCCGACTCGAAATCCGACAGAAGTCCATGTGGCGTCGGACAATGAGACGGTTCCGTCTTTGCATGAAGCGAACGTTAACATCTGGAGGGCGATAAAACAAACCTTTCCTACCAACTTAGTGGGATAAAGTTTCAGGGCCCCCCTGCCGGCAACGCTGCGCGATCATGATTGTTGTTTGGCCGCAGCGCATCAACAATTCGACCTTGGATCGTCACCGCTCCCGTATTCGCTGCGAACGAAGCGGCGGTGGGCCAGGCGTTTGACTCGGATGCTTCTTTCGCGAGCACCTGAAAGCGATGGTGCGGGACAGCTTGGGACCGATCGTCGATCGGCCAGTCGGCGACCATCGAGGCGTACCGGCAAGCCTGCGCAGAGCCTGTTCCGAGAGCCTCCCAACGGTGTTGTCGGACCACTACGGTCATAGGATGAACCAACCAGCCTGCCCGTTGTGTCACGGCACCAACATCGGGCCGCCCAACAACATTCGAGCCACCGATTGTGCGATGTACGTTGCCGGTGAGCGAAAGCCGGTGTTCGCGTCGGTGGCCCGCGTGTGCCTGGATTGCGGCTATCTGATGCAATTCCTCCCGCCCGATGACCTGGCCAGACTGAGAAACAGGCTGTCCTCACCGCGATGAGCGTGCGGGCCCGATCGCGTCGCTCAGTTCTTGAAAGTCCGAATTCTGGTGTAGGCGGTGTACGTGCTGCTAGCGGGAGCGCCCCAGTTGATCCGCAGCTTCAGGTGCTGCCCGTGGGTCCGGATCATCAGGGCGCCGCTGCGGCAGTAGCGTGACCGGTTGGCGTACCCGGTCGCGCGTGTGGCTGTGGTCCGGTTCGCGGACACCCGGCAGGACAGCGTGTAGTAGCGCACGTCCCCGCGCAATTGCGCGGAAACCGACACTCCTACTGGCTGACCTGCATTGGTCACACAGCGCGCACGCATCAGTTGCTTCGTCCCGCGGACTGGAACCGACCCGGCGGCGGTGACGCAGCCATTGACCGGAGTTTGGGCCACCAGAGCGTAGCTGTAGCCGCCGGTCAGCGTGGCCGTGCCCAGTGCTGTGGTGACAACAACGTCTGCGAGTCCTGCGACATGGGCTGGTGTGGTGACGGTGATCGTGGAGTTGTTGACCACGGTGACATTGGTTGCCGCTGTGCCCCCGAGACTGACCGCAGTGGCACCGGTCAGTCCACTGCCGGTGATGGTGACCGACGTGCCCCCGGTGACCGGTCCGGAGGCGGGAAGGATCGCTGAAACCTTCGGCACCGCCGGGTACACCGTCACCGAGGGGGCGTCGTAGTTGGTGACGTAGATTTCGCCGCCGGACACCGCCAGGAATACCGGGAAATTGAGACCCGTCGCCGGACCACCGATGGCAGCAGTCGGGGCGGCGTTCCCGTCTGCGGTTGCCGGGTACATGGTCAGAGATGGCGTGGACTGATTGGAGACGTAGACGACGCCGCCGACGACCGCCACACCGAACGGATTGTCTAGCCCCGTTGCAGGGCCCGTGATGGTGCGTATCGGTGCCGCGTTGCCGTTGGCGGTCGTCGGGTAGACGGTCACCGAACTGGTACCAGGGTCGGCCCCGTTGGTGACGAAGAGCTGCCCATCGGCAACCGCCACACCACCGGGATACTTCAGGCCAGTGGCGGCGCCCTTGATCGTCCGCAGCGGGGCAACGTTCCCATCCGCAGTCGCCGGATACACCGTCAGCGAACCGAGGTCTGGGTCCTGGAACTCGTTGGAGACGAAGAGCTCACCACCAGCGACCGCTACACCGTAGGGACCGTTGAGACCGGTATCTAAACCCGAGAGATTGCGGATGGGGGTAGCGTTCCCATCCGCGGTCACCGGATACACGGTCACCGAACTCGACAACCCATTGGCGACGAAGAGCTCGCCGCCGGCGATCGCCACACCGAAGGGTTTGTCGAGGCCAGTGGCAGCACCCGAGATGGTGCGAATCGGGGCCGCGTTGCCGTTGGCGGTCGCCGGGTACACCGTCACTGAATCGGCTTGCCTGTTGACGACGAAGACCTCACCACCAGCGACCGCCACCCCAACCGGGGCGTTCAGGCCAGTGAGATCGGCGATCCTGCGGGTTGGAACTGCGTTTCCATCGGCGGTCGCAGGGAACACCGCGACCGAAGCTGGCGACTGCCGGGACACGACGTAGGCATCGCCACCGGCGACCGCCACGCCGACCGGGGCCCCCAGGGTTGTCGCCGCACCCTTGATGGTGCGTAGCGGGGCCACATTCCCACTCGCTGCCACCGGGAACACCGTCACAGAGTTCGCCGAGCCGTTGCTGACGAAGACCTCACCACCAGCAACCGCCACACCAT
>JBAXOQ010000461.1:0-2933 GCA_037133175.1 Actinomycetes bacterium
CTCCCAGATATCGCGATGGACGAAGTGGATGGCCCATTCTTGGGGGACGGGTGAAGCGGCGCGGCGGCTTGACCGAATCGTGGACGGATCAGGCGAACAGGCTCCACAGAGATGACGGTCCAGCGAAACTGGTGTGGCACCCCAACCATCGCATCAGTCAGGAAGCTTGGTGGATTCATGGGTCTCGCCACCGCGCGGACGACCCGGCGTGGTTGTGGTGGTATCCCGATGGCCAGCAGCAACGAGAAGCTTGGTACGAGGACGGTCGAGACCACCGGATCGGCGGACCAGCGGTGACGGCATGGTTCGAGGACGGCAACGTCGAACTGGAGATCTGGTTCGATCAGGGATTATGCCATCGCGACGGCGACGCGGCTATGCGCAGGTGGAACGAAAACGGGCAGCAGGAGTTGGAGTTGTGGTGCACCGAAGGGTTGCGCCATCGCCTTACCGGTCCGGCGGTGACGCGCTGGTCTGATGCCGGTGAACTGCAAGAGGAGCGCTGGTACGTCCGCGGTGAGGAGCTGACATCGCGTCAGTTTGCTGCTCTCACCGACCTGGTCAACCAGGACGTTCCCCTGGACTGGGCGCTGCAGCGGGCCACGTGTCTGTGGGACTGAAAAGGGGATCGGAGGATTCCCCGCACACGGGCGCGGGGCCCACCGCGGTACTGGTGCGGGACTCACACGTCGCCAGCTGTGCTTTGTCGAATCCGCTCCGGGTCTGCTCGCCGGCCTTCTCGTCATCCCTCGGGCAGCCGAGGCCGCCGGTCGTACGAGCGGGACGTCCTAGGGGTCGCGTCGGTGCAGGTGGACCGCCCAGCAACCGGGGCGGTCATCTGCGGACTCTTCCCGCCGGGGAGCACCTGGTTCATCCAGGGTTGCCAGCAGCCATTCGCGTGGAACCGCGAGGAGCTCCCCCGAGCTGGCGAAACCCTTGACCATTGCTTTCCAGTCCTTCTTCGCCAGGTGCAGTCCACCTAACCAGTACTCCACTCTGGCCGGGTGTGAGACCGTTTCGATTTGACCGCCTTGTTCCCACTGGGATTCCGCCTGCCAGCGGGATCGGCCGAGGCGCGCCGGACCGTCGAAGTTGTGCAACAAACCGTTCGCCCGGAACTCGACCGTGTGCACGGGCGTGCGCGGCGTCGGCTTGGGATAACAGCTGCAGTGGTAGGGGTCTGAGGACCGCTTCCTGCTGTACAGAGCCGCGCCTCCGGCACGGTCAAGGACGCCGTCCAACGTCCACTGCTCGCGCAGGAGAAACGTGGGGGATCCGCAGGCGTGGCAGCAGTCCCACACCCTGTCCACGACATGGTTCGCGACCACGAGTGATTCGGTGAACTCCCGTGTCGTACTGGTGGCACGGTTGTCCCACTTCGAATCCAGCTTGGAGCCCGAGGGGTGACCACAATCGAGGCCGCTCCAAACCGTGATGGACGACGTCAAGTCCCTCGATCGTGGCACGCCGACGCATCTACCGTGCTCGCATCTGCGGGCGTCGGACTCGCCCGCACCCGAAGGTGTCGCCCCGGCGACAAAGGGAACCGGCAACGGTCCGCGCCGACCGTCTCACACGGGATGACATGTCGGCCTCGTCGTGGTTGACATCGCCATGTCGCACCCGGCGACGCGGTGGTCGCCATCTTCCATGTTCTTCTGAGCGGTGTCCGGGCGGAAAACCACGCCCAGGAGCATTCGTCCTATATACTGGATTTTTGAGTCCGGAATCTAAATGAAGGAGCGCTATGTATGTGCCAGGGAGGGCCGGTGCGCCCGTGCCGCCAACCGAGATTGTGTGGCCGGTACCCGAACCGGCCAAGGTGATCTTCGCTGGGGATTGGCACGCGGACCGTTCGGTGTCTGATGCGGTGTTGCGCCAGGCGGGCGCTACGGGTGTTGATCTCATCGTCCAGCTCGGCGATTTCGGGTTGCGGCGAGGCATCACCGGGGACGATTTCCTGGATGCTGTGGACGCGCGGTGCGCCCAGACCGGCGTACCGGTCGCGTGGATCGACGGAAACCAGGAGAATTTCGACCTGCTGGAGGAGACCCCGGTTGATCCGTTGACCGGCCTTCGGGTTTTTCGTGAGCACGTATGGCAGATCCCGAGGGCATCGTGGTGGGTGTGGGCCGGTTTGCGATTCGTCGCGCTCGGTGGGGCCACGAGTCTGGACCGTCACTATCGGCTGCCGAGCCGCACGTGGTGGCCGGCGGAGGCGATCACCGCCGGGCAGGCGGCCACGGCGGTCGCCGCGGGGCCCGCCGATGTTCTGCTCACGCATGATTGCCCGGCCGGGGTTCCCGTGCCGGGTTTCACCCCGGAGGTGTTCCTGCGTCTATGGCCCCAGTCCGAGGTGCGCGCTGCCCGGGCGAACGCCGATCTGGTGGCCGAGGTGGCCCGCGCGCTGCGCCCGGCAGTGGTCCTGCACTCTCATCTGCGTATCGGCCACACAACGACAGTCAGTGCGTTCGGTTGTCAGACCAGGGTGGTCGGATTGTCCGACAACCTCGGTCTTCCCGAGGCCAATCGCACATGCGTCGAGCTCGATCGATTGGCTGAGCAGATCGCCGTGCTGAGAGCGGTGTCCGCCGGCCCGGCAGCGAAGGAGGTTGACCAGTGAAGGCGCGGCGGCGGAGGCCCGGGCGGCATTCTCGACCAGTCGCCCGACCTGCCCGGGCCAGCAACTGCACACCCACCGGCCGAACAGCACCGGACCACTGCCGCTGACCACGACCTCAGTCAGCCCGCCCTCGCCATTCCCGCCTCGGTCACCGCGAATCACATGCACGCATTCACCTACACGGAGATCACCAACGGGGCCGCCCGGTTCGCCGGGTTCGCCGCCGGGTTGACCGACCAGATGCGCGACTACTTCCGCGCTAACCCCCACGCCCGCCCGGTCGTGCAACCTCGGCTGTTCTAATCCGAAA
>JBAXOQ010000462.1:0-2893 GCA_037133175.1 Actinomycetes bacterium
GTGTAGGTGATGGTGGTGGTCTTGGCCTTGCCCGCAGTGGTCGCGGTGAAGGTTATCGGCACCGCCGTGCCCGGTTTGACGCCCGCGGCCGACTTCGGTCGGTAGCTCAGCTGCACGCCAGCGCTGGCACCGGCCTTCAGTGCCGGGATCGCGCATGAGTTCGCGGCGCAGGTCGCACCCGGGCTCGACGCCATGGTCATCGTGTAGAGGTTGCTCGAACCAACGGTGACGGTGGTCGTCGTGGTTGAGTCGGTGGTGGAGTTGTTGGCCACAGTAATCCCGGTCGCCCCGGCAGTCGTGGGCGCCAGCAGCGGCGACGTCTCGGGGACCAGCACCGATACCCCCGGCTGCGCGACCTGGATTCGTTGAACGCTGACCGCGGCCATCTCGGCTTGGGCGGAGTTCGCGCCGAAGACCACGTCGAGCACTCCCAGCGGAGCATCGCCGGACACCGCAACCTTGACGCTCAGCGAGATCGTGGTGTACGGCTCAAGGGTCGCGTCGTCACTCGGGCAGGAGAAGCTGGACTTGTCGTCCGAGATCTTGCAGGAGAACTGCGAGGTCGAAGGGGTGACCGATTCGAAAGTCGCCGCCGTCCCCGGCGGAAGCACGGCGCCGATGTCGTAGCCGGTGATCTGCGAGTTACTCAGGTTGGACACCTTCAGCGCGCCGGTTGCGGTGTTGCCAGGCGCCACCAGCGGTGGGGCCCAGGACACTGCCAGGGTGCCGGGTCGAGCCGGCAGCACCGTGCTGTAGAGCCATTCGGGGAACAGTGATCCGCACGCCGACGTCACCCCACCCGCGTTGGTGGGTGAGAAGCCGCCGCAGCCGGTGTCCTTCGTCATAGTCGGGGCCACCGGCCAGCGGTAGCTGTTCATGGGCTTGTTGAGCGCGGGCAGGAACCCGCCGTTCCAGTTGTACCCCTCGTAGTTCCCGACCTTGGCCGCAGAGCTCGGTGGGTTGTAGATCCCGACGTAGCCGACCTTGCCGCCATAGAAGGAGCCGTAGTTGGTGCCCGCGTTGTTGTAGTACCAGCCGTTATGTCCGGTGCCGGTTCCCTTCTTGGGACAGATGCCGCCGGAGGCCTTCTTCCCGCCAAGGCAGTATCCGGGGAACATCGACGAGACGGGAAGACCGTAGCCATCGCAGTACTGGGCGGACCTGATCGGGTTCTGGGTGGAACCGGTGTCCAGGAAGCACAGGGCCTGGGTGGGGATCTGCCCGCCCCCAGCGGGAACGTTGTAGAAGCTTGTGGTGACGGTGTCGCCGGTGTAGATCAGCAAATCCTCAATACTTTGAAAACCTATGCTGGCCAGCGCGTCCGACACTTTCTGTTGGCCCTGTTTCGGCACCGAGGTCAACACCTTCTTCCACTCGCCAGCGTTGGCCGGCCGCCAGCCGGTGAGACTCAGTACGGCATCGTTGGAAGGGAACGGTCCAATGGTTCCGACCGTCCCTCCGCAGGCCGTGGGATTGGGTCCGGCGCCAGCGGCGACCACAGAGGTCAGGGGCTTCTTGCAGTCATCAGCAAGGAACTCGTTGAGGTCCAGCAGCCAGACCTGGTTGCCGGGCGAGAACGTGGTGCCGCTGGCGGTGCCGATCGCGGTCGCCTTGCCTGCAGTCACGTCGGAGTAGCCGGCGCCGACGGCGAACCATTCCTGCTGCATCTGCGAATACAGCTTCTGCTGGTTTGCGATGATCTCGGAGCAGGAAACACCGCCGGGCGCACTCGCGGTCGGAGTGGGGGTGGCAGGCGAGACCTGGCACAGGCCGAGCAGGTCCTGTGGGTTCTGCGGATTGTTGGCCGCCGCGAGTTGGGTGGTCTGATACTGGGTCCATAGTTGGATGCCGAGCACCTGATAGCCGTAGTAGTACGACAGCCAGTTGTGCAGTGCGGTGTAGTAGGACTTCTCGCCGGTGACCAGGCCGTTCCAGTTGCTCAGGTAGCCCTTGGCGCAGGCCGCGATGGCGCCCGATTCGCCGCCGCTGACCAGCGCGGTGTGGATGTTGCTGATGTTGCTGTACAGGGTTCCGAAGTCGACCCCCTGTGGGTTGCTGCCCTTCATGGTGGCCACCGCCTCGGCGTAGGTCTTCTGCGAGTCGGCGCCCTGGATCATGTTGCGGTAGACGGTGTTGGCGTTGTCGATGGTGGTGATGTCCTTATTGACCGAGGACATGATGCCGTAGCACGATGCCTTCTGAACATCCTGACTCAGCGCGTTGACGCTGGCCTGCAGCGCGTCGAGCTGCACTTGGATCTTCTGAAGCTCTGCCTGAATCTGAGCCTGCTGATCGGGTCCTCCGAACAGGGCCGACGCCATTGCCGAGATGCCCCAGGCCAGCAGGCTTTCGGGTAGTCCTTCGATGCCTCCAGCGACGCCGGCGCTGACCCCTTCGAAGATGCTACGAGCGATGGATGCGCCGCCGCCAGCAGCCAGCGCGTCGAGTTCCGGTTGCGCCGCGCTGACTGGCTGGTTGCTTGCCTTGGTTTTCTTCTTGGCATCCGATTTGGTGGTTGCCAGCGATGCCGCGGTCGAGGCTTTCTTGCCCACGGCGTTGGTCTTCTCGGAGCTCGGCGTCGGGTTCACGGTGTGGTTCTTGGCGGCCAGTCGCAGCATTCGGTCCAGGTTCGTCTTTGAGTCCTGCGGACTCGTCGTCGGCTGGGCGGCAGGCGTGGAGGAGCAACCGGCCACCAGCAGCGTCACGACCGCGAGCAGCGCCAGCAGGCTGCCCGCGACTGACCCGAAGTGGGATTGAGCCGAATCGGCGCGTGCCTGTGTCATGTGGTAGCTCCGCTCGGATGCGTGGTGTCAAGTTCCTGTCTACCAGACTCGGGAGCCCCCCGCTCGACCGGTCGGTTGGCTTCGTTGCCTACTGCGCGCAGGCGGTGGTC
>JBAXOQ010000463.1:0-2889 GCA_037133175.1 Actinomycetes bacterium
CAGGAGGCCGGTGACTGGGGCGACGGCCCGTGGATGCCGACGGGAGTCTCGCCGGTGCGCTACCTGCTCCAATACGGGATCTTCGATGTTCCCAACTTCCTTGCCATCCACTGCACCCAGGTCGACGACGACGACATCGACCTTCTGGCCGAGCGAGACGTCGCTGTCGCGTACTGCCCACGCTGCAATGCGAAGCTCGGTATGGGCATCGCGCCGCTGAAGAAGTTCATGGACCACAAGATCCGCATCGGGCTTGGCACCGACTCACCGGCGTCCAACAACACGATCGACATGTTCGATGAGATGCGTATCGGTTTGCTGCTCCAGCGGGGCGCGTCGCTCGACGTGGAGTCGTTCACGGCCGCCCGGATGATCAGGATGGCCACCATCTGGGGTGCGCGCGCCTTGCACATGGAGGACAGGATCGGCTCGCTGGAGGCGGGCAAGGAGGCCGACATCGTCGCGGTGGACCTCTCCTTGTCCCATCAGATCCCGACCCAGGATCCGTACGGAGCCCTCGTGCACGGCGCCAACCAGGAGAACATCACGATGACCATGGTCGGCGGCCGCGTCCTCTATGACAGAGAGGGGCCGAAGTTGCTCGACGATGGCGCCATCATGCGGCGAGCCAACGGCCTTCGGACGGTCCTCCAGCACTAGGAATGTCGCTCGCCCCGATGCCGCCCGGTATGGCCTGCGCCTTGCTCGCAGCAGCGAGGCGCCGGGTTCTTTCAGCCAACCGGTCTTGGACGGCTGCGCTATACTCGGCCGACTGTTGTCTTTCACGCCCGCCTGCAGCGGGGGATTCGGACGAAAGGCCTGCGGGCCAGGAGGTAGAGAGCATTGAGTGACCAGGACTTCTTCTTCGACGACGATTCGTCGGCCAAGGACGCAAAAGCTCCCGCTAAGGGCGCCGCCAAGACCCCCGTCAAGACCCCAGGTAAGCCGGCGGCCAAGGCCGCGACCTCTTCGGTCGCGAAGGGCACGCCCACGCCGTTTCTTGAGAGCCAGGTGAGCATGACGGTCCTGATCCTTGCCGTGGTGATCGCGGTGCTCGTCGGGATATTGGTCGGGTTCATGCTCGCACCGAACCCGGCGGCACTGTCCAGCGATGTGGGTGCTGCGACGGCTCCGGCCGCTGGCACGGGCAGCGCCGGAAGTCTTACTCAAGAGCAGCTCAACAGCGGTCAGCTTCCTGCTGGCCACCCGAGTGTGGGTGCCTCGGCGGCTGCGCCCGGTGCGAAGACAGCGACGACCACCCCCGGCAAGTAGCCTTTGACAGGAGCATCTACCGATGGCGATGAACAAGTCCCGAACCTCGATGCCGATGAAGATCCTGATCATCGTGCTCGCAGTTGCTATGGCCTCTTCGATCCCGCTTGGAACGCTGTTCAGTAGCCTGTCTAGTCAGCCGCGCGTGAGCGATACGCAGACAGGCACGACGACGGGCAGTTCGGATCAGATCGCCCAGCAGTATGCCGCGACTATCAAGGCCAACGACGCGGCTCTGGCTAAGAGTCCGAAGGAGTACTCGATCCTGGTGAGCCAGGGCAACACGTACTTCGACTGGGCGCAGCAGGTCCAGCAGGCACCCGCGCTGGCCGCTCAGCAGCAGCAGCTCCCCCTGTGGACGAAGGCGGCGGGCTACTACGGGCGCGCCATCGCCGCCACTAAGACCTTCGACCCACAGGTGGGTACTGACCTGTCGGTGTCCTACTACTACGGTGGGCAGGCGGACAAGGCCATCACGATGATCGAACGTGTGCTCAAGGTTGCTCCGACTCTGACTCCGGCGCTGCTCAATGCCGGGATCTTCTACGAGTCGACCAACCAGACGGCGACGGCGGTCGCCATGTACACGAAGCTCATCGGCGTGAAGGGTGCCAGTGCCGACCAGGTGAAGTTCGTCGAGGGCCGACTGGCCGGACTCAAGAAGTAGGATCCTCGCGGTGAGGTGGTTGGTGGATCGAGGGGCGATCAGGTTCTCGTGTCGGCGAGCAGCTCTTCGGCTTCGGAGAACGTCGCGGCAGTCGAAAAGATGCCGTTCAGACGCGTGAGCGACAGGATGTTGTCCACCGTCTCGTTGGTTATCAGTATCAGGCGGCCGCCCTGCCCTCCGTACTCCTTGGACAGCGACAGCAGTAGCCCCAGCCCGGAGCTGTCAAGGTATTCGAGGCCCGACAGATCAACCACGCACGCCGGTGGGGACGCCTTCAGTACCCGGTCGATGTTCATCCGAAGACCGGCGCATTCGCTGTAGTCGAGTTCTCCGTTCAGCGTCAGCCGCCAGTAGGGCTCGTCTTGGGCGAGTTCGATCGAAAGTGCCATGAGGGGCTCCCCAAACGGTGGGCGATGCTTTCACGCGACTATGTACCCCTTATGCGCTGAGACCCTTCGGTGTTCGTTTCCGACCGCACCTACAGTTCGGGCCGCCGACTTCTGCGCCACCACGAGGCGTGCTGGACGTGACGGGTGCGGCGTATATCATGGAACGGCACATCCGCAAGGGCCGACAGCCCGGTCGCGCGCATCGGAGCATCACACTATGGATCTTGAGATCTCGAGCAGCCGTCGCGGCGGCGCTTGCGTCGTAACGCTCGTTGGCGAGGTCGACGTCTACACGGCCCCAGCGCTGCGGATCAGCCTCGTGGATGCCACTGAGAGCGGCTGCTCGGCGATCATCGTCGACATGAGCGACGTGGATTTCATCGACAGCTCGGGTCTCGGGGTGCTCGTGAGCATCCTGAAGCGGGTGAGTGAACAGGACTCGACGCTCACCATCGTGAGCGATCGGGAGATCGTGCTCAAGGTGTTTCGCGTGACCGGCCTGGACCGCGTGTTTCCTATCGTCCCGACATTGGCCGAGGCCACCGGACCGGGTGCCTGAAC
>JBAXOQ010000464.1:0-2871 GCA_037133175.1 Actinomycetes bacterium
ATGGTGCAGTTCAGCGCTCCAGAGGTCGTGCACCCGCCCGATGGTGAACCAACGACCGTGTAGCCGGTGATCGCCGCGCCGCCGTTGTCAGCGGGCGCGGACCAGGTCACCAGGACCTCGGCGTTGCCGGGCGTTGCGGTCGTTCCGGTGGGTGCCCCCGGCACGGTGCGCGGCGTGGTGGTTGCAGTTCCGGCGGCTCCGGTTCCGGCCACGTTGGTGGCGGTGACGCTGAACGTGTAGGGGGTCCCGTTCGCCAGGCCGACCACCTGGCAGGTCGGTGCGCCAGCGGTGATGCATCCGCCGGAGGGTGGGACCGACGTGACGGTGTAGCCGGTAATCAGTGAACCGCCGTCGTCCGGCGCCACCCAGGCGATCTGGGCCGTCGTGTTGTCAGGGGCGGCGCTTACGCCGGTGGGCGCTGCGGGAACAGTGCGCGGTGTCGTGCCGGCGGTTGCAGCCGGCCCGGTCCCGGCGACATTCGTCGCCGTGACGCTGAATGTGTAGACCGTGCCGTTGGCCAATCCGGCAGCGGTGCACGTTAGTGCCCCGGCGGTGCTGCAGCCGGCGGAGGTCGGCACCGTGGAGACTGTATAAGCGGTGATCGGTGAGCCGCCGTCGAAGACTGGCGGTGACCATTCGATGATTGCCTGGGTGTTGTCCGGGGTGGCCGTGACGGCGGTCGGGGCGCCAGGAACCGTCCGCGGGGTTGCGGTTCCAGGGTCCGACGGGTCGCTAACGCCGTACGGGTTGGTGGCGGTCACTATGAACGAATACGACTGTCCGTTGGTCAGGCCGCTCACCCGGCAGCCAAGGGTGGGCAGGATCGCGTCACAAGAGGCAGGGCCGGGCGAGGTGCTGACGTGGTAGGCGCTGATGGCTCCGCCGCCGTCGCTGACCGGAGCCGACCAGGAGACATCAACGAATTCGCTGTGCGGCACGGCGACGACCGAGCGCGGCGGTGGTGAGACTCCGAGCGCCGTGGCTGGTCCGGCGCTGGCCGGCGGTGAGTCCCCGAGGGCATTGCTGGCCACGACCGTGAAGGAATACGACACCGCGTTGTATAGGCCGCTGACGCTGCACGTCAGGGCGCCGAACGTGTGGCAGGTGCCCGAGGGCGCCCCGGCGACCGCTGAGGTCGCGTTCACCGTGTATCCGGTGATAGGTGAGCCGCCATCGCTGGTCGGGACCAACCACCCGAGGGTGAACGATCCGCCGCCAGCAGCCACGACTGCCGGGCTGACCGGTGCTGAGGGGTGCGTCGGGGGCAGTGCCGCAGCAGGTCCGGCGACCAGCACCCCGGCGACGAGGACCGCCACTGCGGCGCATACCGCAATGACCAATGAACACATCCTTCGTATCACTGCAAACCCACCCAATCCACGAACCCGATTCGTCGAATCACTGCGTGCGAGCTCTCGGCCGTGGGCCGGCTCTCGATGACAATCCATGTGTTCACTCCCAAGCCCGGATTCGACGGATCAGCGATTCGTGTGCCGGACGCCGCTACGCCACTGGCGGGACTTGACGACCCAGGTGCGGTACCCGTAGGGGACGGTGACGATCTTCGACCACTGCAGCCTTGAGTTGACGACTGTGCTGGTCAGGTAGACCAAGTGACTGTTGACCACGGAGTAGATGCGGACCCTTTGGCCTGGCACAACACCGCTGCCGTAGAACTTCCGCGTCGCCGGACTGCGCTTGCCGATGTTGAACGTGGCAAGGCGCGCGGGTGAGACGACTGTCCCCGAAGCGCTGTCGCCGACGATATTCGTGGCAACCACGGTGACCATCGTCGGAAGCCGAGTGATCCCCGTCAGAATGCATGTCAGGCCCGCTGTGCTGCAGGTCGCGCCTCCGCCAATGACCGTGTAGCGGACGATCGGCGTTCCGCCGTTGCTCAGAGGTGCATTCCAGCTGACCCGAAGGTTGGAGGCAACGCTGCTGGCGTTGCCGGCTCGTCCGGACTGCACGTTGCGCGGGATGGTTGGAATCGTCAGCGGCGCTGCGGTGACGGCATCGCTGGCGAGGCCGTCACCGACCGCGTTAGTCGCTATGACGGTGAATGTGTAGTTCTGGCCGGCAGCAAGGGCGCCAACGGTGCAGCTCGTGGCAATGGTCGTGCATCCGCTGGTTCCAGGTCCGGACACGGCGTAGCTGGTAACAGCCGAACCACCCTGGTTCACCGGCGCGCTCCAGGCCAGCGTCACTGAGCCGACGCCGCGGGTTGCCGATACGCCGGTCGGAGGATCGGGGACTCGTACCGGGGTGGCGCTGGCGGAAGCGGAGGGTGCGCCGGTGCCGGCGACGTTCATCGCCGTGACGGTGAACGAGTAGAGCTGGCCGTTGGTCAGGCCGCTGACGATGCAGGTCCTCGGGCCATTCGTCTGACACTGCGCGCCGCCCGGGCTGGCCGTCACGGTGTACCCCAAGATTATTGCGCCGCCGTTGTCTGCCGGCGCCGTCCAGGTCAGCTCGACTTCTTCGTTGCCGGGCACTGCTGCCAGGGCGGTGGGTGCTCCGGGGACGGTTCGCGGCGTGCTGGTGACCGGTGGAGCGGATGCACTACTGGCGCCAGCGACATTGGTGGCCGTCACTGTGAATTGGTATGGCGTGCCGTTGGTCAGGCCGGTGACGGTGCAGGTCAATGCGCCACCGGTGGTGCAGCCTGCCGAGGCGGGCGTGGTTGTCACTGTGTAGCCGGAGATCGCCGCGCCACCGTTGGTCAGGGGGGCTTGCCACGACACTGTGACCTGGTGATTGTCCGGTACGGCCATCACATCGAGCGGCACTGAGGGGATCGTGCGGGGGGTGGTGGCGGCGGTGCCGGCCGGTCCAGTGCCGGCGACGTTGGTGGCGGTGACGCTGAAGGTG
>JBAXOQ010000465.1:0-2830 GCA_037133175.1 Actinomycetes bacterium
GTCCACCATGGCGTGCATTGTCGAGGCCATGGGATTGGCGCTGCCGGGCTCGGCGACCGCGCCGGCACCGACCGGCGACCGGCTGCGAGCCGGGGTGGCGACCGGTCGGGTCGCGGTGGCGTTGGCCAGCGGCGGACCCACCATGCGGTCGTTGATCACCGTCGAGTCACTGCACAATGCGATGGTGGTGCTGGCCGCGATCGGCGGGTCCACCAACGCGGTTGTCCATCTGCTGGCGATCGCCCGGCGGGCAGGTATTCCGCTACGCCTTGACGAGTTCGCCTGGGTGTCCCGGGACGTGCCGGTGATCACTGACCTGAAGCCAGCGGGCTCGGGCTACCTGGAGGATCTGCATCGCGCCGGGGGAGTTCCGGCGCTGCTCACGGTGTTGCGCGAGCACCTGTGTCTGGATGCAGCCGTGGTCGAGGGCGGGACACTGGGCGATCGGCTCGCCGAGTGTGCCGGACCGGCGCCCGGGACCACAACGATCCATTCGCTCGATGACCCGGTTAAGCCCCGCGGGGGTCTGGCAGTGGTGCGTGGCTCGCTCGCCCCTAGTGGTGCCGTCGTCAAGGCTGCCGCAGCTACCCCGGAGTTGTTGGTCCACGAGGCCGAGGTCGTGGTGTTTGAATCACCGGCAGACGTGGCCGAGCGGATCGACGACCCGGGCCTGCCGATCACCGCGGACACGATCCTGGTGATGCGCAACGCCGGACCGGTCGGGGCGGGAATGCCGGAGGCGGGTTCCTTCCCGATTCCGCGTCGGTTGGCGGCCGAGGGCGTGCGCGACATGGTCCGGATCTCCGACGCCCGGATGAGCGGCACCGCCTACGGCACGGTTGTGTTGCATGTTGCGCCGGAGGCCGCGGTCGGTGGGCCGTTGGCGCTGGTGCGCGACGGCGACCGAGTCCGGTTGGATGTGCCTGCTGGGCAGCTCGAGTTACTGGTCGACGAGTCGGAGTTGGCCCGCCGCCGAGCGCAGTGGACGCCGCCGGAGCCGCCGGATTCGGGTTGGCGTCGGTTGTACGCAGGGCATGTGCTGCAGGCGAACCTGGGCGCTGACCTTGACTTGTGGGACCCACTGGGCGAACTGAACGAGTCCGGTCAGAACGAATCCGAATCGAGCAAGGAGAGATCATGATCAGAGTCGGCATTATCGGTTGCGGGCGGATTTCTGACCTGCACGCACCGGCGTACCTCGGCCACGACGGCGCCACCATCACGGCGGTGGCTGACCCGGATGAGGCGAATCGCAACGCACGGGGCGCGGCCTGGTCGGTGCCTGAGTCGGCGCGGCACGCCGACGCCGCCGAGTTGTTGGCCCGCGACGACGTGGACATGGTCGAGATCCTGGTGCCGCATCATCTGCATGTGGAGGTGTCTGCGGCGGCAGCTGCCGCCGGCAAGCACATCTCGCTGCAAAAGCCGATGGCCCGCACCGTGGACGAAGCCGAGCAGATCATCGAGTTCGCCAGGGCGGCCGGGGTCACGCTGAAGGTGTTCGAGAACTTCGTGTTCTACCCGCCGATTCAGCGGGCTCGGGCGCTGATCGACGCCGGTGAGATCGGGGACGTGCTCAGCATCCGGCTGAAGTCGGCTGCCGGCTACACGCCGGAAGGCTGGCAGGTGCCGGCTGAGGCGATGGCGTGGCGGTTCGACACTGCAAAGAGCGGTGGTGGCCCGCAGGTGTTTGACGACGGCCACCACAAGTTCTCGTCCTCGTGGTACCTGCACGGCTTCCCGCAGACGGTGCATGCCTTCATCGGCGCGTCTTTCGGTGGTGCGCTGGACTCGCCGTCGTTGGTGTCGTGGCAGTACACCGACGGTGCCGTCGGTTCGTTCGAGGTGACTTACTCGCCGGGACTGCGGATGCACGGTAAGTACTACGGCCAGGATGACGGTATCGAGATCACCGGAACCAAGGGCATCATCTGGGTCACCCGCGGCCACGGTCGGTTGCTCGACGTGGCACCGGTGATGATGTACAAAGACGGGATCACCACCCATATGGATGACGTCGACGCGGACTGGGGAGTGTCGTTCATCAACTCCGGCCGCCACTTCGTCGACGTGCTGACCAACGGCGGGGAACCGGTGTTGACCGGCGAGCAGGGCCGCGACATGCTGGCGTTCTCACTGACCGCGCTGCGCTCCGCCGCCGAAGGCACCCGCCAGACCATGACCCCCGCACCACCCCCACCCCAGACACTCTGAACCGACCCGCAAAGCCCCTCCAAACGCGGGTTTTTGGCATCGAAAACCCGCGTTTGGAGGGGGTTTGCGGAGATGGTTCACTCATCGAAGGAGATCGACATGGCTAAGAAGGTCGCGATTGTCACAGGGGCGTCGTCGGGGATCGGCGAGGCCTCGGTCCGTGAGTTGATGCGGCTCGGATTCACCGTCTACGCCTGTGCCCGCCGGGTCGATCGGATGGCCGCGCTCGCCGACGAGGGTGCCAAAGTGCTGCCGATGGACGTGACCGATGACTCGTCGATGACTGCCGCGGTCGAGCAGATCCAGGCCGACGAGGGTTGGGTCAGCGTGCTGGTGAACAATGCCGGGTACGGCTCGTATGGTGCGCTGGAGGATGTTCCGCTCAGCGAGGCGCGCTATCAGTTCGAGGTCAACGTATTCGGCCTGGCGCGACTGACTCAGTTGGTGCTGCCGGGCATGCGGGCGCAACACAAGGGCCGGGTCATCAATGTCTCGTCGGTCGGCGGCAAGATCTGGGAGCCGTTCGGCAGTTGGTACCACGCGACGAAGTTCGCCGTGGAGGGGTTGAGCGATTCGCTTCGAGTGGAACTCAAGCCGTTCGGGATCAAGGTGGTCG
>JBAXOQ010000466.1:0-2823 GCA_037133175.1 Actinomycetes bacterium
GCTCGCCGGAGGCGATCAGCACCCGAGCGGTTGCTCGCTGCGCCCAGCACGTCGGCATCACAAGTTCACGACTCTCGGCGCTGACCGCGAGGTCAGCCCATTCCCGGGCCGCGTCAAGGTTGTCTCGTGCAAGCTCGGCGTCGGCCAGAACCTCGAAGAACATGGCCCGCAACGGTTCGGCAACGGCCGGCAACTCACGAGCGCCCCCGCAGCGCAGGATCAGCTCAATGCATCTCTTCGGCCGGCCGGTATGCAACAGCGCTGGAGCTATCGCCAGCGCCCCGACTGTCGCGAGCAGCGGATCGCGCGCCACATCCAGGTACAACTCGCACTCCCGGGCCGATGCTTCGGCGCTGACCATGTCGCCGCGCAGGGCCGCGATCGCACTGCGTCGACCTGCTACTGCGCACAGGACATCCTGGCGGTGGAGCATCCGTGCAAGTTGCTCCGCGTCATCGATCGTCTCGGCGGCCGATCCCAGGCGACCGAGCGCCGTAAGCGCGCTTTCCGCGGCCAGCCGTTGCCACATTTCCGCCATCAAGTTCCCGGTCTTGTGCGCGATCTCGACGCCGAGGCTGGCGTGGCGAAGGGAACTCTCGGATTGGCCCAACCAGTGTTCAGTCACGGCCAGAATCAGCAGTCCTTCCAGCGCGATCGGTAGCTGCCCCTCGGGGAGTTGGCCCACGATTCGAGCCGCTTCGCGGGTCAGAGAGATGGCCTCGGACAAGCTTCCGATGCGGGCCTCGCCGAATGCGCGCGCCGCCGTCACGGTGAACGTGACGTAGGGGAATTCGAGCGTCGCCGCCGCTGTTGCGGCGCGCTGACCCAGATTCCGCATGTGCTCGACGTCGCCACGCTCGACCACGGACACCATCTCGAATGTTTCCAGTGCCATTCGTCCGATCGACGGGCCCTCGGGGAGCTGCTCGAGCGCCGCGCTCAGGTGGGCCGTCGCTGACTCATGCAGCCCCATCCACAACTCAACCCGCACACAGCTGGCGGTCAACGACGCCCGGGTTGTCGGATCCTGCGGTGAGACGAGTTCAAGGGCGGCCAGCAGCTCCCCGCGAGCCTGTGCGAAGTGGCCGGCCCTGATCAGGCAGTCAGCCCTGGTGTCGATCAGCCAGGCGCGTCGCTGTGTCAGGGGGACGCCCTGTGGCAGCAGACGCAGTACCGACCCGAGCAGACGTGCCGCGGTCGACGGTGCCAGACCCCGTGCACCGAGGGCGACCTGGGTAATTGACTCGATAGCTGCCTCGTCGCCAATGCTCGCGCTGTGCTCAAGGTGGCGAGCAACATCGGTCGGATCTGATCCGTCGAGTGCCAACAGCCGGGCGGCGCGGGCGTGTGTATCCAGGCGCCATCCACGTCCCGCCGTTTCGTAAATCACCTTCGAGACGATGGGGTGGCGAAATCGGAAGCCACCGTGATCATCGATAGGTACCACCAGCGCCACGCCGAGCAGGTCGTCGATGGCGGCGTAAGTCTGGGCGTCGTCCAGTTTCGCGAGCTGACCTGCCTGAGTGACTTCGAAAGGATCGCCTAGGACGGCCGCGGAATGCGCCAGCAGTTGGGTACGCGGCGACATCTCCGCGAGTTCGCCCAGGATTGCCGCTGTCACCGCCGGTGGGTACGCGCTGAGTGCCTCGTGCTCTCCGGGTGCCGCGGAGTCAGCCCGTGACTGGCTATGGATGGCGAGTTGGGTGAGGAAGAACGGATTGCCGCCGGCGGCTTGCAGGACCGCGTCGCGCTTGTCGGCGCGCATGTCCTGAAGCAGTTGCGCGGCGGCCTCGCGATCGATCGGCCCGAGCTCTAGCAGCTCGAACCGGTCACCGGTCAGTTGCGCGTCGCTGCTCGACCCATCGCGATTCACAGGGCGGGTGGCAACGGCTACCAGCATCGGTGCGTTCACCCCGTGTCGGCACAGATAGCCGAGAACCGACATGGTCGCCTCATCTACCCAGTGCAGGTCGTCGACGATCACTGCCAGCCCCGCAGTTCCGTCCGCTAACGTCGATACCGCTTGCCGCACGGCCCGGCACACGACGAGCGGGTCGACCGGTCCGACGGCTGGCGGGATCCGTGCCCGTGAGCGCAAGCTGGGGAGGACGCCAGCCAAATCGGACACGTCATATGGGTCAAGCGAAGCGACGGACACGTCGGTGGAGAGGACATCGTCGAGTGCAGAGACCAGGACGCCGAAGGAGTGATCGCGCTCGGCTCGGAACCCGGCAGCGCGCACCACGGTGAAGCCACGCGTTTCGACTTCCGAGGCCAGCCAGTCCATCAGTGCGGTCTTGCCCGTTCCTGCTGCACCGGACACTTCGACGACAACCGAAGCCCCAGGTTTCACGCTATTCACGGCGTTGCGCAGGCGCGTCAATTCACCGTCACGGCCAACCAGTGGTCCGCGCAGTTCTCGCATCAGCGTCCCCCTTGGGTCGAATTGGAGTCTCCCAGCATTGGGCTGCTCATGCTCGGCCAAACAACGGGTTCGTCGATCGTGGGGTCACCCAGGCTCCTAATCGAATTCGCGGACCTGGTCCCGGTGCTTCCTCGCAGAGATCCTGATGATCCGGTCGATGGGGATCCGGTCATTGTCGGGCAGCGGGTTGCGCTGGTTGCCGGCGATCGTCGCGACCGTGTCCAGGCTGGCGAGCACGTCGGAGCCGGGGACCGTGGGTCCTGGCGCGTCGTAGTCGAACCAGGGGATTCCGGCGTTCCGGTATTGCTCAGGCGTCGGCGGTGCTGTCGGCGGCTGGTGGCCGGTGATTGCCGTCCACTGCTGCGCGTTGGTCAGGTGAACGAAACAGCGTGCCGGGT
>JBAXOQ010000467.1:0-2821 GCA_037133175.1 Actinomycetes bacterium
CAGTCCGGCTCCGGCCAGCGGAATTCGGTATCCGGCCCCGAGGAATGCGCCCGCACCGACCAGCGCCAACAGGGTCACATTGTCCAGCCCCAACAGCACCGCGACCCCGACGCCGATCAGTAGCCCGTTGGTTGCCAGAGAGGTGAAAACGCCGCCGCCGCCGCCCGCGGCCACGCACAGCAACACCGACAGGATCCGGCACGCCAGGGCGACGATCACCAGCCACGCCACCGGCGAAGGTCCGGTCGCTGGAATGGCCCACTCCGATGCCAAGTAACCGGGCCCCGCTACGACTTTGGCCCCGGTCGCCAGGAAGGCAGCCGCCGTCAGGACGCACAGGCCCAGGCCGGCCGCCGTGGCCCGCCACCATGGCCTGGCGCCGTCCTTCCAGGACTTGCTCCGGTGCATGCACCAAGTGAATGCTCGCGCGCCCAGCCCGCACAGCACCGCGACGATGGCGACACCGAGCATCTCGACCGGCCCGATGTCGTGCGGCACGTAGGTCATCAGCGTGCTCGAGGCGTGGAACAGCGATGCCGTCAGGTATGAGAACCCGGCGGCGAGCAGGGCCGGCACGATCCGTCGGCCGTCGAGCCGATTGCGAAACGGCATCTCGATGCCGTAGGCGGCCCCCAGCAGGGGTGACGAGAAGACCGTCGAGATGCCGGCCGCGGCTCCGCACACCAGCAGCAGCTTGCGACCCTCGACGGAGGCTAGGAAGGCGAACCGGCCCCTTGTGAATCGGCGTAGCAGCATCCCGACCGAATCCCCGACCAGCACCGACTGGGACTCCAGGCCCTGAGAGCCGCCCAGGCCCACTGTCGTAATACCAGACAGGATGCGTCCCGGGGATTGACGCAACGGGTAGTGGACTTCGTCGTGGTGGTAGTAGTACGGGTACAGGTCGGCCGTGCCAGGTTTGGTGGTGCCTGCGACACGCACCATTGCCAGGCGCGTGAGCAGGAAGACTCCGACCGCCGGGACGGCGAACCACAGGCCCGGCAGACCTAAAACCAGCCGATCCAGCAGCAGGCGCTCCACCAGGAGCACCAGTGCCCCCACCACCATGCCGGTCAGTGAACCGACGATGGTCGGGACTATCAGTAGCCAGTACCAGCGAACCGGTACCGGTGCCTCGTTCACGGCGTCGGCGGTTTGACGCGCACGTTGGTCAGCAGCGGTGGGGACTGCTGGTCGTACGCGGTAGTGCCGTCCTGCTGGCAGATCAACGCCGGTGGGGTCCCTGGGAACTCCAAAGCTCGCGCGGCGCAGGTGGCCAATGCGCGCTGGCCGAAATAGTTGGGGTGCATCGCTTCGATAGCGTCCGTCGATTCTGGGAACTGCTTCTGCACGATCACCGAAACGAACCGGAACCACTCCACACCCTCACCGAATTGGCTGGGCGGCAGTCCGGTGCCAGCTTCGGGGCGGGAGGTCCCGACCTCACACAGTCGGTGTCCGTCCAGGGCGGCGTTGGTGTTCAGCACTGTCACCGGCGCCAGGTCAGGGTTGGCTTTCTTCGCGGTGACCGCCGCGCCCGAGATGATCTGGTCCATGTACGGAATCAGCACCGTGTTGGACCACAACAGGTCGGCGTCCAGCATCCCGCATCCACCTTTGACTTGGCGGTCGTACCCCTCGCTGTACTGCATCTGGGCCGGGTTTGGGATGGGAGAGGGGTAGGTGAACAGCAGTAGCCGCCAGTCCTTCGGTGATTTGCCGGCTGCCGTCATTGCTTTGTTGATGTTCAGCACGGCATTCGCGACGCTTTGGGTAAGGACCGATTTGGCAGCATCGTTCACCATTGAGCCAACCGGGGTGCTCTGGCTGCACGTCTTGCTGTTCAACGGAGTCAGGAATGCCTCCAGGCAGTCGGAGATGACGTCGCTGAACCCCATGTCGTTTCCACCGATCGACATGGTGACGACCCGGACGTCGTGGTTGGCGGCGAACTGTTGCAGCATCAGGGCTTGTCCAGTGACTTGGCCGTACGGTGTGGTCGCGTTGACGAAATCGATCCCCGGCTTCACCCTGCCACCGGTGGAGACGAAGCTGGTGGTCTTGGCGCCCGAGCAAGCGAACTCCTTGGTGTTCCAGCCAGCACCGACGAAGGCCGGTGCCGTTGCCGCGCGGTTGCAGAAGGGGATCGACTCGGTTCCCTGAGGGCTGTCCCCATAGACCTGGTCGACGGTTCCGACCAGCCAGCCGCCGCTGGAGTCATACTGCGCGTTGTTGGATCCGTTGCTGGCCCACCGCCCAGCCTCGCCGGAGCTGTACGAGTCGCCGAGTCCGACCACCCACGGCAACCCTGGCTTGGGATCGTTGGCCTTCTGCCAGAGGGTGTCTGGCTGCCCTAGGATCGCCGGTTCCGGGTTCTGGTTGCACGCCGCCATTGTGAAAGCGGTCGCAGCCGCGAGAGTGATCGCCAGCAGACGTGTTTTGGCCATGACCGAATCCTCGCGCAGCGCCGCCGGTCTGCGCGCGCTCAGTCACTGGTGCGCGCGTGAAATCAGCGTGGGTTCAGTAGCAGCCGTTGACCGTCGCCGCGAGTCGGTCCACCTGCTTGCGGGTTGCCAGTGGTGAGTAGCTCTGCGGACGGGAATTCACCAGGATGCTGAACGCCTTCAGCCGACCATCGGTACCCACTGTCAGGCCGGACAACCCGATGGTGTCGAACAGCGTGCCGGTCTTGGCGCTGATCTTTCCCAGGGCGCACACCGTCGGTTTGGTCGTGAAGCGACCGTTGGACGCCGCCAGCGTACCGCTGACGCCGGCCAACGGCAGGCCGCCGCCGTAGTAGATAGCTTCGAGCTCGGGGTGG
>JBAXOQ010000468.1:0-2806 GCA_037133175.1 Actinomycetes bacterium
GCCCTGGGTTGGGCTATGGGGCGTATTTCCAGAGTATCGGTCACGCATTGCGAAGGTAATTACCCTTTCTGAGCGTATTAATGACTGTTTTGAGAGGTCAATGAACGGAAAGGCACTTGCCTATACCTCTGACGCAATGATTGCGATGCTCTCCTACATTCAATGGCTGTCAACGGGAGTTCCAACCGGGCAAAGCGTGGTCGGCAGAGGTTTTAAAGAACTGAACCGGCAATCAGTTCCGGATGCTGCCTCTGGCAAAGTTCTCTACCTGGCGAAGTGCGTAGCGTGTCATGGTGCCGACGGCGAGGACGGCCCCCACCGACGCGATGCGAGTAATGGTCTGACGTTTGTTCATTGTGCTACCCCTTTTGTTGGCAGTTTCGGATGAATTCTTGGTCGAATCAGTCGCTGGTCTATTCGGGTGATTACTGCTTGACACGGGTGATTGTGGCAAAGCCTCGCATAACGACATGCCCGGCGCATAGATCGGTGGGCATTTATTGCCTTCGTGTTGCTATTCGTACCCGCAAGTCACGACGGCCTCGCATCTGCCGAGTCGGGTTCGGTCGGCGCCGCCGCATCCTTGGGCGGTTGGGTGATGCGGGCGATCCGTTGGGCCAGCCAACACATGTAGACGAGCCAGTCCTGCGCCCAGACGGTCGAAGTCGCCAAGTCTCCGGTGCTCCGATCCGGGATCGGTGACTGGCCGTGCCAGGACGTCAAGCACTCGGTTACGGCCCGCTCCAGACGCGGCAACGGATTACCGACCGGACTGGCATCGACCAGCGTTCGGGGCGGCTCCGCGTCGGCGTACTCGGTTGGGGCAACAGTGCGCAGGTAGTCAGCATGGCTGACGGCGGCGTTCATCTGGGTCTGGACGTAGTGAACGCTGGAGATCATCAGGTCCGCGACTTCCGGGCACCCTCCCGGCGCATGACCGTTGACTGCCAGCAACCGCACCAGTTCGGCACAGGCGACGATCTCTCCCGCCGCATTTGCAGTACTCGACCAAGCCTGTGTGTACAGCGGCGCCGCGCCACTTTGACTCATGGCAAGGTCGAACGTCTCGTTCGCCACGTCCAATGACTGCAGGGCCCCCGCTCGAGCAGCAACCACGCGGTCCTGCGCGGCTGGACCCTGCAACAACCGGTCGTAAGCCGCGACCAGGAACGCGGTAGCTTGTTCGACCGACCGGCCAAGAGTGACACTGACTCTCGCCATCACCCCACGAGGCCACATCAGAGCGCTAACGAGCAGACTGATAGACAGCCCGATCGCCACATCCACCACCCGCGTCTCCCCGGTACGCACGTCGGGTCCCTGCAGGATTCCGTAGAAAACGATCACGAATACGGTGAACGACGCTTGGCCCACCATCAGCGAAATCGCGCCGGGGGTGTAGCCGGACAAGAAGGCTGCTATCGGCAGCAGTACCCAGTAGACGCTGGTGTGATCTCCGACGGCCATCAGCACCAGGGTGCCGACCAGGAACCCTGCACAGGTGCCGACGATGGCAGCCACGGCGGTGCGACCGGTTCCCATCGCGTCGAACCGAAGCGCAGTCAGAGTTCCCAGCACGACCCAGAAACCATGGTCAACGCCTCCATTGGTGACCACTCCGACCGCGATCGCCAACGCCAGGGCGGCTCGCAGCGAGTTGCGGAACCACGGCGAACCGAGGTTCAGTTGGTTGAGGATGACGCGCGAGGGTTTGATGCGCGAACCGGGAAGCATCCGGGCAGGCGGCAATGCGCTACCAGCAGAGCCATCGGCTGCCCAGGTGTTCGGAATCAAATCCGGGTCAGGCTCAGGCGGAGCTCCGGTCGCTATCCGGGTGTGGCGGGCGATGAGCTGCGCGTGCAGCGCTACGAGTCGCACCTGGAAGCTGCCGACCATAGCAGTCTCGACCGTCTCGACCTGGCCGCGCTCAAGTTGATCGGTGGCCCATGCGGTCATCACCATCCGATGCTCGTCGCGGGCCTGCCCCAGCACCGCGGAATCCGGTGCCACCCCGGACCCGGTCAACGCCGCGGCGCACTCTCGCAGCGCACCCGCCGTCACCCGCGCGAGGGTCTGGTCCGCCGGCAGTCGCGACGCTCCTGGGTCATCGATCCGCCAACACAAGAAGGTCCGGACTCGATCGAGTTGGTCGACCAGTTGCAGCAGGGCGCGGTCGCGCGCGGTCGCGCTGCCTGGACGGCGTAGCTGACCGTCGTACTCGTCATGGACACGGTGATTCGCCTCGACCAACTGTCGGATGCGGGTCGCCGCGTCGGCCGCGGAGTCGGCTGCATCATCGGCCGATCGTCCCCAACTCGACCGGAGCACAGCAGCGGACGCCGTAAGTGCCTGAGCCACCCGCAGCCGCAGCTCGCTGCGTTGGTGCACCGGCCACATCAGCAACGCGGCGGCGGTCGAGATGACCACCGCCACGGCAAAAGCTGCCAACCGCTGCCACAGCTCCTGTAGCCCGGGTTCCGGTAGCACCGGGCCAGCAGTCACCGCGATGATGAACGGCAGCAAAACCGACGTCGACGCGGCCGCCACATAGCCGCGCATGACGCCAGAGAACGTCACTGCGAATCCGACGACCAGCGTCGTCACCACCGCACTCAGGAGTGTGGTGGCAGCCAAGGTCCCGATCGTGATGGTGACCAGTCCGGCAGCTCCGGTGAGCAGATACGCGCGCGCACGGTCGCGGGTCGGGCCGCCGAAGTCGGCGAACGCCAACAAGGCGAACGTGCCGAAGACCGCGTAAGGGGCACCCGGTCCGAGCTTCAGGACGTCAGCAACGAATAGGTAGGTC
>JBAXOQ010000469.1:0-2790 GCA_037133175.1 Actinomycetes bacterium
GGCGCCGACCGACCTGCCGCGGATTGACGTTGACGTCGACGGGGGAGTCATCTGCGGGGTTCCGATCGAGTATGGGCCGGTGCCGAGCGAGTTGGCGGGGGAGACCGTCGCCAACTCGTACATCAGCGCAAATGGCGATCAGGTGCTGTTCAGCGCATGGGGTGCCCGGGTGTTGGTCGAACGTGGACAGCGGATTGTCATGGACCTGGAGCCAGGCGTGACCGCCGAGGATGTCCGTTTCATTAGCTACGGCTGGCTGCCTTCCTTGATCATGCTTGAGCGTGGCTGCATTTTTCTGCACGCCAGCACTGTCTCGCTCGGCGACGCCACCATCGCGGTGGCCGGTGGTAGCGGCGCCGGGAAGTCCACGACCGCCGCGGCACTGTGCGCCGCTGGCTGGTCGCTGTCGTGTGACGACACCACGGCAGTTGTGGTCCGAGACGGCTTGCCGTGGGTCTTGCCCTACGCTCGGCCAATTCACCTGCTGCCCGATGCACTGCATCAGGTTCATGCGGGCGCGGCGCGCACGCGCCTGCCGCTGCGCGAGAAGTTCGCTGTGGACCTGAATCAGGACCTGGCACCCCGCGCCATCACTGGCATCGCTTTTCTGCAGCGGTCGGCGGATCCGACGCAGGTGCCTTCGGTGATGGTCGAGGGAGTCGATGGCCTCGCACTATTCACCCTGCTCGAGCGCAATCTGCACCTGCGCAGGGTGGCGGCCATCGCCGGGCCTCGCGGTGAGCTGATGAAGTGGTTTGAGGTGATGGCGACGGTGGCGGCGATTCGAATCAGGCGTTCGGTGGGAGCCGACACCGTGGACGAGGTGTGTGCTCAGATCAACGCATCGCTCGGCCCATCTGGCCCCACTGGTGCTGGCCCGGTGAGCAACGATTCCGAGTGCGGGGTGGAATCGTGAAGGATCTGCTAACCCTTGGGGCAGGGGATTGGGTAGCCACGCTCCCATCGGTCGGCACGGTGACCGTCGATGTGAATGGGGGTGTCACGGTCTCGACTGACCCGGGAGTCGATGCTGGCGCAGCGCAGATGCTGGCCCAGAACTGGGGAGAGCCATTGTCGTGCTTGCGGCGGGGACGAACGTTGCTGTTCACGACAACGCTGGTTGATCCGCAGACCGGGCTGGCGTTAGCGGTGATGGGGCGAAACCGACACGAGCACGAGATCATGCTGCTGATGGCCCAGCAGGGCTGGCGGGTTGTCGCCGACTCGTTGACGCCGATCACCGTGGTGGGCGGGGACGTCATCGCTGAGCCCCGCACCGCCAGTGTGGTCGTGAGCCGTGACTTGGTGCAGAAGTATCCGGTACCGGTAGTCAGCCGGCAACGCCCGGGTGGCACCGGCGTGACGATCGATATCGGTCGAGCCGACGCACCAGCGCGACTGGTCATGGCCGTGCAGCTGTCGGAGCGGCATCCCGCTGGTATCACGCCCGTCTTGGGCCTGGATAAGATCGTTTGGGCGCAGGGCGTGATACTGCGGATTTGTCACACGGTTCACGAGCCGACGGCGGTTTTCGCGGCAACCACCGCGATGGCTCGGTTGTCAATCTGCACGTTCGGAATCGACAGGGTCGGTGACGACACAGTGCCTGAAGCGATGGAACGGCTCACCGACTTGTGGGCCACGAATCGGGGCGCCAGTGAGTGACGGTGATGTTGAGCAGGGCAACGTGTGGCTTGCCTCCTATCCCAAGTCGGGCAACACCTGGTTTCGCTTCATCTGGTCGGAACTGATCGGCGACGGGGACGCGATGGCGGTGACCGACTCGGACACCGGATCGCCGAGTCCGGCACATAGTCCGCAGCCCTGCCACACGACGCCCTTTGCCAACTTGATGGCGCTCGACGCGCGACGGCTGACGGCTGACGAGATTGACATCGTTCGGGCTCGGGTCGAACTGGTCGGCCATGATCGGTTGGGTCCGCCGCAGTTGCGCAAGACTCATGAACGCTATCGGCTCAGTCCTGACGGTGAGCCGCTGTTCCCCGCCCGGGCGACCCGGGCCGCGATTGTGATCGTGCGAGATCCACGGGATGTGGCCTGCTCTTGGTCTAATCACTTCGGCAAGTCGGTGCAAGAGGCCGTCGACGATGTCTGCAGCGCGGACGTTGTCTGGGCTGGCAATGCAGCCGCAGGAATGGGTCGGCAGGTCCTCGGGTCCTGGTCCGAGCACCTGGACTCCTGGCGGCGGTGCGACGAGTTTCCGGTTCACGTGATCAAGTACGAGGACATGCTCGACGATGCGTGCCTGGTGACCTATCCGGTGGTGGCGGCTGTCGGACTCGATGTAACCCGTCCGCAGGTGGCCCAGGCCGTTGAGGCGACCGCTTTCGACCGGCTGCGGAGCATGGAGCATGACGAAGGCTTCGTCGAACGCGTGCGACGGTCGAGCGGACCGTTCTTTCGTCGCGGTCAAGCGGGCGGGTGGCAAGAGGAGCTGACGGCCGAACAAGTCCACAAGATCGAACGTCACCATGGTGCCCTGATGTGCGAGATGGGCTACGAGTTGCAAGACCCGACCTCGTAGCCCACGTCGCGCTGGTGGGTGTCGCTGATGTCGGCGCCAACCGGTCGAGTGCTGTGGGAGGGCGTGCCGGTCGGGTTGTGAGTCTCGTCGGCTCGTTGCGGCCACGTCTGAAATTGAGTAGGATTTAGTCCTATCGACCGGGAGGTGGTCATGCGCACCACAAAGCAACTGAGCATCACGTTGCCGACTGAGATGGCTGAGGCTGTCAAGGAGCAGGTCGCATCCGGCTCGTATGCCAGCGAAAG
>JBAXOQ010000470.1:0-2771 GCA_037133175.1 Actinomycetes bacterium
CGAGACTCCGCTGCAGCGGTTGCAGGCCACCTACCGGCTCGTGGTGGAGAACCTGGCCACCGCCGAGTTCGCTCCCTCGACATTCCGCTACCGGCCGGCCAACCAGATAATCATTGGGTGACGACGGTGCGTAGGACTTCCGGCAACATAGGGGTCGAATCGTAGTTGCAGGCAATCGTGGTCGTTCCCGAGGTCTTCCACAGTGCCTGCTTGAATCTCGATTCCAGTTGCAATCGTGCTGGCCTGTCCAACGCCCGACCTGAATTGGACCTACTTCATGGTGGCTCTTGTCACGTTGCTTGCCGGACCGCTGCCCGCGCTATTCTGTGCGATCACTCGGAAGAACAGAGTGCGTCCGCGTTTGGCATTTCGCACTTTCCCCACGAACGTCAGTGATGGTGTGGTGGTGATTGTCTTCCACGCCTTCCCAGGCAGTGACACCTGCAAGGCGTAGCTGGGTGGTTCGCCGTTTGCGGCCGCTGCTGACCAGGTGATCTTAGCCTTGCCCTTCTTACGGGGTTTGACTTTTGGAGTGCCACTGGGTCCCGGGTTTGCCACCAGCGGATCGAATACCGACACAGTCGTGCTGCCGCTCCTGTGGTTTGCTACGTAGATTACGTTCGCCGAGTTCAGAGCGATGCCCAGCGGCCCTGTCAAGCCCGACAAGGTTTTTGAAGGGTTCGCAGTCGTCGCTCCCGGCTCAAAAACCGATACGGTCGTGCCTGCCCCACCAGCGTAGTTGGTGACATACACGTGATTCGTGGCATCAACCGCAACGCCGGCTGGGTTTGTCAGCCCGGTGAGGGTCCTGGCCGGGTTCGCGAGGGTCGCGCCAGGTTCGAATACCGAAACGGTCGTGCCCGTGCCGCCACCGTAGTTCGCGACATAAACGCGATTGGCGGAGTCGAATGCGATACCCATTGGATATGTCAGCCCGGCGAGGGTCTTGGCTGGGTTCGCCACGGTCGCGCCGGGTTCGAATACCGAAACGGCGCCAGCGTTGAAATTGGCAACGAAGACGTGGTGGCTGGAGTCGACGGCAACACCCAATGGATTTGCCAGCCCGGTGAGTGTCTTTGCTCCGTTCGGGGTGGTGGCGCCCGGATCAAAGACCGACACCGTCGTGCCCCCTCCGATCCCAACGTACACATGGCTAGTTGTGTCGACCGCCACGGCGAACGGGGACGTTGCCCCGGTGAGGGTCTTTGCCGGATTCGCGATAGTGAAACCAGGCTCGAAAACCGAAACAGGTCCCGTTGCGACATTGCCAACGTAGACATGTCCAACCGTGTCCACAGCGACTCCTCCGGGGGCAGCTCCCAAGCCGGTCAGTGTTCTGGCCGGATTGGGATTGGCGCCGAATGCGGGACCTGCGATCACGGCTCCCGCCAGTGCCGCGGGCACCGCGACAGCGAGGGCACTGCGTACGAGTTTCATGGGGACTCCGAACACTCCGACGGACAGGGAACCTGTCACGTACACAACTAAGGCTTACCTTACCTGACCTCACCATTTTCGCGAAATCTACTTTCCTGCCGTGGGTGTGACAGCGCCTGACTTGTCGTCCGACCTGGCACCCCGGTCACGGGGCCGAACCCGCCGGCGGCTGGCTCTCGTCGTGGTCGCCGTTACGGAGCCGAGGAAGCTGACTGCGAATCGGGTGATGACCGGGCTTGTCCGGTGGCGGTGGATTTTCGGTCGGCCAGGGTCTCGTCAACGAGGTGGCGGTGAGGGTTTGAGCTACGAAGAGGCTATGGAGTCCGATCGCGGGAGGCATTGCGTTGTCACGGGGTTGCGCGGCGCTCACGCTCCCAGAAGTCGACGTGCCAACGAAACACGAACTAGGTTGGCGATTAGTCGATGGTTCCGCGGGGTACTACCCACTCATTTCGCAATCCAGTGAGGCCAGAAATGATCTCGAAGTCCACGTCATAGTGGAGGACGCTGAGGTTGTGTCTTTCGGCAACTGCCGCGATCAGCAAGTCAGGTAGTTTGCGTCCGCGATGCCCGGTCACTGCCAGGGCCCTTTGGATGTCGAGGGCCCGGACGAAATCGTGCTGCGACGTCGGTACCAATTCCAGTTCCCGAATCGCGGCCGCCAGTTGATCCCATTCCGCGCCATTACGAGCGCTGAAGCCGATCTCCAGGTCAGTGATGGATGTTCGGGCAAGGGTCCTGGCATGGACTTGCGCTTCGACCCGATCCCTGACCGGACTCATTCGCAACCTGGTCAGAACACTGGTGTCAACCAAGTGCGCTAGCGCCATGCGTTGGACCGCTGGGCATCCGTGAGTTCCATCGCGGCCAGCGAATCAAGTGCTTGCCGCACGCTTTCTTCCCTTCGGTGGGATTCCGCGGCGAGTGTAAGGGCCGTGTTCACGGTTTCCTTGATGCTAGTTGTTCCGAGTTCGGCCCGCGCTTTGGCCAACGCGGACTCATCCAAGTCGACCAGATGCTTCATACCTGGAGTATATACCAGCTATGGCCAATATATCTACACTGGCCGGTGGGAAACGGAATAGACGCCGCCGCTTGGACAATCCGCCCGTTCGAGATAGACTGGAGGCAGCTACAGGGTCGAGATTTCTCGACCCTGTGACCCTGAGTTTGACCCTCGCAATCGTTCCAAAACCTCCAGTTCCAAGATCAACAAAACCGCAAGAACCCAGTGTTTCCGGACATGAAGAGGCGACCATACGGTGTTAAGTGATCGTTGATCAGATGCTGGAGGATTTGGGAGGAGCGTCTTGCGAGCGGTAGCGAGCGCGACG